>CAZJZO010000032.1:0-29173 GCA_964550495.1 uncultured Porphyrobacter sp. | reverse complement strand
AGCGGCGTCGCCTGCTGCCGCTGAGCGATCGCCGGATCCGGACACCCGCGCCAAGTCGAAGCCGCGCGTGTTATCGCCGGAACTCGAGCGCGTTGACCCTGCCACCTGCGGAGATGTGGCACCCGACTGGGCCTGCGCCACACGGTTCAGTTCGGATTGCACACCACTTCGGCTGGCACCTGCCTGTCCTGGTTGCGGATCTGTTGCGGCAACTTGTGCGGTCGGTTGACCCAATGGCTGGCCTGTTGGCGTCAGCCGCGTATCGGCTTCGACATCCGCAGATCCGGACACGCCTCCGGCCGTAGCCACTGCGAAGTTGGCAATTCGCGGATCGTCGCGACCGATATCGGCTGCGCGCGGAAAGATCCCGAGATTGGCAGCCGCTGCCTGCTGCGCCCTGGTTAGGCGCGGCATGAACTCGAGATAAGGCGTAATCCGGCTTGCCAGATCGCGCGGCATGACCGCTTCGGTGATGGCGGCGGCGCGCTCCTGCTCGCCGAGGATCGCCAAGCCGAATGCGCGGGTCCGAAATGCCGCAAAGTCGCTCTTGTCGATCAGCGGTCGCAGGGTCGTTTCGAACGCCCGTTGCTCGCCAACGATAGCCTGGCTCAAGGCCATCCGCCGAATGGCGACTGCATTGTCCGGATCATCGCGCAGTGCCTGGCGATAGGTTGCCTGAGCGCGGGTCTGGTCCCCCACAAGATCGTAGGCCAGACCGCGATCGGCCAGCACATCGCGCGGCGATGCCCCGGCTTGTTCCGCCTCAGCGAACAGTTGCAGGGCTTCGATCGGCCTCCCGGAACGCAGGAATACCGCAGCCTGCCCCATCTTCACGCGCGGATTGTCGCTCGATAGCTCTTCCGCTCGCCCGAAAAATCCGATCGCAGCATCGAGATCGTCGAGCCGCAGCGACGCATTGCCCGCTTCGATCAACGCCTCGAGATCGCGCGGTCGACGCGCCAGCTTCCGAAGTGCACTATTGAGTCGTTCGACCTCGGGTGACGGCAACGGCTGGACGATCGCGCGCGACGTCGAATTCTGTGCGCTGGAAGCGGCTGGCAGGATCGCGGTCATGCCAACCATGGCAAGCGCTGCACCGGCAAGAGACAGGCGATAGGGTGTCATTGCGCTCATCGAGCTAGATCAAATCCACGTCCCCGCTAACCGTGCAGCGATGAACATGAGGCGAATGGGGCTTCACTCCGGCTGAAGCGAAGCCGCCAAATCGGCGCTATTGGTTGTTCTGCCTGCCGAGGAAGCGCGGGATCGACAAGGCCGGCGCGTCGTCGTCGCCATCCTCATCCTCTTCGTCCTCTTCGGATCCCGATGCCCGCGAGAGATTGGCCATCCGCTCGAACAACGTGCTGCCTCCGGCCGGTGCGGCGGCGGCTGCGCCCGTGTCTGAGCCACCATCATTGCCACCCAGCACCGGCTGCTTTCGGGCAGGCTCTGTCCGGGCCTCTACCGGCTTGTCATCGGAAGCGAGGCGGTCGGCATCGGCCAGCAGATCGTCGTCACCATCCGCTTCCTCGAATTCGGCATATTCGCCGGTGAGGTCAAGCGTACCCTCTTCCTCGGTCTGTTCATCGACCGTCTCCGCGACATAGCTGTCCTCGGCCAGCTCGGGCATTTCATCGTGCCCGGCTTCGTCATCGTCCAGACCGCGCAACCCGGCGAGCGGATCGACTATTCCGTCGACATCTTCGCCTTCGTCGCCCATTTCATCGCCGGCCTGCATACCGGTCAGATCGAATGGTTCGGCCTCGCGTGATGCAGCAGGCTCCAGATCGGCTTCGGGTTCGGGATCGGGTTCGGGCTGCACCTCTTGCTCCAGCTCCGCTTCGTCGACCTCTTCGACTTCGGCCACAGGCGGGGTCAGCGGAGGGATGATGGGTGCTGCTTCCTCTTCTTCGGCCTGCTCTTCAGCCTCGATTTCGCCGCCCAGTTCGAGCACCGGGCGTTTGGGCGCGCGCGCACTGGATAGCGCAACAGGCGCAACCGTATCCGCAGAGCCGACCGCGCCTTGTTCGATCCCGGTCGCAACGACGGAAACCCTGATCCTGCCATCGAGGTCCGGGTTGAAGGCGCTGCCCCAGATGATGTTGGCGTCTTCGTCGACCAGCTCCCGGATATGGTTCGCCGCTTCATCGACTTCGAGCAGCTTCATGTCTTCGCCGCCGATGATCGAGATGATCACGCCTTTGGCGCCCTGCATCGAGACTCCGTCGAGCAGCGGGTTGGCGATCGCCTGCTCGGCTGCGTCGAGCGCACGGTTCTGGCCTTCGCCCTCCCCGGTACCCATCATTGCCTTGCCCATCTCGCTCATGACCGAACGGACATCGGCAAAGTCGAGATTGATGAGGCCGGGCATCACCATCAGATCGGTGATCGAACGCACGCCTTGCTGCAGCACTTCATCGGCAAGCTGGAACGCTTCCTTGAATGTTGTTTCGGCCTTGGCAACGAGGAACAGGTTCTGGTTGGGGATGACGATCAGCGTGTCGACATGCCCCTGAAGCTCGTCGATGCCGGCTTCGGCTGCCCGCATCCGGCGTGTGCCTTCGAACAGGAACGGCTTGGTCACAACGCCCACGGTCAGGACGCCCTTGCGCCGTGCCGCTTCGGCGATGACCGGTGCCGCGCCAGTGCCGGTTCCGCCGCCCATGCCGGCCGCGATGAATACCATATTCACGCCCTCAAGCGCGTCTTCGATTTCCTTGACCGTCTCTTCGGCTGCAGCCTTGCCGACTTCGGGTCGAGCCCCTGCACCCAGCCCGCCAGTAATGTCCGGGCCGAGCTGAATCCGCTTGTCGGCAGGGCTGGTGCTCAACGCTTGCGCATCGGTGTTCGCGACAACGAAATCGACCCCTTCGATCTCGGAATCGATCATGTTGGCGATCGCATTGCCGCCTGCTCCGCCAATCCCGATCACGGTGATGCGAGGGCGCATTTCGTCTGTCGCAGCCGGTCCAATATTGATGCTCATCAGCTCTTCCTCCAGACGCGGTTTCTCCAACCTTTTGCGTCTTGTTGTTTGTGACACAATCGCGATGTGCCGGTTATCCCGCGCAACTCCTTATCCACAGTGAGTTGTTTACTATAATTTACGCCCCCGAACTCAAAAGTACTGACGCAGCGCACGGAACAACCCGGTGATCGCCATCGGCGCACCGAGCGTCCCGCGAACTTCGCGCGATCCGGTGTAATGGGCCCCGACCGAGCGGATATCGATCGGGTCTTCGGCTGCGTAGAGACACAGGCCGGCAAGCGTCGAGAAGCCCGGCGTGGAATGCGCCTCGGGCAAGCCCTTGAGCGACGGAGCGCGACCGATCCGGACCGGCATGCCGAGCGCGCTTTGAGTGAACTCCGCCAGCCCGGCAAGTTCGGCGCCACCGCCGGTCAGAACGACCTGACCGGCCTGGGCACCCGAAAAGCCCATTTCCTTGAGCGCGCGGCCAATTTCGCCGGTCAGCCGCGCAAGATGCTGCGTCACCACCGACACCAGTTCGGCGCGCGGAATGCGGTTCTTGTCATCGGCACCGCGCGCGACCGGCCCGCTTGCTTCCTCTCCCCAGCCCTCATTGGGGCCATTGACCGGAATCATCTCGCGGTGATCGCTGGGGCTGGCAATCGCCGAGCCGGAGACGCATTTGAGCCGCTCGGCCTGGAACCGGCGAATGCCGAATGCGCTTGCGACGGCATCAGTGATATCGCCCGACCCCATCGGCACCGCGCGCAGTCCCAGCAGCATGCCGCCGGCAAACACCGAAACATTGGTCACGTCGCTGCCAATCTCGACCAGCGCTACACCCAGCTCGCGCTCTTCCTCGCTGAGGCAGGCGTACCCGGATGCGAGCGGCGCCGCGACTACCGCTTCGACTTCGAGATGAGCGCTTTGAACCGCTTCCATGAGGTTCCGGACCGGGGCACCATCGGCGAGCATGACATGGACATCGACACCAAGCCGCTCGGCATGAAGCCCGCGTGGATTGGCGACGCCATGCGCTCCATCGAGCGTGTAGTGCGCCGGCTGCGCGTGCAGCACGCTGCGACCATCGGGCTGGATCGTGTCGCGAGCAGCGATCAGCAGGTGTTCGACATCTTCCTCTTCGATCCGGCGCCCACCAATGTCGATCTCGACCTTGGACACATTGCTTTTGAGACCCGCGCCCGCGCAGGCCACCCACACACTCTGGATGCTGGTGCCGGCATTCTTCTCGGCCCGTTCGACCGCGTCGCGGATCGCATAGGTCGCGGCTTTCATGTCGGTGACATAGCCGCGCTTTATCCCCTGGCTCGCCCGGTGCCCCGAACCGAGCACCAGCAATTCGCCGGTTTCAGTCTCGCCCATGATCATCGCCGAAATGCGGAACGAACCGATATTGACCGCGCCGAAGACCTTGGCGAGCCGGGCCTTGGTGGCCGCGATCTTGTTCGCGCGGGCTGCTGCCTTGCTGGCCATCAGCTGCCTGCCTCCGCCAGTTCGACCGCGTCTCCGCGACCGGGCACACGCATATAAATCCGCGGCGGCGCGCGCATGTCGAAGGTCGCGACCTTTCCGCCGATCAGGCGGTTCTGACCGTCCATCCGGGCGAACTTGATCAGCGCGCTGGCGGATTCATCGGCTCCCTCGGGCAGGGCTAGCACTTGCCCGGTCTTGAAGGTCAGGTTCCAGCGCCGGTTGCCAACCCACTCGACGGCTTCGATCTGTGGTCGCAAGGCTGGCGCGGCGGCGAGCAATGTTTCGAGTGGCGCAACCTGCTTGGCCGCTCCCGGCCCGGAAATCCGCAGCCGCGCTGCCGCCTTGTCGCGCGCGATCGGCTCCAGCTCCACCCCGCTGGCATCGATCAGCATCAGTCGATCGGGCTTCTCGAGCACGGCGTGCGGCTTCCGCTCGACAATGTCGATCGCCAGAGTTTCGGGCAGTTGGACCGATACCCGTGCGTCTTCCACCCAAGGCAGCTCCAGCAAATCCTCGCGCAGCTTGTCGATTTCGACCTGCGGCATGGGCCGGTCGCGCTGTGCCAGTGCGCGCGCGTAGACCTGGCGTTCGTCCATCCGATCCGTCCCGGTTACGCGCACGTGGCGCACCTCGAAGCCCGCATCCGAAGCTATCCGCCCGACTTCGGCTTGAGCCATTGCCGGAACGCCGGCGAGGTTGGCGATCACCCAGGCCAACGCCACCGCCCCGCCGATGATGACCGCCAGCCAGATCCGGCTCCACTGTTCCTCGGTGAAGGGCAGTATGCCCATTGCGCTGTCGACCAGCCCGGTCGTCTTGGCCTTGGCCCGGCGTGCTCCGGCCGCGCGGTTGGACGCTTTCGCTGCCCTCCGCACGCCTTTCCCGCCGCGTTTGATCTTAGCCATGCTCTCCTCCTTGGAGCACCCGCGATGTATGAACTCTGAGCGCTTCCCGAACAATCATGTCGCACAAGTCCGGATAGCTGATCCCGACCTGCTTTGCCTGCTCCGGCACCAGGCTGAGCGGGGTCATTCCCGGCTGGGTGTTGGTCTCGAGCACGAACAACCCCTTTTCGCCCTGTTCGTCGTCCCAGCGATAGTCGGTACGGCTGGTGCCGTGGCATCCTAGCACCTGATGCGCCTTCAAAGCGTATTGCTCGCAAAGCGCCGCTATCTCTGGCGGGATCTGCGCCGGGCAGACATGCTGCGTGCGACCTTCGGTGTATTTGTGCTCGTAGTCGTAGAAGCCATGCTCGATGATCAGTTCGGTCACCCCGAGCGCACGCGGGCCGTCGGGCCCGTCGATTACGGCCGTCGTGAGTTCGCGGCCCTTGATGAAAGGTTCCGCCAGCAATTCGTCAAAGTCCTGCCAGGGGCCGGCGGCGTCGCGTGCGATCGGATTGCCGACATTGCTGTCTTCAGTGATGATCGCGACGCCGACCGATGAGCCCTCGTTGACCGGCTTGAGCACATAGGGCCGCGCCATTGGATCGCGCTCGTGCAACTCTGCCACCGGCACAATCCGCCCGCCCGGCATCGGGATACCGTGGGGCACCAGGGCCTGCTTGGTTAGTTGCTTGTCGATCGCAACCACTGACGTCGCCAGACCGGAGTGAGTGTAGGGGATACCCATCAGGTCGAGCATGCCCTGCACCGTGCCATCCTCGCCGGGAACTCCGTGCAGCGCATTGAACACGACATCGGGCGAAATCTCGGCGATCTTCTGTGCGACGTCGCGGTCCATATCGATCTGGGTGACGCGATGCCCCTTGCTCTCCAGCGCATCGGCAACACCGTTCCCGCTCATCAACGAGACTTCGCGCTCATTCGCCCAGCCGCCCATCAGGACCGCGATATGGAGGGGCGCGCCATCACTCACGGTCGACCCACACGCTTGATTTCCCATTCGAGCTGGACACCCGAATTGGCGTAGACCTTCTCGCGCACGATCTCGCCCAGTTCCTCGATCTCGGTGCTGGTCGCATTGCCGATGTTGATCAGGAAGTTGGCGTGCTTTTCGCTCACTTGCGCGCCGCCATGCTTGAACCCGCGCATTCCTGCGGCATCGACCAGTTTCCAGCTGCTGTGACCGGGCGGATTCTTGAAGGTCGAACCACCTGTCATGCTGCCAATCGGCTGCGATTCCTTCCGCTCGCTGGAAATGCGGTCCATCTCTGCGCGGATCGTTTCGGGATCTCCGGGAAAGCCCTCGAACCGGGCTTCGACCACGATTGCACCATCGGGCAAGGCCGAATGGCGATACGAATATTGCAGATCCGCATTGCTGAGCGTCACGAACTGCCCGTCCGGCAGGATCACGTCGCAATCGACCAGCACGTCCCTGGTCTCGCGTCCGTAGCACCCGCCGTTCATCTTGGTGACGCCGCCGACCGAACCGGGAATGCCGGTGAAGAACGAGAGTCCGTCGATCCCGGCCTTGCCCGCGCGGCGCGATACGATGCTGACCGGAGCGGCGGCCCCCGCCTTCAGTGTCGTCGGGCCGGTGATCTCGACATTGGCGAATGCCTTGCCCAGCTTGATTACCACGCCCGGCACGCCGCCATCGCGGATGATCATGTTGGAGCCGACGCCCAGCGCCATGACCGGCATCTCCCCGTCGAGCCGCTCGCAAAACGCCTTGAGGTCGTCGACATCGGCAGGTTCGAACAGCCAATCGGCATGGCCGCCGCTTTTGAACCAGACAAACTTTGCCAGCGGCGCGTCTTGCGTCAGCCGCCCGCGAATGCCCTCAATCGAAACCGGTGCATCGACCGAGCCTTCGACCGCGCAATCTGGCGCCATACCGTTATCTTGGTTCGGAGCGTCGTCGGGTTGCACCATGTCCTTCATGACCCCCGTAGTGAGTCAATCGCCGGGGCAAGGCCAGCCGCCCAGCGGGTAATATCCCCCGCGCCGAGGCACACGATGATATCGCCCTGCTCAATTTCGCTTGCCAGCGCCTGGGCGAGCGCCCGCTCATCGGCAATAGTCTGCGCCGAGCGATGCCCGCGCGATTTCAACCCGGTGACAAGAGCCTCGGCATCGACGCCTTCAATTGGCGCTTCTCCCGCTTCGTAGACGGGGGTGATATAGACGATATCCGCCTCGTTGAAGCAGGTCTGGAATTCGTCCATCAGGTCGCTGAGGCGAGTATAGCGATGCGGCTGGGCGACCGCGATCACACGGCCCTTTTCTCCGCCAACGGCTTCGCGAGCAGCGCCAAGCACTGCCTGGATTTCGACCGGATGATGGGCGTAGTCGTCGATCACGTGGACCTTTGCGCCGTCCACCTCGAGCGTTCCTGCACGGGTGAAACGTCGCCGCACCCCGCCAAAGCTGCCGAACCCGTCGCGGATCACCTCGTCCGAACAGCCCATTTCGATCGCCACCGCGATGGCAGCGAGCGCATTCTGGACGTTGTGACGACCCGGCATCGGCAGATGTACGCCCTCGATCCGGCGATCTTCCTCGCCGCGCTGGCGGATCATCACGTCGAACGTGTTGCCGCCATCAACCGCGCGAATGTTCACGCCGCAAATGTCGGCCTGGAGCGAGAATCCGTAGGTAACGACCTTGCGGTCGCGCACCTGCCCGATCACCGCCTGTACTTCGGGGTGGTCGACGCACAGGATCGCCGCACCGTAGAACGGCACGTTGTGTATGAACTCGACAAAGGCGCGCTTCACGCCGTCGAAATCGCCGTAGTGATCGAGGTGCTCGGGATCGATATTGGTGACCACCGCAATGGTGCCGTCGAGCCGCAGGAAGCTGCCGTCGCTTTCGTCGGCTTCGACCACCATCCAGTCGCTGTCGCCGAGCCGCGCGTTCGAGCCATATTGCTCGATGATCCCACCATTGATCACGGTCGGGTCGACGTCGCCCTTGTCGAGCAGGCTGGCGATCATGCTGGTAGTGGTTGTCTTGCCATGCGTACCTGCGACCGCGACGGTCGACTTCAACCGCATCAACTCGGCGAGCATTTCTGCACGGCGCACCACCGGGATGCGATTTTCGAGCGCGGCGACCACTTCCGGATTGGTACGGCGCACCGCCGTGGAGGTCACCACCACCGCTACGCCTTCGACGTTTTCGCGCGCTTGGCCGATCTTCACATCGATCCCGCGCGCCCTGAGCCGTTCAACGCTGGCTCCTTCGGCAAGGTCGCTTCCCTGCACGGTGTAGCCGAGATTGTGCATTACCTCGGCAATGCCGGACATACCGATGCCGCCAATACCGACGAAATGGATCGTGCCAATGTCGGTTCCGACACCTTTCATTCGGCGGAATCCCTGGCTGCCTTGCGGGTCGCGCTCTCTGGCTTTGTTGCAACCTGGGCTGCACGCGGATTGGTTTCGCCCACCTTGATGACATCCATCAGGTCGATCCCGGCCATGCTCTCGACCAGATCGGCGAGATCCTTGGCCGCATCAGGCCTGCCGCAATTCCAAGAGCCATGCGCTGCGTTGGCGAGACTTGTCGGGTTTTGCGCCATGGCCTGAATCTGGCGAGATATATCCTTGGCGAGCTTTGCGAATACGTCACCCTGCTTGCTCATCAGTTCATTGCCATCTGCGCCCATTGGACGCGGATCCTTTACGGTGCTGGCTGGCTGTCGGATCATCCGCGCGCCTCCGGCCTTGACCATTTCTCGGGTATTGGCTGCCTGGTGGTCGTCGGTTGCGATCGGCAAGGGGATGAGAATGGCGGGGCGACCGACGGCTGTCAGTTCCGCAATCGTCGATGCGCCAGCTCGCCCGATGAACAGATGCGCGTCTGCAAGGCGATTGTGCATGTCTTCGAAATAGGTACCCAATTCTGCCGGAATTTCGTGACTGGCATAGCGATCCCGCACGCCGTCAATGTCTTCGGTCCGGCATTGCTGCGTGACCTGGAGGCGGTTGCGCAAAGGTGGAGGAAGCATGGCCAGCCCGTCCGGTATGACCTCGGAGAGGATTCTCGCACCCTGACTGCCTCCGGTAACGAGAATTCGGAACAGGCCATCTTCGGTGAAAGCCGGGAAGTCCTCATCGCGCAGCGTCAGCACCTCTTCGCGAACCGGATTGCCGACCAGATGGACCTTGTCGCTGAATTTCGGCTTCAGTCGCTGAACGTCCGGATAGGACGTCGCGATCGCGTCTACCCGGCCGGCCAGCAGCCGATTGACCCGACCGAGCACCGCGTTCTGTTCGTGAACGACGCTTGGAATGTTGGCAGCGGTCGAAGCCAGCAAGGCCGGTAGCGCCGGATAGCCGCCAAACCCGACAACCGCGCTCGGTTCGAATGCGTCGAACAGGCGCAGCGCCATATTGCGTCCTTCCAGCACCGACCGAACTCCGCCGATCCAGCGCAAGGGATTCTTGCCAAATCGTCCTGCTGGCAAGACATGCGCTGTAAGAGAATCGGGCTTGCCGGGAATGTTGGCTCCGCGATCATCGGTGATCAGCGCCACGTGATGCCCGCGCGATTCCAGTTCGGTCGCAAGTGCGAAGGCCGGGATCAGGTGTCCTCCCGTACCTCCCGCAGCCAGCACAAAATGGCGGCTTGCTCCGCTGCGAATAGTCTGCGCCGTTTCGCTGTTCACGCGCGTTCCTCCCTGTGATCCGTATTCGGTCGCCCAAATATCGATCTAAGGCCGGGAGTTTCTCGTTCAAGGAACGGGTTGCGCCGGGTGATCGCGAGCAGGAGACCCATCGTAAAGCACACAGCCAATGTCGACGAACCGCCGTGACTGATCAACGGCAGGGTCGAACCGGTCGAGGGAAACATCTTCAGGTTTACGAGGATGTTGATGAAGGCCTGGCCGCCGAATTGAGTGACCAGACCGGTCGCGGCGAGCAGCACGAACAGATTGTCTTCGTCCACCAGCCGGATCAGCACGCGCGCGACGATCACGAGATACAGCAGCACGACCAGCGCGCACACCAACAAACCGAACTCCTCGCCGATCACCGAGAAGACATAATCGTTATGCGCTTCCGGCAGGCTCATCTTGCGAATGCCAAGCCACAATCCGGTCCCGTTCCAGCCCCCTGCGAGCAGAGTGCGATAGGCAAGATCGACCTGATCGTAGGCGGTCCCTCCCGCGAGGAAACTGTCGATCCGGTGACGGGCATTGTCATAGAGGAAGTATGCGGCTGTCAGCGCAGCCAAACCGACGCCAACCAGCGCACTTATCCGCTGGATCGAAACACCCGCGAGCAGCACCATGACGAACCAGATCCCGGCAAACAGGATCGTTTCGCCGAGATTGGGTTGCAGCATCAGCAACCCGGCGATCGCAACCATCAATGCCGTGCTGAAAGTCAGCACCGGCAGTCCGGGATCGCGCAAGCGCCAGCTCAGGATCCAGGCGACGATCACGGCGAAACCGGGTTTCAGAAACTCGCTTGGCTGCAGCGACATTCCCAGATCGAGCCAGCGGCGCGAGCCGTTTCGATCGAAGCCGAAAACTGGCACGAGGCATAACAGCAACAGCATGATCGCGCCCACGACGATCCCGAGGCGGCGGGCATCCTCCGAACTGAGGAACGAAATGCCAATCATCATCGCCAGACCCAGGATCTGGAACACGACGTGCCGTTTCAGGAACAGGAATTCGTCGAGCGTGACTTCCGCAGTCGAGAGCTGATGCGCGGTAGCGGGCGACGAAGCGAGCACCGCGACCGTTCCCATCGCCATGGTAAGCAGAATGAAGCCGAGCAGCACCTTGTCGATCTCTCGCCACCAGATGCGCACCCGTTCGCGCCACGCCCGACGCACGGGCACAGGAGCATGGAACGCTGCGTCGGAGCGCGGGCCGGAGATCGAACCGGTGGCGCTCATGCCGCAATATCCTTGGCATGGGGATCGTCAGGACGCGGCGCGCATTCGGCGATCACGCCGACCAGCTGGCGAAAATGCTCGCCGCGCTTTTCGTAATCGCGGAATTGATCGAAACTGGCGCAAGCTGGCGAGAACAGCACGACTTCGCCGGGCCGGGCCGCGTCGCGTGCGCGCTTGACCGCTTCGCTGACCAGCTCGCAGCGTTCGACCGGCGCGTGCGGTTCGATCAACTCGGCGAAGCGCGGGCCTGCCTCGCCGACGGTATAGGCGGCCGCGACCTTGTCGAGATGCGCGGCACATTCGCCCAGTCCATCTTCCTTGGGCAGGCCGCCCACGATCCAGTGAACACGCGGTGCTCCGTCGTTGATCGCGGGATCGGGAGGGAATGCAGCCAAGGCAGGCGCGGTCGACGCCGGGTTTGTGGCTTTGCTGTCGTTGATGAACAGCACGCCGTTTTCCTCGCAGACCGGTTCCATCCGATGCGGCAGGTTGCGGAACCGGGGAAGAGCGTGCTCCCATTGCGCTGGCTTCACCCCCAGTTCTTCGGCCAGCGCCACTGCTACTGCGATATTCTCCAGGTTGTGCGGACCCTGCAGGCTGGGCCAATCGGCCTGCATCAAAGCGAACCGGTCGAGATCGGCCGCAAGCGCACGTCCCGGCGCACGCCGCTCGCATTGAGCGTGATAGATCGAACCCGCCGGATCGGACAGCGAACCGAACACCGCAAAGCTTGCACCAGACTGCATTTCGAACAGCCGCGCCTTCGAACCGGCATAAGCCAGGAATCCATCGTAGCGATCGAGGTGATCCGGCGTGATGTTGGTCAGGGCTGCCGCGTCGCAGTCGAGGCTGTGAGTCAAATCGATCTGATAGCTCGACAGTTCGAGCACGTAGACCCCAAGGCCATTCTCGTTTGGCTCCAACGGCTCCTGTGCCATGATCGGAACGCCTATGTTTCCGCCCAGCGCAGACGGGATTCCCGCCATCTGCAGGATGTGATGGACCAACGCAGTGGTGGTGGTCTTGCCGTTTGTCCCGGTTATTCCGACCACGCGGTGGGGAAGCAGGTCGGGTCGGGCCTGCGCAAACAGCTCGATATCGCCGATCACGGGGCATCCGTACATTTCGGCATGCGGGACAATCGGATGAGTGTTGAGCGGAACGCCGGGAGAAACCACAATTCCTGCAAAGCCGGTCAGGTCGAGCTTGAGCGGATCGGCGACAGTGCAACGCTCTTCGAACGGCTCGCGGGCCACATCCTGGCGATCCCAAACGGTGACGTCCGCGCCGCTGGCGATCAGGGACTCCGCCGCTGCCGCACCGGATCGCGCCAATCCGAGGACGGCGTAACGCTTTCCGGCAAAGGCAGTAGACGTGATCATCGGCGCCGCATCACCTCAACTTCAAGGTAGCAAGGCCGGCCAGCGCCAAGACGATCGAGATGATCCAGAAGCGGATCACGACCTTGCTTTCGCTCCAGCCGAGTTGCTCGAAGTGATGGTGGATCGGCGCCATGCGAAACACGCGCTTGCCGGTGCGCTTGAACCAGAACACTTGAATGATGACGCTCGCGGTTTCGACCACGAACAGCCCGCCGACGATCAGCAGCACAATCTCATGATGGCTGGCAACGGCAATCGCGCCGAGCGCTCCGCCCAGTGCCAGCGAGCCGGTATCGCCCATGAACACCGCCGCGGGCGGCGCGTTGAACCACAGGAAGGCAAGCCCGCCGCCCATGATCGCCGCGCAGAAGATCGCCAGTTCGCCGGCACCGACCACATGCGGGATGCCGAGATATTCTGAAAAGTCGGGGCGCCCGACGAGATACGCGATGAGGGCGAAGGTTCCGGCCGCGATGATGACCGGCATGATCGCCAATCCGTCGAGGCCGTCGGTCAGGTTCACCGCATTGCCGAACCCGACAATGATGGTGGCGGCGAAGACGTAGTAAAAGGGGCCTAGCGGTATCTGAACGTCGGAGAAGAACGGCACATAGAGGTCGGTGCTGATCTGGCCGACTATGATCCAGGATGCCACACCGGCGACCGCAAATTCGAGTGCCAGCCTCACCCGTCCCGGAACCCCGGCATGACTGTTCTTCGCGACCTTGTCGTAATCGTCGAGGAACCCGATCAACCCGAACCCCAGCGTCACAGCGACACAGGCCCAGACCAGCGGATTGCGGGGGTCCATCCACAGCAGCAACGAAGACGTGAGCGCGATGATCACCATCAGCCCGCCCATCGTCGGCGTCCCGCGCTTGGCAAGGTGCGATTGCGGGCCGTCCTCGCGGATCGGCTGACCCTTGCCCTGCCGCACGCGCAGCAGGTTGATGAATTTCGGGCCGATGATCAGGCCGATAAACAGCGCCGTTACCAGCGTCGCCCCGGCGCGAAAGGTCTGGTAGCGCACGAGGTTGAGAGCGCCTTCAAAGCCCAGCCATTCGGCGAGTAGGTAGAGCATTCAGATCCCTTGCCCCCTGCTTACCCCGGGGCGCTCGTAAAGTGTGACACCAGTTTGCCGAGCCCGACCGAATTGGAGCCCTTCACAAGTATCGCATCGCCATGAGTGAGTCCGAATTGCTCGAGCGCCGCGATCGCCTCGGCAGGCCCCTCGCAATGGGCGAAGCCGCCCGGAAAGCCAAGCGAATCGCCATTTTCTTTCCCCAATTGCGCCGCCAGATCGCGCATTTCGTCGCCGACTAGGATCGCGTGGTCGATATTCGCTTCGACAAGCGGTTCGGCGAGCTGGCGATGGAACCGTGCCGTGAAGTCGCCGAGCTCCTTCATGCTGCCGAGCACTACGATCCGTCGATGCGCCGGTGTTTGCCCGAGTTGCTTGATCGTCGCCCGCATCGAGGCTGGATTGGCATTGTAGCTTTCATCGACGAGCAGCGCCTTGCCGCCGGCAACTTCGATATCGAACCTGGCACCGCGCCCTTTTAGGCCGCCCATCTCAGCAAGCGCCAGTCCGGCAGCCGCGAGGTCACCGCCTGCAGCGCGAACCGCCGCCATGACGCCAAGCGAATTGGTGATCCAGTGTTCGCCCGGCTCGGCAACGGTGTAGCAAAGCCGCGTGTCGCCGAGGTCGGCGGTGACAAGCGAACCGCCATTTTCGCGCGGGATTGCGTCTAGCAACCGCACATCGGCGCCTTCATTGCGTCCGAACGTCACTGTTTCGACGCCGAGCTTGCGGGCATGATCGATCATCCGCGCTGTGAACTCGCTGTCGGCCGGAATGATTGCGATGCCGCCTTCGACCAGGCCGGTGAAGATCTGCGACTTCTCATCGGCGATCGCTTCCATACTTCCCAGATTTTCGATGTGCGCCGGCGCGATCGTCGTGATCAGCGCGACATGCGGGCGCACATGGTCCGTCAGCGGCGCGATCTCGCCCGCATGGTTCATCCCCATCTCGAACACGCCATAGCGCGCCCGCGCGGGGAGCCGGGCAAGGCTGAGCGGAACGCCAACGTGATTGTTGTAGCTGCGCACCGATCGATGCGCGCCGCCCCGGCTGGCGCGGTCGAGCGCGTTGAAAATCGCTTCCTTGACCCCGGTCTTGCCAACCGAACCGGTCACCCCGATGCGTTTGGCTTCGCCTCGCTCGCGCGCCGTGTGGGCAAGATCGTGAAGGGCCTTTGTGGTGTCCTCGACCAGCACGTGCGGGAAATCGACCGGGCGATCGGTGATCGCGGCAACGGCTCCGGCGGCAAAAGCCTGAGGCAGGAACCGGTGGCCGTCCATGCTCTCACCCTTGAGCGCGACGAACAAGTCGCCGGGGCGCACATCGCGCGAATCCATCTCGACCCCGGCGGCCTGGAAATGGTGCGTTGACACACCGCCGGTCGCAAGCTCGATATCGCGCGAGAACCACAGCGGCAGCGGAAGCCGATCGCGCGGATCGACCGGCCACGCCTTGAGCGCGCCCTGGACGAGTTGACGCGCGTTCACGCCGGGCCTCCTGTCGACGCTGCCGCGCATTCGCGCGCCACCTGCACATCGTCGAACGGCAATATTCGCATAGTTTCTCCAGACCCGATTATCTGACCTTGCTCGTGACCCTTCCCGGCAACGAGGATGATGTCGTTTGCGTCCGCCTCGGCGATGGCAGCGGCAATGGCTTCCCGGCGGCCACCCACATCGCTGACCTGCGATGCACCGGCAGCGCCCTGCATGATCTCGGCGCGAATGGCGGCAGCATCTTCGCCGCGCGGATTGTCGTCGGTGACGATCACAATGTCGGCGGACTTGGCCGCAACTTCGCCCATTGGCGCCCGCTTGCCGCTGTCGCGGTCTCCGCCTGCACCGAATACGACGATCAACTTCCCGCCGCGTTCCGCTTCGACATGAGGACGCAATGCGGCAATCGCGGCTTCAAGGGCGTCCGGCGTATGCGCATAGTCGACGTAAACTGGCGCTCCGATCGGAGTGATGACCGCACGCTCCAGCCGCCCGCGCACCGGTTGGAGCCGCGAAACCGCATCGAACACTAGCGAGGGATCGGCCCCGGTCGACAGCGCAAGACCGGCCGCGCACAAAGCATTGGCGGCCTGATACGCGCCGATCAGCGGCAGCTTGATAGTCCGCTGAGTTCCCTCATATTCGACGGTCAAAGTCTGCCCGAGCTGGGTCGCCTCGCGGGCGGCGAGGCGGAGGAACGCGCCTCGCTCGCCCACTGTCCGAACATGCAGGTCTTGGGATTCTGCATGTTCGATGGCGCGGCGGGTCCACTCGCATACTTCCCCGCCGTCCCAGATGATCGCTGGCGCACCGGGTTCGACCACTTCCTCGAACAGGCGCATCTTGGCCGCGAAATACTCTTCCATCGTACCGTGGTAGTCGAGGTGGTCGCGGCTGAAATTGGTGAAGGCGCAGGCGGCCACGCGCAGTCCTTCATTGCGATATTGCGAAAGACCATGGCTCGACGCTTCGTAAGCGACATGGGTCACTCCCTCGCGCGCCAGTCCGCTCATATTGCTGAGGAAGGTGACGATATCGGGTGTCGTCAACCCGGTCGAAACGCTGCCATCGGGCGTGGTCACACCAAGCGTGCCGATACTCGCCGCGCGTTCGCCGCACATCCGCCAGATCTGGCGGGTCATCTCAGCCGTCGAGGTCTTGCCGTTGGTGCCAGTGACCGCGACCAGGGTCTCGGGCACCGGTGTGAAGAATTGTGCCGCCAGCAGCGCAAAGGTTCGGCGCGGTTCCTCGCTGGCGATATGGATGGCGCCTTCAACCACCGCTTCCGGGCGGGTTACGACACCGACAGCTCCGGAAACGACAGCATCCGGGATGAAATCCTCGGCATTGAACCGCTCGCCGCGAAATGCGCCGAACACGGTCCCCGGCGCAACCTTGCGGTGGTCAATGGCGAAGCCGGTGACGGTGATGTCTTCTCCACCCTGACAGGCCACCCCCGCACGCTCTGCCAGCCCCGCCAGCTTCATTTGCGTCCCTCGACGAGATATCGAAGATCGGAGATATCGACATCGCGATTGGCATCGGGACGAACGCCCAACATTGGGCCGATGCGCGGGACCAAGCGCCCAACAACCGGGGCAGCATTGAATGCGGCGGTGCGCTGGAACGAACTCGCCATAGTGCCGCGCGGCTCGTCGATCATCGCCACCACGACGTAGCGTGGGCGATCCATCGGGAAGGCGGCGGCGAAGGAGGAAATCAGCGCGGTCTTCGAATATCCGCCGCGACGAGGCTTCTCCGCCGAGCCGGTCTTGCCGCCGACACGGAAGCCTTCGGCATCGGCGCTTTGTCCGGTACCGTAGAGCGAGATCATCCGCAGCATCTGCCGCATCTTGGCCGAGGTCGAAGCCTTGAACACACGCCGCCCGCGAGGAACATCGCCTGCGTCGAGCTTGCGCAGAGTGGCCGGACGCCAGACCCCGCCATTGACCATTGCGGCATAGGCGCTCGCCAGATGCAGCGGGGTAACCGACAGGCTGTGTCCGTAACCGATCACCATGTTGGTGTGGCGATTGCTTGGATTCTGCGGCCACAGCGGCTTGCCGCGAGCGGGAAGCTCGATGAACGGGCGCTTGTCCATTCCGAGATCGACCAACATTTGCTGGAGGTTGTTCGCGCCCAACTGATCGGCCACGCGGGCCGTCACGGTGTTGGATGAATAGACCAGGGCCTGCGGGACATTGAGCGTGTCCCCCTTGGGCTTCAGGTCTCGGATCTTCCGGTTGCCGACTTCGACTGTCCGCGCATCCCATTGCTTCGAAAGATTGCGCACCACCCCGGCATCGATAGCCGCCGCGACGGTCAGTGGCTTGAAGGTCGAACCCAGCTCGTAAACCGCGTTGGTCGCGCGGTTGAATTCGTTGGGTGCGCCCTGCGCACCGACGACATTGGGATCGAATTCGGGCAAAGATGCGAGCGCCATGATCTCGCCGGTGTCGACATCCAGCACGATGCCTGCCGCGCCGATCGCGTCGGTCGCAAGCATCCCGCGCCGCAGCTCTTCCTCAAGCGCACCCTGAACCCGGACATCGATAGACAGAGCTACGGATTCGGAGCGCAATTCCGGATCGCTCAGTTGCTCGTCCAGCACCTGCTCCATGCCAAGCCGCCCGCCTTCGCCTTCGACGACGTAGCCGAGGATGTGCGCCGCCAGCGATCCTTGCGGATAATGGCGATCGTTCTCGCGCGGGAACTGCAAAGCGATCTCGCCCAGCTCGAACACCTTGTTGGCCTCTTCGGGGAGAACCCGGCGTCGCAGATAGCCTTGCCTGCCCGATGCCAGCCGCTGCGCGGTCTTCGCTACCTCCATGTCCGGGAAGATACCGTTGAGCTCGGTTGCGACTTCTTCCGGAGACCGGACCAGCGGCGCGCCGTCGTCACCCATGGCGTCGGGGTCGAACCACATCGCATAGGCCGGAAACGCGCGCGCCAGCGGGATTCCGTTGCGATCGGTGATCTCGCCGCGCGGTGGCAGCAATTGCTCGGCCAGCGTTCCGCGATCGGGTGTGCCGCCGACAAACCCGAGCACGGCAATCCTGAGAATGGCCGCGATCGCCACTGCGGCGAAGATAATGACGACCCACAGCACCCGCCAACGAGCGGTGAGCAGCGACTGGTAGCGCATATGAACAAGCTGCACGCGCCCCAGGGGAATGGCCGCTTGCGCAGCGTGCGCGGTCATTCAGCGACCTCTTCGCCCACCGAAAGCGCTTCAGGAGCGAGCGTTTGCGCTTGCGCCGCGCGAATAGGCGATGCCTCGACCAGGAAATCGCCGAACGCATCGGTGAAGGTCTCAGCGGCGTCGACTTCGAGGCTAGCCGAAGCAAGCGTGATCGGCTCGCCCGTCAGAGGCGAAACCATGTCGCGCTCGGGGATCGGGGCATTGTCCCCGGTATCGGCCCGTGCGACGCGGATCGGCGCGGGAGCGCCGGGGGCTTGCGGCAATCCGAGGCTGGCGAGCTGACGCTGGCCATCGACATATTGGTCGGCGCGCGGCGCTTCATAGCCGAATTCGACCGTGTTCCAGTTGGCGAGCTGGCGCTGGCTGGCGCGAGTCTGGAACTCGGTTTCCAGCATCTTGTTCTCGCGCTCCAGCGCAACAATCTTGCGCTCGGCCAGTTGCACTTCGCTCTTCACCGCGTGAACGTTGAAGCTGAGGATCATGAAGATCGCGAGGCACAGGCCAAGCGACGCGAACCAGCCGATCTGGCGCATACGGGAACCGGTTGCGATCATGCTGCGTCCTTTCTTGCTGGAGCGGCGGTGCGGATGGCGTGGCGCAGAACCGAGGATCGGGCGCGGGGGTTGCGCGCGATCTCCGCGTCGCCCGGACGGATAGCCTTGGACGGCTTGGCAAAGGTCGGAGCGGGGCCGGGAACCTCGCCGGGGAGGTGGCGCGAGACAGCACGGCCCGCACCCGAAGCCTGTTTGAAGAAACGTTTGACGATCCGGTCTTCGAGGCTGTGGAAGCTGACCACCGCCAGCACCCCGCCTTCGCGTAGCAACGCCTCGGCGGCTGCCAGCCCGACGCGCAATTCGCCCAGCTCGTCATTCACATGGATCCGAACCGCCTGAAATGTGCGGGTCGCCGGATCCTTCTTGTCGTGCGGTTTGTGCCCCAGCGCCTTGCGCACCACCCGAGCGAGTTCGCCGGTGGTCTCAAGCGGGCGGGCATTGACAATGGCGCGGGCAACTCGGCGCGACTGGCGCTCCTCGCCATATTCGTAAAGCACGTCGGCGATCGCCGCTTCATCGGCGGAGTTGAGGAAATCGGCCGCGCTTTCTCCATCCTGGCTCATGCGCATATCGAGCGGGCCGTCCTGCGAGAAGGCGAAGCCGCGCTCGCTCTGGTCGAGCTGCATCGAGCTGACGCCGATATCCATGACGACGGCGTCGACAGCGGAGACTCCGAGCGCTGCCAGTTCCGCGCCCATTTCGGAATAGCGGCGCTGGTGGAGCGAAAGCTTGCCGTCGAAGCGCTCGATCATCGCCGCACCGTCGCGGATCGCATTGGGATCGCGATCGAACGCGTAGACGCGCGCGCCCGCTTCCAGCAGCGCGGTCGAATAGCCGCCTGCCCCGAACGTCGCGTCGATGACGCTCATGCCCGCACGCGGAGCGATGGCAGCAATCACTTCATCGAGGAGAACCGGGATGTGGGGCGCGCTCATTTGCTGCTCCCCTTCTTCGCCGCCTTGGCCGCCGCCTCGTTCACCAGCTTGGCGCAGGTCGCCTGTGCGCCCTTCCATGCCGCGTCCATCCGCGCGAGTTCGTCGGGGTTCCAGACAAAGAAGAAATCGCCGGCGCCCTGGAAATAGAGACCTTCGCCGATCTTGCCGAGATCGCGCAAGTGATCGGGCATGACGAAGCGCCCGCTGTCGTCGAACGGCAATTGCTCGAAGCCAAACAGTTGCTGGGCGCGAACCTCGCGGTCGAAATCGTCCTGCTGCAGGCGGATTGCGCGCTCCTCCTCGCGGTCGAGCTGCTCGTGAAGTTTTGCGGTGCGCGAGAGGCCAAAGCCGACCAAGCAATCGAAGCGGTCGTGAGCGGCAAGGCACAGGGTCTTGGCGCCGGAGCTGTCCTTCACCGCCTTGCGGAACGCAGGAGGCAGGACGAAGCGACCCTTATCGCCCGCGGGCGAATAGGCTTGTCCACTATATCCTCCAAACGCAGACACGCGCCTTTGCTCCCCTTCAGTCCCTTGCCGGCGAAAGCCCCCTCACGCCGATCCGTCCGTTGCAGACACACCTTCCCCGCCTGCGCCCGCGCGAACGGGGGCAGCGCGCCGATCCGGATGGATGGCGCGACACAAACAGGCATGTCTGATGGAAGCCGGACATATCCGGGATGAGAGCGGGATGGCAAGGGTTTTTACGGGAAATCTAGGGATTAAGCGGTAAAATGTTGTTTTACAGCGATTTCACTCACCTCAAATTGGCGCCATACCAGGCAATTGCAACGCAATCCGTGTTGAGCTTGGCCTGTCAATCTCCTGTTTTTTCACGCGATTCCCCAGCGACTCCAAGAGTTCCCGCGAGTCGCGTCGGAGTTTCCCGCGATTTCCCCGAATCGGTCGTCACCGGAACGCGAAATCCAGCAAGGCACGCACGGCTTCGCCATTTTCACCAACCAGTTCGGGGTGCTCGAACACAGCTGCGTCGTGGAGGTAGGTCACCGTCCCTTCCCCGACATTGTCGCAACGCACCAATGCGCGACTCTCATGCGTCTGGCAGCCGTTCGTGCCACCATCGACCACGACAACCCGGCTTCCGCCCGACATAACCAGCGGCACCGCTCCGCCGGGCAAATGCGCATACGACACCTCGGCATCCTGTTCGGGATCGAAAACGCTTGCCAGTCCCCAACGGGTGATGACGGGCGGGACCAAAGCCGTGTCGACTGGTCGCCTCGGGTCGCCAAGCGTCAGGTCGTAGTGGCCGGTCAGTTGGGGATCGAGCACGATCAGCAATTGCCCACCCGCTTTGACCCATTCGTCCAGCGCGACATTATCTGCCGGAGACAATCCACGCGGTTGGATGATCGCCAGCCGATCCAGTCCCTCCAGTGGGTCGGTCTCGGGTTGATCCGGGGAAAGCGCGGGAATCGGCGTAAGCGTGTCCAACGGTACGAGTTCGAATTGCCTTTCCAGCAGGGTTCGTTGCCAAGGACTTTCGCCATTGCCTAGCGCCAGATCGGCAAATTCCGCCTCAAGCGGCCAGTACAGCGGCAGGCTCGTCATCAAGCCCAGCGCCGGACGGTGTGCAGGCGCATCGACCTGTTCGAATTCTGGTTGGTGATTGTCCTGCCCAGTGTGATCGTGGCCCTCGCCAGGATTGGGCTGCTGTTCGTGGCATGCGCACAGGCCTAGCGCCGCCACAATTGCAGCAAACGGCCTAAGGCGCCTCGGGATCATCGCTGGAGGTGTCCAGATCGGTGTCCTCGGTCGCGGGAACGTCGGGAACAGTTGTCCCTTCTTCCTCTGCTTCAGGCTCCGTTTCAGCCGGAAGATCGGGAAGAATACCGGCATCGGCCAGTGGGTCGCGTTGCGGCGCCGCTTCGGTGGGTTCGGTGGTCGGCGCCGCCTCGGGCACCGCCAGTTCTTCGGTCTGCTGCGCGCGATTGTAGATGATGTTGGCGACACCAACCACCAGCACCATGCTGAACAGGCCAAACAGTCCGACCTGCAGTCGCTGGATAGCTTCGGCGCGGGTACCGCCCAGCGGCGCGCCATCGCGTTCGGCATCGCCGCCAGCCGGGCTCCGGCCCATCGATCGAAACGGATTGCCGCTTGTCATGCCGTCGTCCTAGCAGCCCGGTGCGGGACCGTCGATCAGTTTGGCTCGAGCCAGTCGAACACCGGCAGGCTCTTCGAAGCCAACCATTCCGCATTGTAGAGCGTCGAAAGATAGCGGAAGCCCGTATCGCACAGGATCGTCGCAACCTGCGGGCTCTCGCGACCATCAGCGACCAATTGCTTGCCGAGCTCAATCGCGCCCGCGACATTTATGCCGCTCGACAGGCCGAGGCAAAGTCCTTCCTCGCGCAGCAGCCTTTCAACCCAGACCAGCCCTTCCTCGTCGGAAATGCGGAACTGGGTGTCGATCGGCGCGCCTTCGAGATTGGCGGTGATGCGGCCCTGCCCGATCCCTTCGGCAACCGAAGAGCCTTCGCCCTTCAACTCGCCATGCGCGTAGTAATTGTAGAGCGCTGCTCCGTGCGGATCGGTCAATGCGATACGCACATCGGGGTTCTTTTCCTTGAGCCCCATCCCGACGCCGGCGATCGTTCCGCCCGTACCGGCCGCGCAGGTGAACCCGTCGATCTTGCCGCCGGTCTGCTCCCACAGTTCCTTCGCGGTGCCCTCGATATGCGCGCGGCGATTGGCGGTGTTGTCGAACTGCCCGGCCCATATCGCGCCTTCGGTTTCGTCCGCCATTCGCCTGGAGACGTGCTGGAAATGGCACGGATCGGCATATTTTGTCGGAGGAACGAGGACCAGTTCGGCGCCGAGCGCACGCAACGTTTCCATCTTTTCCTTGGACTGGTTGTCGGGCATGACGATGATCGTCTTGTAGCCGAGCGCATTGGCGACGAGCGCGATGCCGATCCCGGTATTGCCCGCCGTCCCTTCGATCACGGTCCCGCCGGGCTTCAATTCGCCGCGTTCTTCGGCGTCGCGGATCATGTACAGCGCCGCGCGATCCTTCACGCTCGAGCCGGGATTGGCAAACTCGCACTTGCCCCAGATGTCGCAGCCGGCCGCTTCGCTAGCGCCAGTCAGTCGGACAAGCGGCGTGTTGCCAATCAGTTCGAGCGTGCTGCCGAATGGTTGAGTGATGTTCATGCGCGCCGAGTTAGGACTTCGACGCACTCGGAGCAATGAAGATTAATCTTCCGCCGCAATAGTCACTTTGAGGCCGTCCAGCTCCGCCGTGAACGGAATCTGGCACGACAGGCGCGAAGTCTCGGTGCGATGATCGCTAGATTCGAGCAGATCGTCTTCATCCTCGCTCACAGCCGGAAGCTGGTCGGTTGCTCCGCCATCGATGTGAACGTGACAGGTCGCACAAGAGCAACACCCTCCGCACAATGCGAGCAATTCGTCAAAGCCATTGTCGCGAATGGCTTCCATCACCGTCAGTCCATCTTCGACTTCGATTTCGCTCGTCTCGCCTTCGCGATTGGTGACGACCAGCTTTGGCATGGGTACTTCTTCCTTCCGGTGGATGTTGATCGCAAGAAACGCGATGTCGCATGGACGTTGGCTGCTAAACGGAGCGGCTGCTAGGACGTTCCGGCAATCATGGCAAGTTAACGCAATTGCCAAGGGAGACAGAGTTGGGACTGACCGCAGCGCAGATCAAGACGGGACTCGATGCCGTGGCAAGCGACGACACCCGGGTGGCAGAAGAGCTTTCGCGGATCGGTTATCCCGAACCGCGTCTGCGCGAACGCGGTTACAAGACTTTGCTCCGCACCATCGTGGGCCAGCAAGTCTCGGTCGCCGCGGCAAGCTCGATGTGGAACAAACTCGAAGCCGAACTGGGCGAGGAATTCACGCCGGGTTGCTTGCTCGAGCGCGATTTCGATACGTTGCGCGCATGCGGACTTTCGCGCCAGAAGCAGGGTTACGCGCGTTCGCTGTGCGAGCTGGTCGATGCCGGGGAGCTCGACTTCGAAGCGCTGCCGGAGGGCGATGAGGATGCCGTAGCCGAACTGACCCGGATCAAGGGAATCGGGCGGTGGTCGGCGGAGATCTATCTGCTGTTCGCCGAAGGACGCGCGGACATGTGGCCCGCAGGTGATCTCGCGGTGCAGGAGGGAATCAAGCGCCTGCTCGATCTCGACGAGCGACCGGCGGAAAAGGAACTGCGCGAAATCGGCGAACGCTGGCGCCCGCATCGCGGGCCGATGGCGATCTTCACCTGGCATTTCTACGCCAATCCGGCGCTCTGACACGAGAGACTTTCGGATTTCGGAACATCCCGCTTGATGCGTGCTGCGAATCCGCCTAGCGAGCGTTGTTACGTTGTATCATTCTTTTGCGACCCACGAACATCATGACCACCCTGCTCTGCCGGACGGCCCTCACGTCATCGTCACCTGAAATCCTCGGCGAGGTCCGCCGTCCGGATTGCAGTCTGGCGATCTGGCAACGAGCGCCGCTCGCAGGCGCGGATGCGTTGATCGCGGGCGATGCAACCGATGTCCGATTCACAGCGCCCATTGCCGCGCTAACCGCCAAGCTCTCTGCGGAGTTGGTAGGGGCTGGCTTTCCCGCGATCTTGGCGCGCGACGAATTGACGAAGGATATCGTCCGACTGGCGGAAATTTACGGCCCGATCATCGAAGCCAGCGCTGTCGAGATCCGCGTCGAAGTCGTTACGACGGATTCCTGCCGCAAATGGCATGCGGACTATGTCAGCGCGCGCCTGATCACCACCTATGCAGGGACCGGAACCAATTGGCTCGATGGTGCCGATGCCGACCGCGTGAAGAAGGGTCTTGAGCCAACCCGCATTAACTCGCTTGAGGCTGGCGACGTTGGCGTTTTCAAGGGCAAGCTCGCGACGGGGGAACCGGCAATCCACCGCTCGCCGCCCATCGCAGGCACCGGGGAGAAGCGCCTGTTGGTTGTGCTAAACCCTCCGGCTGAGTCATAGAGATGCAGTCCGCTGCCAATTACGATCGCGCCGCCGCAACGCTAAGCGTGGCTTGCATTGCGCATTGCCTCGCGCTGCCGCTGCTCGCGGCAGTGCTTCCGTTCTTCGCCGCATTTGCCGAAGCGGAATGGGTCCATTGGCTGCTTTCCGCACTGGCCATCGCCGCATCGGCTACCGTCATGGCAAAGGCCGAAGGTGGACGCGCAACCGGATTCATAGTTCCGGCGGCCATTGGCATCGTCTTTCTAATCGGGGCTCTTTTTGCCGAACCGATCGGGGCTGACGAGACCTTGCCGACCGTGATTGGTGGTATCCTGCTGGCAGTGGCGCACATTCGCAGGCTTTTCTCGACCGCCTAACGACGGGCCCTTGCTCTCTCCCTTTGCTTTTCCGCATTCGCTTCCTAGCTGACATAACAGTCCGAAGGGAGAGAATATGAGCGACACTTACCCCCTGATCCCGCGCAACCATCTGTTTGGCAATCCGACCAGGTCTCAGGGAAAGATCAGTCCCGACGGCAATTGGCTGAGCTGGCTCGCTCCCAAAAACGGCGTAATGAATATCTGGCTCGCGCCGCGCGACGACCAGGACGCCGCCAAGGTCATCACCCACTCCGACGATCGGCCTATTCCGCAATATATGTGGGCGGGAGATGGCAAAAGCATCCTGTACATCCAGGACAAGGGTGGAGACGAGAACTACCTGATATATCGGATCGATGTGGAGACCTTGGCGGAATCATGCCTGACTCCGTTCGAGAACACCCGGGTCGACGTGGTCGGCAGCTCGGTAACGATCAAGGACAAGATCCTGATCGGCCTCAACAACCGCGACCCGCAGTTCCACGACGTCCACTTGCTGGACATGAACACCGGCGAGCTGACCATGGTGTTCGAGAACAACGCCTTTGCCGGGTTCCTGGCCGACGATTCTCTGACCTTGAGAATGGCGATGCAACAGAACGAGGCTGGCGGCACCGACTACTTCCGGGTTGTCGACAACGTGGCCGAAGGCGAGCCGTTCGAAAGCACTGCGATGGAGGATTCGCTCACGACCAGCCCGGCAGGCTACACTACCGACGGATCGGTTCTCTATTGGTTCGACAGCCGGGGACGCAACACGGCCGCGCTGTTTGCGCAGGACAGTGCGACCGGCGAGCGTATGCTTGTCGCCGAGGACGATCTGGCCGACATCGGAGGAACGATCCGCAACCGTGAAACGGGCGAGGTCGAAGCCTATTCTGTCAACTACCTCAAGAACGAATGGACCGCGATCGAAAGCGAACTCGAAGGATCTCTGGCGTGGCTCGGCGAGCGACTGACGGGCGACTTCGGCATCTCGTCTCGCACCGACGACAACCGTACCTGGGTCGTCTGGAACGACCCGCTCACAGCGCCCACCGCAACCTACATTTACGATCGCGACGCGCAGACCCTGACATCGTTCTACACCACCCGGCCCGAGCTGGAGGGCGCGCCGCTGCAGTCGATGCATGCGGTTGAGATCAAGAGCCGCGACGGACTTACGCTCCCGTCATATCTGACCCTGCCATTGGCGCGCGATCCCGACGCCACAGGGCGCCCCGACGCGCCAGTGCCGATGGTGCTGCTGGTGCATGGCGGCCCGTGGTCGCGCGACACATTCGGGTTCAGCTCGCTGCACCAGATGCTGGCCAATCGCGGTTATGCAGTGCTGTCCGTCAACTTCCGCGGCTCGACCGGGTTCGGCAAGGCGTTCCTCAACGCAGCCAACAAGCAGTGGGGCCTGACGATGCACGATGACCTGATCGATGCGGTCGAATGGGCCGTCACGGAAGGAATCGCCGACAAGGACAAGGTGGCGATCATGGGTGGATCCTATGGTGGCTATGCGACGCTGGCCGGGCTGACCTTCACTCCGGAGACCTTCGCGTGCGGGGTCGATATCGTCGGGCCTTCCAACCTCGAAACACTGCTTTCGACCATCCCGCCATATTGGGCGCCGATGGTAAAGGTCTTTCACGAGAGGATGGGCGATCCCAACACCGAAGAGGGTCTCGCGCTGCTCAAGGCAGCCAGCCCGCTCTACAAAGCCGACCGGATCGTGAAACCGCTGCTGATCGGACAAGGCGCCAACGATCCTCGCGTCAAACAGGATGAAAGCGACCAGATTGTCGGAGCAATGAAGGAAGCGGGAATCCCCGTAACCTATGTGCTGTATCCTGACGAAGGTCACGGCTTTGCCAAGCCTTCGAACAACATTGCCTTCTTTGCGATCGCCGAGAATTTCCTCGCCGAATGCCTTGGCGGGCGAGCCGAACCGCTCGGCGATGTGCTGGAGCCATCGACGGCCGAGATTGTCGAAGGGGCCGCGCATGTGCAGGGATTGGAAGCCGCGCTCGAAACGGGCTGACAATTCTCGTTGCCCTCTCTAGACGGGTTGCAAATTGCAATCTGGGAGAGGGAACACATGAGCACCGGCGAGCCGCGGCGTAGCATATTCATCACTGGCGGGGCCTCGGGTATCGGCCGCGCCATTGCGCGCCATTTCGGTGACCGTGGCTGGTTTGTCGGCGTCTCGGATATCGACGCTCAGGGCATGGAAGACACGCTTGGGCTGATCGCCGGCGGGTTCAAGTACATGCACCTGCTCGACGTCCGCGACCGGGACGCCTGGGACACTGCGCTTGAGGCCTTTTCCACCGCCGCGGGCGGCCGGATCGACGTCATGGTCAACAATGCCGGAATTGGTACTGGCGGTCCGTTGCACGAGCTCGACATCGAAGAGATCGATCGCTGTCTCGATATCAATTTGCGCGGTGTGCTCTACGGCGCCCAGGCGGTCTATCCGCACCTGCAAAAGACGGCGCCAGGATCGTGCCTCGTCAATATCGCCAGCGCGGCAGGCATCACCGGTGGCAGCGGCATGAGCGTTTACAGCGCGACCAAGTTCGGCGTGCGCGGTATCGCCGAAAGCCTCGATGCCGAATGGGCGTCAGAAGGCATAAAGTGCTGCTCGATCTGCCCGAGCTTCATCGAAACTCCGCTGCTCGAAGGCACAGGCAATCGCCGCAGCAACGAATCGGTGCGCGAGCGCGTGGTCGCAGCCGGGCTCGAGATCACACCGGTCGAAGAGGTCGCCGAGACGGTCTGGAATGCGGTGCATGGCGATGACTTGCACTACCTCGTCGGCAAGACCGCCAAGCAGATCAACTTTGCCAAGCGCTGGATGCCGGGCCGGGTGCGCAAACAGAACCGCGAACGGTCAGCGCTGCTGGGACAGTAGGATTTCTTGTTGTCCGCACGCCATCCGGCGCGCGAAATCCTCGCTCACGCGACCTCATGGTCGCATCGCTGCGGGCGGGCGGTCGCCCTTGCAGCTGCTTCGCAGCCGTTTGGTTCCTGGTCACGGTAGTCAAAGGCCGACTGGCCGTCGCGCCCAATGGCGCGAAAGCCAAGCGGGCCGGATGGCCCGCGCCCGGCGCTTGAGGGCGGAAGAAGAATCAAACAATTCCATCAATCGCGCGCGCCATTTTCTCGTCGCGCAGCGACAGCCCGCCCGCATCATGCGTGGTCAGGGTTATCTCAACCTTGGCGTAGACGTTGAACCATTCCGGGTGATGATCGTGGCTGTCGGCAAGCAAGGCGACACGGCTCATGAAGCCCCAGGCCTCGCTGAAATCCTTGAACTGAAATGTCCGGGTGATCGCCTTGCCTTCACGCGTCAGTTCCCACGCGGGGTGATCGGCAAGCAATTGGTCGCGTTCGGATTGGGTCAGTTCGTGGACAGCGGCCATTGGGGCCTCCTTCAAGGTGTTGTTGTGAGCGGGGACGCTTTTCCCTAACGCACCAGCCGATGCAAGGTTCTGCTAGCACTTCCCTGTCTGTGTCCGATCTCGCCTGCCGCCGGGGTGACCGGCTGCTGTTCCGCGGATTGTCGTTTGCTCTCTCTGGCGGCCAGGCAATGCACGTAACCGGAGCAAACGGGACCGGGAAGACGACCCTGATCCGCGCGATCGCAGGCCTCACCACACCGTTTGCAGGCGATATCGAACAACACGGTGCTGTGGGACTGCTGGATGAGAGACCGGCGCTCGATCCCGACCTGCCTCTCGGCAAATCGCTCAAGTTCTGGGAACGGGTCGATGGTTGCAGCGATCCGTCGGGTGCGCTGTCGGTGCTCGGCCTGGAGACACTGCTCGACGTGCCGGTGCATAGAAACCATACGCGCGATAGTGGCGCTCGATCTGCAGGGGAATATCCAGCA
>CAZJZO010000031.1:0-30320 GCA_964550495.1 uncultured Porphyrobacter sp. | reverse complement strand
GCCTGATCAATTCGGCGTCGGTGTTTCGCTATGACGATGCAACCAATCTCGATCTCGCCACGAACCGCGAAGCGATGCAAGTCAATGCTGTCGGTCCTGCAATCTTGGCGCAGCGCTTCTTGGCGCTTGCGCACGGCACCGGGGTTCGTTCGGTCATCAATATCACCGACATGAAGCTGGAGAATCCTAATCCCGATTTCTTTAGCTACACCATGTCGAAGCATGCATTGGCGGCGACTATCCCGATGCTGGATATTGGCGCAGCTGGCCCGAACGACCGAGTGTACGGCATTGCGCCCGGCGCCATCCTTGCCAGCCACGACCAGCGGGAAGATGAAACCGAAGTCTCGCACCGACTGAACCTGCTCGGACGCAGGACTGAAGCGAGTGAGATCGTCGATGCTGCGCTGTTCCTGTCGCAAGGGGTTCTGAAGAGCGGATCGACGCTCTTCATCGACAGCGGCCAGCACCTGCTGTCGCAGGATCGCGACGTGATCTACCTGGCCCGCGAAGAGCACCCACGATGAAGCGGCACACGTTGTCGACCCGCATCTGGCACTGGATCAACGCGGTCGCACTGATCGTGCTTTTCATGTCGGGCCTCAATATCTCGAACGCCCACCGATACCTTTACTGGGGCGATTACGGCTACGATCCTGCAGACGCCTGGACGGTTGTCATACGCTTCCCAGGATGGGCCACGATTCCCGGCTACTACGATCTCGCCGCCGCGCGCGACTGGCACAGTATTGGAGCGTGGGTGTTCGCCGTTGCCCTGCTTGGCAACTGGATCGCAATGCTCATCAATCGCCATTTCGCCCGCGACATCATGACGTCGGCGGGCGACTGGAGGCCGTCTGCGTTGAAACAGGCGGTCGGCGATCACCTGAAGCGAAGATTCTCCGAGGACCGATCGAAGTACAACTCGCTGCAGCGAATATCCTACGGCTTGGTGTTCGGGTTGCTTCTGCCGATGATGGTGTTCACTGGCCTTGCGATCACCCCCGGTTTCGAACCTGCTGCACCATGGCTGGTCGATATTCTCGGCGGACGCCAAAGCGCGCGTTCGCTGCACTTTCTCGTCGCGTGGGCGCTATTCGGTTTCTTCGTCGTGCATATCGTTATGGTGCTACTGGCCGGACCGTTGCGGCAAACTTGGGCAATGATCGCCGGCGGGCGCGAGGAGCAAGCCGATGACTGAGATCAAGCGCCGAACTGTGCTGGCTGGTGTTGCAGCCCTTGGTGCCGGCGCTTGCACAGAGATGGGCCGAACCGACGCCGCCGGAGATTTGTTCGACGCGGCAGAAGACTGGCACCGAATGGCGCACCGCGCCTTGGCGGGTCGTCAGCGACTTGCGCCCGAATACGCCCCGGAGGAGCGGTCGCCGGATGTCAAAGGCAACGGTTCGGTCACAGTCAACACTGCCGAATATCGCGAGGCCCTGTCAGACGGTTTTGCCGATTGGCGGCTCGCAGTCACAGGACTGGTCGCAAACCCACTTTCGCTTTCACTCGAAGACTTGCGCGCCCTGCCCCAGCGCAGCCAGATCACTCGCCACGATTGCGTTGAAGGCTGGAGCGCGATCGCCGAATGGAAGGGACCGCAGCTAGGTGCCTTGCTCGATCGCGCCCAAATTATGCCCGAAGCCAACTTTGTCGTCTTCCGTTGCGCGGACACGCTTTATGGCGAGCCCTATTACGAGAGCGTCGATCTGGTCGATGCCTATCACGAGCAGACGATCATTGCGCACGAACTCAACGGCGAACCGCTTCCCGAAAAGAACGGCGCACCGCTACGAATGCGGATTGAGCGCCAGCTCGGTTACAAACACGCCAAGTACCTCACGGCGATCGAAGCGGTCGCCAGCTTCGGGGATATCGGTAAAGGCAAAGGCGGGTTCTGGGAGGATGAATACAACTACCAGTGGTACGCCGGGATCTGAGCTTACTCCGGCGGATAGATCCGGTTCATGTGGGCCCAGTCATTGGCAATCATCTCTTCGAGCACATCAAGGTCAACATCGGCGAGCTTGTTGACATACAGGCAGCTCTTTCCTTCCGAGTGCTTGCCAAGTCGGCCGAGGATTTCCCTGCGATCACCGGCTGCAAGATCGTCACAATAGCCACCTGTCAGATAGAGCGAATGCTTGGCCTTGCGCGGGCTGAAACCAGTGCGCATCCAGTCACCTTCCCGCCCGCTTGCATATTTGTAGTGATAATTTCCATAGCCGATGATGCTCGGCCCCCACATCCTGGGCTCTTGCCCGGTCACCTTGCGGAACAGTGCGTCCAGCACCTTGGCGTCTTCGCGCTTTGCTTCTGGTTCGACGCTCGCGATAAACTCTTCTACCGCAACATCGGTCTGCTGGGTTTTGTTCTCTGCCATGCCTGCAAGCCTATCCTATTGTTGACTCAAGGCAAGCCTGCGTCATTGTGCGGCGCTTGGTCTTGCAAACACACAGGAAATTCATGAGCCGCGCACTTCTCAATCGATTTCTCAGCCGCAATGTGACGCGCGGACGTCTCGGCGTGGTCTATGCCGATGGTACAGCGAGCACTTACGGGGAGCCGGCCGAAGGTTTCCCAGAGATCGTCCTGCGCTTTGCCGACAGCAAGGTGCCGCGCGACATTCTTATGGATCCGCGCCTGGGTGCAGCCGAAGCATTCATGGATGGCCGCCTGATCATCGAAGAAGGCGACGTGATGGGCTTCATCACCCTGTTGCGCGCCAACAATCCCTGGGACAAGAAAGGCTTTGGCGACATCGGACCGGGGAGCATTGTCGGCCGCCTGTTCAACAAGGCCGGGTTTGCCGCGGAGAAGTTCAACAACGCAATTCGTTCCAAGGACAATGTTGCTCACCATTACGATATCGGCAACGAGCTCTATGCCCTGATGCTCGACAGTGAGCACTGGCAGTATAGCTGCGCCTATTGGCCCGATGGGGTCGAGACACTGGCAGAGGCGCAGACCGCAAAGCTGGCGCATATCGCGGCCAAGCTCGCGATCAAGCCGGGCCAGAAGATACTGGATATCGGCTGCGGTTGGGGCGGCATGGCGATCTTCATTGCCAAACACTACGATGTCGAAGTCACCGGCATCACCCTTTCCGAAGAGCAGATCGAACTGGCAAAGCAGCGCGTGGAAGACGCCGGTGTCGCCGACCGCGTGAGCATCGAATTGGTAGACTATCGCGATTTCGCCGCGGCCGGGCGGAAATTCGATCGGATCGTTTCGGTCGGCATGTTCGAGCATGTCGGACAGCCGCAATTTGAAGCATTCTTCGAAGCCTGTTCCAAACTGCTCAACGATGATGGCTCGATGTTGCTGCACACGATCGGACGCATGGGATCGCCCGGATTTACCGATGCGTTCACGCGCAAATACATCTTCCCGGGTGGCTACATCCCGGCGCTGTCAGAGACGGTCGAGGCGTCGGAAAAATTCCGCATGATCGCCACCGATGTCGAAACGCTGCGCCTGCACTACGGCAAGACCCTGCGGTGCTGGTACGCCAACTGCATGGCCAACAAGGAAGCAATCATCGACATGTATGATGAACGCTTCTTCCGGATGTGGACCTTTTACCTGTCCGGAGCGGCAACCGTGTTCGAATACGGCAGCATGTGCAATTACCAGATCCAGTACGCCAAGAACCGCCACGCGCTGCCGATCACACGTGGCTATATCGAAGCGGAAGAAAAGCGGTTGCTCAAGAACTCCGGTTAGCCTCGGCGGCCTTGGTTTCGGCACTCGGACGATAGACCGGCCCGAATCCGAGCAATGCGGCTCCAACGAGCGGCAGCGCAATGACCCACCAGCGAATGCCGGAAATGCTGTTCGGGCTGGCTATGGTGACGCCTGCTGTTGCTGCAAGCCCGATGCAGATCATCAGCACACCGAAGATGGCCCGCGCCTTGGGCACTATGCGACCGCCCCTGATCGGGCCGAAGCTGCGTTCATGCCGCGCGAAGATCACTATCATCGGCAGCAGCGCCAGAATGTAGATTGCCAGCCAGAACGGTCGCGACAGCCACCAATCGGCGGTGCCCGGGATCGAGTCCAATCCCATTCCGCCAAGCGCCAGCCAGACGATTGTCATCACCAACACAAAGGCGGTGAGGTGCCAGAGATAGACGGTCATGATCATTCCGTTCATCAGCACGGTTGCGGTCCAGATCCCGATATTGTCGAGCATCTTTCGCCCGAGTGGCTCGAGTGCGAGGACCAACCCGACCTGCACGATACCCAGCGCAAACAGCGCGAGAGTCGGGGGAAGCGAATTGGAGAAGCCTCCGGGCGCGGACACCATCGAGACGGGGTAAAAGCCATAAACGGTGATCGAGACCAGTATCGCCAGACCCACGGCGAACCAGGCAAGCGCAAACCACTGATTCCCGAACCGCCCATCGCTCCACGCGAACCCGAGTTGGTGGATAGCCAGGAAGACCCACAGGAAATTGGTGAAGTTCACATAGGGCACACCAGCGGAGAAAGTCAGCCAATCCACCGCCATCGCGATGGGAATGTAGATCGCAAAGCTGACCCAGCCGAATCTCTTCCACGCTTTCCAGGCGATCGGAGTGAATGCCGTCACCAGCAGATAGACCGCGAGGAACCATACCGGGATAAGTGCGGCTTCGGTCGCCATGCGGATCTGGTCGCGGTCGATGCCGACCTGTGTGAGGATGACGGCGAGCCCAGCCCACAGCAGCAGCACCGGGAATGTCGGCGTGATCAGGCGCTGCACACGGCTCGCCAGCCAGTCGCGATAGACGCCTACCTGTCCGGGCCGGGCCTTCTCGAGCGTCGCCGCCCAACTCACTCCATTGGAATAGCCGCCGACAAGGAAGAAGACCGGCATGACTTGAAAGCCCCATGTCAGCCAATGGCTCCATTCGGACACGCTGAGCAGGTCTCCGCGCTGCAATTCGCCAGCGTCGTCGACGTAGAGGCCCGCCATCAGCCAGTGACCGAATACCACTGCCAGAATGGAGATTGCCCGAAGAAAATCGACCCAGCGATTGCGCTCGGGCGGAGCCAATTCCGCCAGCTCGCGCGCCTTGCTCCACATCGTTAGCATAGTATCCCCGTCCCACGCCTGCATAATCAAATATCGGTTGCCCTGCTCCTCAACACAAGCAGATAGCAATCTTATCCCAGCAAATCGTTGCTGTTGGTCGTCTCGGCTGCTAGCCGCGCCGCTTCTTTGAGAAAGTGTACCCATGTCCGATGTGAAAAAGGTTGTTCTCGCTTATTCCGGCGGTCTTGATACCAGCGTGATCGCCAAGTGGCTGAGCGTCGAGCGCGGGCTCGAAGTGGTGACCTTCACCGCCGATCTCGGCCAGGGTGAAGAGATTGAGCCGGCGCGCAACAAGGCGCGAGCGATGGGCATTCCTGACGCGCATATCTACATCGAAGACCTGCGGGAGGAATTCGCCCGCGACTATGTCTTCCCGATGATGCGAGCCAATGCGCGATACGAGGGCGATTACCTGCTCGGCACCTCGATCGCCCGTCCGCTGATTTCAAAGCGTCTGGTCGAGATCGCGCACGAAACGGGTGCCGATGCAATCGCACACGGGGCAACTGGCAAGGGCAATGATCAGGTTCGGTTCGAACTCTCCGCCTATGCGCTCGACCCCAATATTGAAGTCATCGCGCCGTGGCGGGAATGGGATCTCACGAGCCGGACCGCGCTGATCGCATGGGCCGAAGCGCACCAGATCTCCGTGCCGAAGGACAAACGCGGTGAAGCACCGTTCTCGACCGATGCCAACCTGCTGCACACTTCTTCCGAAGGCAAAGTGCTGGAAGATCCATGGGAGGAAACTCCGGACTATGTCTATTCGCGCACTGATCATCCCGAGAGCGCGCCGGACATGCCCGAATACATCACGATCGATTTCGAACGCGGCGATGGCGTAGCGCTCAATGGCGAAGCGATGTCGCCGGCGACTCTGTTGACCGCGTTGAACGATCTCGGTCGCACACATGGGATCGGGCGGCTTGACCTGGTCGAGAACCGCTTCGTCGGAATGAAGTCGCGCGGCATGTACGAGACGCCGGGCGGTGAGATTTACGCGCGCGCGCATCGCGGGATCGAACAGATCACGCTCGATCGCGGCGCGGCCCATCTCAAGGATGAGCTGATGCCGAAATATGCAGAGCTGATCTACAACGGCTTCTGGTTCAGCCCCGAGCGGGAGATGCTGCAAGCGGCGATCGACCATAGTCAGGACAAGGTCAGCGGTACGGTCCGGCTGAAGCTCTACAAGGGTCTCGCCAGTGTTGTCGGCCGCAAATCACCGCATTCGCTCTATTCGGAAGCGCATGTGACATTTGAGGACGATGCCGGTGCCTATGACCAGCATGACGCCGAAGGCTTCATCAATCTGAATGCCCTGCGATTGAAATTGCTCGCGCGGCGGGACCGGAATCGGGAACGATAGTCGCATCTGCGAGTCATAGAGTCGTAGCAAGCGCGGCCTAGGGCCGATTCGCAGCGGGGCGATTCTTCGAATTATCAGTCATGCGCGGTCATGACCCACGAAGATTCTGGCGCTTTTTTTTCCCACAATCTGTCAAATGCGGTGAACCGTTGAGTTGTCCACCGTTCTCCACAAGTGATCTGGGTAAAAGTGGAAAAGTCGGGGTTGCAGACCTTGCGCGACTCGGTCCGACAGCGCAATTTCAACTTGTCTTCGGAACACGAAGGGTTGAAAAAACAAAGCCGCAAGGTTCTGATTTTTGAGCTTTTTCAAGTCCCAGAGATGCGGTGGCGATTGTCCACGCGGTCTTCGAGAGAAGGCATGCAGAAAGTTTCGGCTGGAAGCAAGCAAGCTCGTTTGAGGAGAACGCGAAGCGTAGCCATCGGAAAAGGCCACGGATCTGGTCAGCAATTGCGGAAGGACGGGGCTTCGGCCCAAGAGAACCGCGCTAAGATTGCAGGCCGTTAAGGAGACGCGGTCTCGGCCTCGCCCGAGGGGCAGATCGTACGGAAAGGACTTCGGTCTGGACTCAGCGGACTGTTCGCAAGTGAAGCCGGATGCCGGCGCGAGCGCCGGTGACAAACCCTGAAGTGGCTTGCCATGGAGGGATGAGACATCGGGCGCCAAGTGCGTTCCGGAACAGTGAGACGGAAGGTTCGCCGGAAGTCGCGCAGGGAAGGAGCGACCACGCGCTGGTGAGAGTGGGGTCGGCAGCAATGCCGGCCCCATTTGCTTTTGGGCGTTCTGATCTCGTCGCATCGTCGGATCGGGATGCGACAAAGCGGACGCAGCGCAGGGCGCTCCGCCTGCAGCCAATTTGCCTCGCTTGCCTGATTGCGCGTATATCGCCTGACTGATGAGAGGGGCCAGGAACACTATGCGCGCCATGCATGGCGTGGGCACGTTGGTGGCTGCCGCCGCCCTGATGCCCCTTTCCGCTTCGCAGGCTCAAACCGAGGCAAATGACGCGGATAACAGCGGCGACGTCACGGCGACGACTGCCTCAGCCACCCAGACCAGCTTTTCCGCACAGTTCGAGCCGTTTGCCGGGTCACCCCGACCGGTTGTCCACCAAGCGGGCGCGGTTGACCTGTCCACGTTCGAGCCTCCTCTCGAACGGTCGCCAGAACAATTTGCCAATGTCGTACGCAGCCTAGGTACTGGCATAGCGTCCTATTACGGGCGGCGATTCCACGGTCGCCGCACTGCCAATGGCGAGCGGTTCAACATGCGCGCGATGACCGCTGCACACCGCACCCTGCCCTTCGGCACACGCGTACGCGTCACCAACCCGCGCAATGGACGCTCGGTGATTGTCCGGGTCAACGATCGCGGACCATTCATTCGCGGGCGTAGTATCGACCTGTCGCGCGCCGCGGCAGAGAAGATAGGCATGATCGCGCACGGCCACGCAAGGGTCAAAATGGAAGTGGTGCGCTAAGCGTCTGTCCTGCGCGCACCGCCGAGGCACCAGACGGGAGTCCTTCTTACGCTAACGCGACGCTGCTTGTAGACAGCTTCATTCCACTCCGAGCTGACCGCGGATCGCGCCCTCGGGAAAGGCCGCAGTATGCACGTTGATGTAGTATTTCGGTCGGTTCTTCGCGATGTCCTTCAGCAACTTGGCATCCACAGCCACACACACATCGTCGCCATCTTCGCCCATTAGCTCCAGCGTCACCACCGGCGGACCGTTCTCGCCAATTTTGCCCTGGTGAATATGCGCCGCGGTGAATTCGTCGAGCCCGCTCACCTCCAGCATATAGCACATCCGCCCCGCCTTCAGGTCGAGCTCAGCCGAGAAGTCTCCCGCTGCCTCTTCGCCCGCACCCTGGTGCCCGACCTCCTGATCGCCGAACATCGATGTTCCGATAAAGGCCAGGTCATCCTGCGCAAGGACCGCGCCCGTGCACAGTGACAGCCCGCAAGCGAGCGCAATCGCGCCCTTCCCAAGCTTTGTCATAGTCCCTCTCCCATTTCAGGGGACTCGGAGACCGCCAGGGAAGCATCCCCTCACCTTCAATGGCGGACCGGACCCCAGAGACTTAGGAATAGTGCGATTCGCCGGAGTAGGAAAGTCCGCGCTCAGACCTGCACCTTGTGCCCCATGGCTTGCTTGGTTTTCGGGCCAACAATGCCATCTGCCGTCAGCCGCTGTTGCGACTGGAATTCCTCAACCCTCCCGTGGGTTTTCGCGCCGAAGATACCGTCGGGAACCAGCTTCGCCTGCTGCGACCTTTCGACCTCGGCGATAGCATTCATCACGATCTGCAACGCTGTCACCAGAGCTCCGCGCGCACCAAACCGCAGCATCTGCGCGGTCGCGCTCAATTGCGCCAGCGCAGCAGCGACCATCTTGCCCAGATTGGCGAAACCGAGGATCTCGTCGATCTGGTCCGGTGTCAGCCCGACGTTGGGATGCAAAGTGACGTGAATGTGGTCTTCGTGATTCACGAACTTGGTCATCGGCGGCCAACCCGGATGCGCCTTATTCACAGCGCTGCGCAGGTCTGGATCATTGTGGTAGGCGGCAATCATCTTGAACACGTTCTTGCGCCCCATCATTCGCATCGCGAGTTCCTGTGTCGCAGCACGATCGTAGGCCGCGTGTTGCGGCCCGCCGGGAACATATGCCGCCCCCTTCTGCTTCCCTCCCTTCGAATGAAGATTGTAGATGTCGACGCTGTTGCCTTCGTCATGCGAGGCATGGTCGTGCTGATGACTGCCATCTTCCTCGGCAAGGTCACCGATCGGCAATGGCTGGGTCGGATGCAACCTGTGCCATTCATCGATCACCAGCATCAAATAGGCGATCAGGTACTTCTTTCCGTAGCGCCTGGCCTTCCCGCCCTTGCCCGCTGTCGGCCGCGCGAAGAAGTGCCCGGGGCTGTCGGGCAATCTGAACAAGTCGGAACGCTTGGTCGAACCCTCAACAGGGCCGAAGATGGTTGGTCGCATGGCACATTCCCTCTCGCTTGGTGACAGTAGCGGGTGTGATGATCGCCGATCTGGAAAGTAGACGGCGCTGCGACCTTGATTGGGAGCGCGCGACGCGATCACGCCGCTCGCCAAGTCCCGTTGGCAAGGAAGATGCGACATGAACCCGGGTAAGGCAAGCTTTCGGGATGTGAAACCGACGTGAGCTGCACCATTTGACATTCCTATCTCACACGCCAAAGCAGGCGCATGCGTACCTTCCTCAGTCTTGCCGCCCTCGCCTGTGTCTTGTCCTCCTGCTCGGTCGACCTGCCGACAACTCAATCGGCCTCTGCCACCGTTCCCATTGAGGACACTTTGCCAGGCAGTCTGATCAGTCAGCGGGCGGTTGCGGCGTCGGCGCTCATTCCCGGTGCGGCGTCGGGCATCAATTTCCGCTATCGTTCGACCGACGGGCTTGATGGAACGTCGCCCATCACGGTCTCGGGCGCGATCTACCTGCCCCAGGGCGAAGCGCCTGCCGGAGGGTGGCCATTGATTGCCTGGTCGCACGGCACGGTCGGCATTGCCGATGCCTGCGCTCCTTCCTCGGCCGGTCGCTCGCAGCGCGATCTCACCTATCTCTCGAACTGGCTGCGCAAGGGCTATGCAATCGTCGCCAGCGACTATCAGGGGCTCGGGACCGAAGGCACGCACCCCTACATGGCTGCTCGGCCGATGGCTTACAGCAATCTCGATGCAATTCGCGCAGTCCAGCAGGGCGGCTTTCCGGTCAGTCGCACGGTTGTCGTGACCGGCCAGTCGCAGGGCGCAGCGGCGGCGATCGCGACCGCGGGCTTCGCGCCCGATTACGCGCCGGAGATCGATCTGCGCGCGATCTCGGCAACAGGCGTGCCGTACTTCCCACCCGCCGTGCAGCAGATGATGGCGGCGCTCAACCAGGACACGCCCAACCCGCAAGTCGCCTTCACCGCATATCTGCTGACCATGGCCGAGCTGGTGGATCCCAGCTTCGATTTCGAAAGCACGATTGCGAGCGAGACATGGCCGGCTGTATCGAAGGCCTATGACCAATGCGTCGGCGAGTTCATCGGCTCGACCATGGCGGCGGGGGTAACTCCGCGTGACCTCGTCAGCCCCGAGAGTTTGGCGGTACAGGAGAAGGTCTTCGCGACCATGGCCTACCCGACGCTCGCGCTGAGCGTCCCGGCCTTCGTCGGGACCGGAGAAGCCGACCAGATCACGCCGCTCCCGATGCAGCAATTGTTCGTGCGCGATGCCTGCGCCGCCGGATCGCGGATCGAAGCGCGGCAATATCCCGGAGCGAACCACGATGGCGGTCTCCTCAACTCGATGGACGACGTCGAAGCCTTCGTCGCGAGGGCGTTTGCCGGCGTGCCGCAGGAGGGCAACTGCCCCTGATCTGGCCCCGACGCCGCCCTTGACACCACGCACATTCCAATTAGGTTGCAAAAAACAATCTTATTGGAGAAACCTAATGCGTCGTGCCCTGCAGGTCACCATGGCCATACTCAGCCTTGCCCCGCTGAGCTTTGGACTCACCAATCTGTGGCAGGGCGCGGCGCGCTTCATGCCGGTCGAAGACATCACCATCGCAATCGACAGCCAGTTTCGGTTTCAAAGCGGTGTCTATGTCTGCCTCGCCCTGCTGCTGTGGTGGATGATTCCGCGGATCGAGCGCGTCACCTGGCCCTTTCGCGCCGTCGCATCGGGGCTGTTCCTCGGCGGCATCGGCCGGGTGATCTCGATGCAGCAATTCGGCACGCCCGACGGCAACATGTTCTCGGGCATGATCCTCGAGCTTGCGATGCCAGTGTTCGTCGTGTGGCAGTGGCTGATCGCTCGGCAGGCGGCGGGCGTCAAATAGGTCGCTGGATCGCCTCATAGACGATCGTCACCGTCTCTTTCGGCGTCTTGTCGCCTGCGCGTGGAGCCGCTTGCCTCTGCTGAACGACATGCGCCAGTTCGAGCGCAACGGTTTCGCCCTTCTCATCTTCCAGCTTGAGATTGGGAATGCGCTGACCCGGCCTGAACGTGCCGCGCGGCGCGATCACTTCGAGCGTTTTGCCCGGCCGCGCCGATGCACCGCTGCTGTGAGTGGTGTAGCTGGTCACGCGCACGTTCTGCAGGTTGATCTTCATGGCATTCCTCCCTGCGGAGGACCGTACACCGAAGCGCCGAGTCGCGCGAAGTCGGGCCAATTTGCCCGCACCTCCCGCCTTCCTGCGGTTCCGCCAATCGCAGGCAGCGTTACTCCACCCACTCGCTCTCGTCGGCGGCAAAGCCATCCCCGCCCCAGTCCGACTGGTCGATCGAGCTGCCCGAAGCACCCGATTTCCGCGCCAGACCGACGGAGTTGACGCACACCGTCGCGAAGTTGGTGTGGATCTCTTCGGTGTATTCGGCCTCGGGGTTGCGATCGCGCCAGTTGCTGGCCTTGTCGACCAGGCACGAACACACCGCCTTGCTGCTGGCATCGGTGTAGCCGCTGCCGCTCATCATCCGCGTGCACTTGCGCTCGACGCTCGCCAGCGAACCGCTGTTGAACGACATGTCGCCATAGGCCTGATTCATCGCGCCCAGCGCGAGCGCCCCGCCAAAGAGAAGAACCATGTACTTCACGCGCAATCCCCCCGATCCGTCTGGCGCAAGAGCGTACCGGGTGGGGCTTAAGTGGTGGTAAATGGCGGTTGAGGCGCGGTTGGAGCGGCGGGTTGGTCACACTGGCGACCCTGCACCTTCGGGCTCGGGCACGTCCTCCGGCCTGTCGCTTGGCATCGCACACCACCAATCCGCTTCCCCCGCTTCGAAGGCCAGCAGCTGCGCGTATTCGATGGCGCCCCAATCGTGCTCGCCAGTCTGCAGCTGGATCGGAGTGAGCGCGCCCTCGGGCCGCTCCGCTTCCATAGCCGCAAGCCGCTGTTCGAGCGCCGGTTCGCTCTCCTCCGCCTCTTTGTCAGCGTCAACTTCGTCCGGAGACATGGACCGCATGTTACACGGTCCAGAGGGTGTTTCCGATCCCTCATCCGCAGGCGCGACGGGCAGCGTCGGTTCCGCGTCTCCTTCTGCCGTCTCGAGCGCCTCAAGCACATCGTCGAAGCTGCCCGCCAACGCGGCCACATCCTCCTGGCTTGCGAGCCGATCGAGCCGCGCAAGATGCGCCAGCAACAGCCGGGAATCGTAGCGCCGCCGGGTCGCGACGACCTCGCCATGATAGAACACCTGCTCCTCAACCCCGTGCAGTGCGCGGGTCGCAAGCACCTCCTCCGCCCGCTCGCGCGCAATCAACAGCGCCGCGTCCCAACCCCGACGAAACGTCCGACACGCCCGCCGCATCCGATAGGCGGTCTGGTGCGAGATATTGGAGGCGCGCGCCGCAACGCGAACCTCGCCGCTATCGGCGAGACGCCGGAGGAACGCGGCCTGGCGAGCGCGCGTGAATTGGGTTTGGGGTGAGTGCGCGGTGTTGGGCGGGAGCTGGTCGATGATGGCGGGAAGATTGGGCGCGCCAGAGGGTTGCGCGGGGATTAAGGGTTCGGTGGGGTGGGCTGTCATGGGTGGTTCCTTGGAATCGGGCGCGAAGCGACCGCAAGGCCGACTGGCCGCCCGCAGGCCCGATAGGGCCGAGGAGAGCCTAAGCGGACGGATGTCCGCGCCGGCGCTTGAGGCAAACAAACGCTAAGGAACCGGGCAGGCTATGGGAATTGGAGGGAGTAGGAAAACATCTCCATTCCGTTCGTGCTGAGCCTGTCGAAGCACCGTCCTTTCCTTGTCCCGCTTCACCAAAGTGAAGTGCAGCCCTTCGATAGTCTCAGGGCGAACGGATCTCTTGACCGACCGTCGCTCCGGCCTCCGAGCCGAGGTTCCGCTTACTCAAGCGGAAGGAAATGGGTTACAGCGTGACTTCACTTGAGAACTCTCTTCATGAACTGTCTGGCGTCACGGAGTTCGTCGGAGTCGAGAGGGTAGGTTCGAAAGACCTCATTGAGCCACTTTATACCCTTGTTCCCGATAGTTTTTACGAAGCACTCAAGTTCTCCGACTGGAATCGGAAAAATCGACTTCTCTGCAAGCTCATCCATGAGTTCTTGAACAGCTCGTTGAGCATCACCCGAAGGAACCGCTGAAATTCCCATTCTCTTAACTTTCGCCCAAGGTTTCGTACTCCGCATAAAGTCAGATATCTCTCCTATTGGTGGACTTCCTCCAGTCCATGCATCCAATCTTGAATGAATTGCCGCTTTCGCTTCCTCGACTGTTGGAGGGGCAACACCATTTCGGATCGCTTTGTCCACTCTTGCCCACAGCGGGCGAATTTGGCTCCAGTCGCCACCCTGCGATTCATAGATGCTTGAGATTGTCTTCTCATTGTTCAAAGCATCGAAATCTAGAATCGCCAAGACAGGGATTGACAGCCTTTTCAGGGCCGAAATGAACTTTGGATACGCATCTTTACCGCCACACGGAATGTAGTGTGTATCGGCTTTCCCAATCTCGCCAATCACGCTCTGCAGAGCTTCAAAAAACTTGCAGTCCGCCTCTGCTTCACACACTACAGCTTGCTCGTGGAAAAGCGCCTCCAGCGCAGTTGAATAGCGAAAGACCGGGTCACTCCAGAGCTCAACTACTTCCTCTGGAGCAATTTCACTAACCGAGTTTTCATTCTCCGTCCGAGTTAGTCGTACGACCCGCACCCCGGTGCGCTCGGATTCAAGGAAGCCCTGCAATACGTTCTTCGAGTGCGTCGAACATAGCACTTGATTGGTCACATGCTGACCTATTGCGCGTCCTATGGCTCGCTCCTGCGGAGGATGCAGAAAAGCCTCGGGTTCATCGATCAGTGTGATGTTGTATTTGACGACCATCGCGGAGAGAAGGATGCCGCCAAAGCTCTTCATTCCGTCGCCTTGTTCGTGGAGCTTGTCACACCGCCGAACAAGCTTCACATACTCGTCCGAAACTCGGTCAAACCCACTTGGCACTAGAGGTTTTGTCCCAACGTAGATTGGTATTTGGCCGCCGGCCCGATAATCTAAGAATAACTCTTTGCCAAAGGCGTCCGCAAATATGTCGCTTACTTTTTTTAGTATCTTCTCGTTATCGTATAGAATTTGACCGGGAGTCTCCACCCGATCATTCATAGAATTTGATGGTTGAACGATAGATAGGCGATTCTCTGATGAAACCAATTTAAGAAAAAGGGCGCCAAATCTCCAAGCTGGTTTGGAGCAACAGACAAACTGTGTTCGAAATTGACAAATGAATTCGTGTGAACTCTGACGTCAAATGAACTTAGAAATTCAGAATCTCTCTCGCGAAGCCCCTCTAGCTCTTCTGTCAAATCTTCATGTGAGAATGAATGTAGACATATCTCCTTTACAACAACACCCTCTCGCTTGCTCGGACGCTTTCTCTTAAATAGCCCCTCAACATCTCTCAAAAACTGAGATTTCCCAGAATTATTTGGGCCAACAATGACTAATAAATCGGATTGCCCAAGTTCGATCCGAGCACCTTGCGAGATCGTCAGCGAGTTAATCCTTACGCTGCTGCTCAATACGTCCTGTAAGCTAGAAGGATCTTCGCTCACTCCGCCGCCTCCCGCGCCGCTGAGCCCTTCTCCAACATCGGCTTCAGATACGCCCCGGTAAACGAGCGCTGCTCCTCCGCCACCTCCTCCGGCGTCCCGGCTGCCACAACCTCGCCGCCACGCACCCCGCCCTCCGGGCCAAGGTCCACAATCCAGTCGGCGGTCTTGATCACGTCGAGATTGTGCTCGATCACCACCACCGAATTGCCCTGCTCCACCAGCCGGTGCAGCACTTCGAGCAGTTTGCGCACATCCTCGAAATGCAGGCCCGTGGTCGGCTCGTCCAAGATGTAAAGCGTCTGTCCGGTCGAGCGTTTCGACAGTTCCTTGGCGAGCTTCACGCGCTGCGCCTCGCCGCCCGACAGGGTCGTCGCCTGCTGGCCGACCTTGACGTAGCCGAGGCCCACTTCGTTGAGCATCCGCATCTTGTCGCGGATCGGGGGGACGGCCTTGAAGAACTCTTCGGCGTCCTCGATCGTCATGTCGAGCACGTCGGCGATCGACAGCCCCTTGAACTTCACTTCGAGCGTTTCGCGGTTGTAGCGCTTGCCGCCGCATTCCTCACACGTCACGTAGACGTCGGGGAGGAAGTGCATCTCGATCTTGATCAGCCCGTCGCCGGTGCATTGCTCGCAGCGCCCACCCTTGACGTTGAAGGAGAAGCGGCCGGGCTTGTAGCCGCGCGCCTGGCTTTCGGGCAGGCCGGCAAACCAGTCGCGGATCTGGGTGAAGGCGCCGGTATAAGTGGCGGGGTTGGAGCGCGGGGTGCGACCGATCGGCGACTGGTCGATCTCGATCACCTTGTCGCAGAATTCGAGCCCGGTGACCTTGTCGTGCTTGCCGGCGATGATGCGCGCGCCGTTGAGGGTGCGGGCGGCGGCGGCGTAGAGCGTGTCGATGGTGAAGGACGACTTGCCCGAGCCGGAGACGCCGGTGATGCAGGTGAAGGTGCCGAGCGGGATGCTGGCGGTGACGTCCTTGAGGTTGTTCGCCTGCGCGCCATGGAGCGTGAGGTCGTGCCCGTTGCCGGGGCGCCGCACTTGCGGGACCGCGATCTCGCGCCGTCCGGTGAGGTAATCGGCGGTGAGCGACTTGCGCGACTTCATGATCTGCTTGAGCGTGCCCTGCGCGACCACTTCGCCGCCGCGCACGCCCGCACCGGGGCCGAGATCGACGATATGGTCGGCCTGGCGGATCGCGTCCTCGTCATGCTCGACCACGATCACGGTATTGCCGAGATCGCGCAGCCGCTTGAGCGTCTCCAGCAGCCGGTCGTTGTCGCGCTGGTGCAGGCCGATCGAGGGTTCGTCGAGGACGTAGAGCACCCCGGAGAGCCCGCTGCCGATCTGCGACGCGAGCCGGATGCGCTGGCTCTCCCCACCGCTCAGCGTCCCGCTGGTGCGATCTAGGTTGAGGTAGTCGAGCCCGACATTGTCGAGGAAGCCCAGCCGCTCGTTGATCTCTTTCAGGATCGCGCGGGCGATCTGCGATTGCTGGTCGGTCAGCTTGTCGTCAAGCGCGAGGAACCACTCCTTCGCATCCGACACGCTCATCGTCACCGGCTCGGCGATATCCGTGCCCGCGACCTTCACCGCCAGCGCCTTTTCGTTGAGCCGCTTGCCGCCGCAGGTCTCGCATGGCTGCGCGGTCTGGAACTTCGACAGCTCCTCCTGCATCCAGCTGCTCTCGGTCTGCACCAACCGGCGGTTGAGATTGCCGATCACGCCTTCGAACGGCTTGTTGACCGTGTATTCCTTGCGTCCGTCCTTGAAGGTCAGCGCCACCGGCATACCGCCGGTTCCGTGGAGGATGATCAGCTGCTGATCGGGCTCGAGGTCTTTCCAGGGCGTGTTGATGTCGAAATCGTAGGCGCGGCCGAGACTGGTCAGCACCTGCATGTAATACGGCGACGGTGGGTTCGATTTCGCCCATGGTGCGACCGCGCCCTGTTTCAATGTCAGTGCTTCGTTGGGGATGACAAGTTGCGGGTCGAACAGCTGCTTCTCGCCGATCCCGTCGCAGGTCGGACACGCGCCTTGGGGCGAGTTGAACGAGAACAGCCGCGGTTCGATTTCCTCGATGGTGAAGCCGCTGACCGGGCAGGCGAACTTCTCGGAGAACACGATGCGGTTGGCGGGGATGCCAGCGCCCTTCATCGCACCGCCCGTATCCGCTTCGTCCTCGCGCCCCGGCACCACCCCGTCGGCCAGATCGATATAGGCCAGTCCGTCTGCCAGCTTGAGCGCGGTCTCGAACGAGTCCGCCAGCCGCGTCTCCAACCCTTCCTTCACCGCGAGCCGGTCGACCACCACTTCGATGTCGTGCTTGAACTTCTTGTCGAGCGCGGGCGCTTCCTCGATTCCGTACAACTCGCCGTCGATCCGCACGCGGGTGAAGCCCGCTTTCTGCCACTCGGCCAGCTCCTTGCGGTACTCGCCCTTGCGACCGCGCACCACCGGCGCCAGCAGGTAGGCGCGCGTTCCCTCGGGCAGAGCCATCACCCGGTCGACCATCTGGCTGACTGACTGCGCTGTGATCGGCTCTCCGGTGGCAGGCGAGTAAGGAACCCCCACCCTCGCCCATAGCAGCCGCATATAGTCATAGATCTCGGTCACCGTCGCCACGGTCGAGCGCGGGTTGCGGCTGGTGGTCTTCTGCTCGATCGAGATCGCCGGCGAGAGCCCGTCGATATGCTCGACATCGGGCTTCTGCATCATTTCGAGGAATTGCCGCGCATAGGCGCTGAGGCTCTCGACATAGCGCCGCTGCCCCTCGGCATAGATCGTATCGAACGCGAGGCTCGACTTTCCGCTGCCCGAGAGACCCGTAACCACGATCAGGGCATCGCGCGGCAGGTCGATATCGACACCCTTGAGATTGTGCTCGCGCGCACCGCGGACGGAGATTTTGGTCAAGGACATAGAGCGGCGTTTGTTCCGGAAATGTTCGTGTGGGTCAAGAGGCGGATTGGGTGCGGTCCACGGGTTGGGAGGCTTGGGTAGGAGATGGCGTCAGGGTGATTGGGTTGCAACGGTCAAGCGGCAACAGGTTTCCCGGCCAAAAACAGAATCAGCCGAGCGTGATGGGGATCACGGCAATGATTGGTCGATTGTTCGTATCACTCTCTCGAAACAGGGGAGTGAAAGATGAAGAAATCGGTTCTTGCTATTGCGTTGACAACAACCGTCCTTGGCGGATGCGTAAATGCGGTCGGCCGTCCCGAGGTCGTATCCCAGGGCACAATTTCGAATCGTGTTCATAGTGTCGCCGACAGTCAGACAAGAGGCACGTTCAAGCTCTTTGCCGAGACAGCAGTGCTTGCTTATCCAAGCGATACGCTCGCCCCTCCCGATCCACGCGTTCAGTTGCTCTTTCTTCGTCGAGGGTTCGACGTAATTGAAACCCAATGCGTCGCCTATCTCGATGGAAAAGCTGACCGACAGAGAAGCATCAATGTCGTGCGCGACACTTTTGGACCCATCGCCGCTCTGACTTCGGGGATCATCGGTCTCACGGACGGGGGCGATGCGATCGATAATGATGTTCTGGCAGCGCTCGGTCTCACGACAACCGCCGCCACCGCAGCTTTCGAAATCTACGAGCGCCGCTTTCTATTCGATGCCAAAAACGTCAATAGCGTAAAGCGCCTAGTCATCCGTGCTCTGAACGAGGATTCGGAAGCGAGGCTAGCCTCCCTGACGAATGGTGACTTGAATTGGACATCGTCAATCAAATTCCTCCGCAAGAATCAGGAAATCTGCAACCCTCACGAAATCCTGGAGCTTGTGCAAAGCGCAATCGCCAACGGCAAGATTGAACCAATCAAGCGGCCCATCGTTGATGGAGACGTCGAGACTGCTGACGATGGTGACGGAAAGAAGGTTCGATATGAAGGAGTGCGCGTTGCTCCAATTGAGTGAGCGCAAACCGGCCCATTTGCAAGAAATCTACCGGCTCGAATTTGGCGTACGCGTCATCCGTCTACAGCCCAACAATCCGGAAGAACGCATCGACGAGCCGCTGGCCCAGTTCCAGCGCCCGCTGCCCAGCAGCCGTGGTAGCGATCGATGCGACCGACCCGACTGCGCTCAGCGTTCCCAGACCAAGCCCGCCAAGACTGAGTAAGTAACGCCTCCGAGCGTGGCGCGGCATTTCGGCCTTCGCGGGATTGTCGGCCTCGAAAGCAAATTCCTTACCGTCTTCGGCGAGGTTTTCGACGTGCTGGTCGAACCGCTCACTGGTCGGGATCAGGTCCTGCACCGCTTCATAGAACGCGTCGAGTTTGCCGAGCAGGTCGTCGATTTCTTCGCCATCGACCTCGCGGATCGGGATCGCAGCGAGGTCGCGCATCCGGAGATCGGCGTCCTTCAGGGACGTCATGCATTCGTTGTGCGCCCCGATTAGCTGTTCGAGCGCCTGTTTCTGACCGGGCGAGAACTCCGCGCTCGACATCTCGGCCATGCCATCGACGATGATCGCAATTAGACGGTCGAGCCCGCCCCAGCTTGCATTTACACCATGCGAAGACAGTTCCTCATCGTAGCGCGAAAGCGAGCGCTGCATCATCCGTGACAGGTTCACCGCTTCCTCGCGAACAAGGTCGAGGATTATCTGCAATTCGCGGAATGCACGGGCGAGATCGGCAGGGAATTCTGGCTGGTCGAAGGTTGAATTGGGCGCAAGGTCGAGCACGCCCTGCTCGTCGGCGACGATCTGCGGGCTGAGCGTGTCAGAGAGCACCTTCGAGACCCGCTCGCGGCTAGGCTCGGGCGGTGTCCATTCAATCCATTCGCGGATCGCTATTCGGCGCTCCTCTCGATTCATCCCAGTCAGTTGGCGATAGGGTATTTGTTTCATCAACGGTTTGAGATCGGTCGGTTCGAGGAGGAACGGCACGATCCTCCGCTCTTCCGAAGTCGGATCGAGGTTGTAGTGGTGATTCCATTCGAATTCACATTGATCCGAGCGGACGTAAGCTTTGGAATACAATGCGATCAGTCGATCGGAGGAGTCGAGTCCGCTGTCCATCTCATTGGCGAAATCGAGTGGCGATGCGACGTATGAGTGGCCGAGGGCGTCGAGGACTTCGGCGACCTCGCGGGCGAAGGGCTCGTCTTCAGTAGCGTAGCTAATGAAGTAGGTAGTCGTCTCAACTTCTTCGCGGAGTTCTGCGATCCATGTGGCAATCTCAGCGTTTAAGTCACTTGGCCGACGAAACCACCAGTCACGACGTCTGGAATGCAGTCGATCGTAGAAGCGTGCGTCCGCTTCACCGGTGAAGCCCGGAAACGCCTGTCTCTCACCGTCGATCCGCCTTTTATACCAGTCTCGCCAGAGGGCGAACCCTTCGGACGAGTTCCCGAGCCAGTCTTTGACACCTTCCCACGCAGCTTCGAACCATTCTGGAGTCTTTAGCCAGAGAGGTGAACTCAATAGGTCGCAAACTGAGATGCCTCTGACCAAGGCTTCACAGTCGGACGATACTTCTCGCCAGATGTCTTTTTCCGCTGAAGATCCCATGTCGAATGAATAGCCAGCGTCAGCCGCAGAGTCCCCAGCGGCTGCACCATAAGCATCTGCCGCATGGATTGCGGCTTGTGACGCGAAATTCATAGCTTGAGTAGCCCCGTTAGTGCCATTTGCGATCTGGCGAATCCGATTGCCTCCATCCGATGCTGACCGAACGGAATTCGCGTTTGAGCCGACAACACCAAGCCCAAATACAACTGCCATCGCAGGAAAGACTCGAAACACGAATGACTGAACGAGATGCTCTCGTTCGTGACCCGGATCATAAACTAGAGGAAGGACCCTTAGGGCGGATCGGACAGCAACTACCTGCTCCCATTCGGGAGGGCGATCCTTGAGCCACTCTACAAGCTCGTGAGCTCCGTCAATACTAACGCTCATACCCGCAATCTATCTCTTCTGGACCGGCGGATGACAAGCGTGTCGCAACGAAAACTGGAAGCCCAACATCACATAAATATTTAATATTGTGACACTTTCCCAGTTTTACCCACAACCTACAGAAAACCTCAAGTCCCATTCTGCGGCCAAATCGGCCATGGGATACTTCTCTTTGCAGGTCTTCCGCCTCGTCCTTTGGGTCGCACCTTGGCCTTTGCGGGCTCTCAAAGAGAGGCACTCCGTGGGTGCCCTGCACCATGGGCATTCCCACGGAGTGCCGTTTCTCTTCATCCACACCGCTTTCGTTGGTTCACGCTGATCGCGTCCTGAGCGCCCTTGCACCAGGTTCGCCCAGCCATTCGGCCTCGAGCCCCCAGCCATTGGCAATGACCTCGGGCGACAGCGCCTGTTCGGGAGTGCCGTCCGCGACCAGGCGCCCGTCCCTCAGCACCAGCACACGGTCGGCGTGATTCATCGCCAGCGCCAGATCGTGGAGCACGATCACCACGCCCTGCCCCGACGCCGCGCAAGCCCGCAAGTGCGAAACCAGCGCGAGCTGATGCGACAGATCGAGCGCGGCCAAAGGTTCGTCGGCAAGGATCCAGCGCGGTGTCCCCGCGAGCACCCGGGCAAGCAGGGCGCGGGCCCGTTCGCCGCCCGACAGGCGGCTGACCCGGCGGGATCGCAATTCGTCCAATGCCAGATCCGCTATCGCCGCTTCGACTTGCTCCGTGCCGCGATCTCGATGCGGCAGGCGACCGAGGGTCACGAGGCTCTCGACCGAAACGTCCCAAGCGACATCGGCGCTTTGCGGTAGATAGCCAAGAGCCATGGCCCGATCGCGCGCCGGCATGTCGGCAAGCGCCCGCTTGCCGAGCGCTATCGAACCGACCGTGGGATTGAGCAAGCCCGCAAGGCACATCAACAGGCTCGACTTGCCCGCGCCGTTGGGCCCGCAAATGGCGGTGATCTCGCCCGGATTGAGACTGCTCGAGAGCTGCTGCAACACAAGGCGACCGCCGCGGGTCAGCGAAAGGTTCTCGGCTGCCAGTTTCTCGGCCGTCATCTCTACAGTTTCCCTTTCCGCATCCGCAGCAGCAGCCACAGGAAGAACGGCGCGCCGATCAGGCTCAGGGCAATGCCGAGCCGCAACTCGGTCACGAACGGCAGCACGCGCACCGCGCTGTCGGCGGCTAGCACCAGGCACGCGCCTGCGAGTGCGCTCGGCAAGACGAGGCTCGAGGGCAGGCGGTCGGTCAAGGGACGAACCAGGTGCGGAACGATCAACCCGACAAACCCGATGATCCCGGCGACCGCCACGCCGGCGCCCACAGTGAGTCCTACTCCCGCGACAAGCAGCAAGAGCAGCCGCGTCGGTTCGACGCCCAGCGATCGCGCTGCGTCCTCACCAAGCGTAAGCGCATCGAGCGACCGCGCCGCCAGCGCCAGCACGGCGATACCGATCGTCACCAGCGGCGCCGCGATCCAAACTTCGCGCCACGACCGATCGGTCAATGCGCCGTTGAGCCACAGCACGATTTCGGAGAGCGCGAACGGGTTCGGCGCAAGCGTGATTGCAAGCGCGGTCAGTGCACCGGCGAGGCTCGCGATCATCAACCCCGCAAGCGTGAAGAGCGCGATCCCTCCCCCGGCGCCGCCGGCTGCGTCGGCGGACGTGCGTCCGGCGATCAGCGCGAGCAAGGCCATCGCCAAGCCCGCTCCGGCCAGCGCGAAGGCCGGCAGGCTCCATTGCCCAATGGCCGCGGGAAGCAGCGTACCGAACCAGAAACTGGCGACTGCGCCAAGCGCGGCCATCGGCGCGATACCGAACAGCCCGGGATCGGCCAGGGGATTGCGCAGATAGCCCTGCATGGCGGCTCCCGCTGCGCCCAGGCCCGCTCCGACCACCACCGCCAGCACCGCGCGCGGGAGGCGCAGTTCGATCAGGATCAGCGCGGCATTGGGGGTGTTTGCGATGTCGAGCCACACGCGACCCGCAAGCAGCGAGAGCGGGATCAGCACCGCAAGCAACAAGGCGAAGACCAGCGAAGCGCGGTTCATCCGCCAAAATCCTCAAAGCTCAGACGGATGCGGTTCAATTCTTCACGCGCTTTCAGAATGCTCGGCCCGCCGCAATAGAACAGGTTCGGCGCGAAGGGATGCACCCGCGTCCCTTCCAGCTTGTCGAGGATCGGGTGTGACTGCCCGGCACTGTCTCCCGCCACCAGCAGCACGTCGGGCGGATCGATCAGGATCCGTTCGAGCGACACGTGGTCGGCCTGCTGCATGCCAGCTTCGCTACCGTAGCTGGTAAATCCCTCCTGTTTGATCAGATGTATGATCAGCGACGCATCACCCGCGACGATCTGGCCCGGTTGCCAAAGCAGCACCGACGGATCGGGCGCCGGTTCCCACCCCTTCGCCGGAGGCGGCGGCGGGGTGTAGAGCGGAGGCCAGGTTGGAAAAAGCATCGCCCGCGCCAACGCCTTCGCGTTGATCTGTTTGCCCGAAAGCTCTCCGATCCTTTCGACCTGTTTCGCGCTCTCTTCTGCCGTCGAGGGACTGCCGAATGACTCCACGCGCAGTCCAAGACGTTCGAAGGCGGCTCTTGTCGCAGGGGGCATGAAAGTGCTGGCAAGAACGATATCGGGCTCGAGCGCGAGGACTTCTTCTGCCGTTCCGCCGGTCACGCCAAACCGTTTCGCGGTCTCCACACCGACCGAACTGGCCGATGGATCGCGGCTGAAATGCGACAGCGCAAGGATTTGTTCGGGCGCGGCCACTTCGACGAGAATATCGTCGAGACACGGGTTCAGGCTCACGAATGTCGGGCCAATGGATGGATCGCGAGCACCAGATTGCTCGGGCGCACACGAAGCCAGCAATACAGCGGCAGCCGCCGCAAAAACCGCCGCTCCGAATGGTCTGAACTTGTGGGGAACCCGCACCATAGCCTTAGGCGAGCGATAAGCGCCCCGCCCCTACCCCGCAAGCCATGTTGCGCACAGCGTTAACCGGTCAACCAAACCTGTTTGCTTTCGGGACGCGCGCGGTTTTGCGCTCGAAGCGAGGCCGCAGTGCGCCTACGCGCGGAGCTGCGCCATGACCCGAAGCCGTATCCTCCGCAAACCTGCGCCTGACGTGATCGGGCTGCCTGACGGCTCGACCGAGGGCAAAGCCAGGCGCGAACCGCGTACAACCTTACGCAAACGATTGGCGGTGCTGTTTGCAGCGATTGCCGTCCCGGCGATGGCAGCTCCCGGCGATTTCGGGGCAGCACCGGCGGCAGGGCCGGTGACAAGGGTAGAATTGAGCGAAACCCGAACCATGCCGTTCGAACAGCCGGGAATGAGCTTTCCCGGATCGGCATTCTTCTATCTTGCCGATCCGCCTGCCGAAGCGCTGATTGCCCTGCCGACCACCGACCCGCTCGACACATCGGTCGACGTGAGCGGCACCGAGCTCGGTCAAGTGATCGATACCGGCCCCGCCGCCAATGGATTTCTCGTCACTGGCAGCGGCGTATCCAAGGCTCGCGCGCAGCGCTGTCTCGCGCAGGCGGTCTGGTATGAAGCGGCGAGCGAAAGCGAAGCGGGGCAGCGCGCGGTCGCCCAGGTGGTGCTGAACCGCGTGGCGCATTCGAACTGGCCATCAAGCGTCTGCGGCGTGGTCTATGAGGGCTCGAACCGGGCCACCGGCTGCCAGTTCAGTTTCACCTGCGATGGCAGCCTGCGCCGCAAGGCAAGCGGATCGAGCTGGGCGCGCGCCCAACGCGTCGCGGCTGCGGCATTGGCCGGAGACGTCTACGCGCCAGTCGGGCACGCGACGCATTATCACACTCTGTGGGTCAACCCCTATTGGGCCGGATCGCTGGAGCCGGTCGGCACGATCGGGGCGCACCGGTTCTATCGCAATCGGGGCGCTGCGGGCCGCAAGAGCGCCTTTGCACAGACCTATGCCGGGTTCGAACCAAGCGTGAGCGGTCGTCGATCGGCGACCCCTTCGACACCATCGGCTATCGAGCAGCGTGCCTCTGCGGACCTTGCTGCGCCTTCCTCGCCGCTCGTGCGTCGCTCGCGCAGCGTCGGGGGCGGCGCCGACGACCCGGCACAGGCCGCTCCGGCGGGTTCTCCCGTTGCCGATCCGTCCCTGACCAATGCCGGGCAGGTCAAGGCGCCCTATGCCAATGCCGGCAAGTGGAAAACCGATCCGAGCACGCTCGACCTTGAGGTTCCGCCGCCTCAACCCGCCTCCGACTGATCGATCCGGGTCGCTCAAAGCGGCAAGGTTAATGGCTGCGAAACCCTGTCCGATCACCGGACCTTAGCGACCCCACCCGTAATTCACCGCACTGAGCTGAACCAGTCGCGTCTGGTGACAGCGGGTCGAAAAACAAATTCTTGGAAGTCGCATCTATGACCACTCACTTCGCTCCGGCACGCAATCCGCTGTGCTTTCAGGACGCACGGAAATTCAACTCCGCCTTGGTCACGGCGGCGAATGACAACGCACTTCCGAGCAATTCCAACGTCCCAAACGATCGCACGCTGCACGCCGCGCTGCGATACTTCGCGGAGCATGGCCTCGGGGCCGCCCGTGCAGCCCGCGCGCAGGCGGAGCAGGCGTTCTTCGCGGGCGATCGCGGCGAGTATGAATGGTGGCTTGGGATCACGCGCACGCTCGACCGCCGGCTTGCAGCCCAGGCCGAAGAGCATATGCCGGTGGTCAAACCGGTCTTGCAAGCGGCCAATGAACAGAGCACGCAAGACACTTAATAACCTGAAAACAAACAAGAAGTTTTCGGTAAGTTTTCCGTTAACTTTGGCTTGACACCTTTGCGCTACCCACGCACGTATGTTGGGAACCGAGGGGCCACTGTCTAGAATACGTGCGGCGTGCGTACGGCGCTTGCGGCGCGATCGCTCGGACAAGATATCCGCGCGGGCTCGCCGCGTCCTCGTAAAATCGCTCTACACCCAACCCGCAAGCCTCGCGATTGGCGCCATCACAACCGTCTCTGCCGCTTCCATCGCCGCCTGGATGGCCGCAATGCCGGAGCTCTATGTCGGTTGCGCCATGCTGATGGTGATCGCAACCGCCCGTGTCACGGCTGCGCTCGGTCTTTCGCCCGATTCCCACACGACCAGCACCACCATGCTCGAAGTGGTCTACGAAGTCGGGGCGTTCAGCTATGCCTTCGTGCTGGGCTTGATCGCCGCGATGACGATCTGGCTCGGGGCAAGCGGCGAAGTCATGGTCCTGATGGTCACCAATGCGCTGTGCTACGGCGTGGGTGTGGCGGCCCGCAACGCTGGCCGTCCCAACATTGCCATGGGCCAGTTGGGGCTGGTCAGCACTCCGATCGTCTTTGCATGCTTCACCAGCGGCAGCGTGGCGCTGTTTGCGCTGGGCGTGACCAACATCCTGCTGATCCCGGCCATGATGTCGATCGCGTTCAACATCTTCAAGGTTCTGCGCGAGTCGATTTCCGCGGCGGAAACGAGCGCGCAGCTGGCCGACAAGATGCAGCATCTCGCCCGCACCGATGTCGTCACCGGGCTCGCCAATCGTGCCGGTCTCAACCATGCGATGGTCGAGACGATGATGTCGGTCGACGAAGGCACGCGTCTGGCGCTCGTCTGGATCGACCTCGATCGGTTCAAGGAGGTCAACGACTTGCTTGGCCACCCGATCGGCGACCGGGTGCTCAATGAGGTTGCCAAACGGCTCAAGGAAGTTGCTCCCGAGGGTGCCACCGTTGCCCGGTTCGGCGGTGACGAATTCGTCCTGTTCTCGCCGATCGAAAGTCGCAAGCAAGCCGAACTGATTGCCAGCGAGATCCACGCAGAGATCATGCGTCCGGTCCGGGTCGAAGGCGATCGACTGGAAGTGCGCGCATCGCTCGGCGTGGCATTGCTGCCCGAGGACGGCAAGGATGCCGATACACTGATGCAAAGCGCCGATCTGGCCCTGTATCACGCGAAAGTCGGCGGGCGGGCGCAGACCTGCTTCTTCGATAAGACGATGACCCGCGATCTGGTGCGCCGCCGCGAAATCGAGGACGAGCTGCGAGCCGCCCTCCAGCGCGACGAGCTTTCGATCTTCTTCCAGCCGATTGTCGACCTCGAAACCGGCAGGATCCGGACCTTCGAAGCGCTTGTTCGCTGGTTCCATCCCGAGAAAGGCGAATTGCGTCCGGACGAGTTCATTCCGGTCGCCGAGGAAACCGGCGTCATTGTGACTCTGGGGAACTGGATCACCGCCCAGGCCGCTCGCACCGCCGCGCAATGGCCCGAAGACGTGACGGTCGCCGTCAACCTTTCGCCGCTGCAGATCCGCGCGCCCGGTGCGGCGCTCGGCATTCGCAACGCCCTGCGCGAAGCGGGGCTCGACCCATCACGGCTCGAACTGGAAGTGACCGAAAGCCTGTTCATCGAAGACAACCACGCCACCGCCAGCTTCATCCAGGAGCTCTCGGCCATCGGCGTCAAATTCGCGCTGGACGATTTCGGCACCGGCTATTCCTCGCTGGGCTACATCAACACCTTCCCGCTTTCGAAGATCAAGGTCGACCGCAGCTTCGTTTCCGGACCCAATGTCGGCCGCAAGAGCGACGCGATCATCCGGGCGGTTGCGGAAATGGGATCGACCTTGGGAATGTCGATTGTCGCCGAAGGGCTGGAAACGATCGAACAAGTGCAGGCGGTGCGAGAGGCTGGCTGTACGCTCGGCCAGGGCTTCTATTTCAGCCGCGCGGTACCCGACTATCTCGCCTCGATGCTGCTCGCGCAGGAGCGCGACGACGGCATTCGCCAGGTCACCGGCTGATCCCTTTAAAACTGCCAAGCAAATACGTGTTTGACGCGGCAGGCGACGTGCGCCCCGTTCCGCTTATTGCAATTGCGAACTAGTTGCATAAATAGTTGTCACATGCGACCTTTTGACGGTTGCATTCGCCATTGCACCCGCCTACCTCGCAAATCACATGCAGCTGCAAAAGCCGCCTGGGACGGGGTTTTGCAGCGCACTTACAACTGTTTCTTCGTCCCGTCGGATCAGGGAAGGAAGTCCAAAGAATGGCCAAAGCGACTGGACGCAAGAAGATCGCGCTTATCGGCTCCGGCATGATTGGCGGCACGCTCGCTCACCTCGCCGCGAAGAAGGAAATGGGCGATATCGTCTTGTTCGACATCGCCGAGGGCATGCCGCAGGGCAAGGCGCTGGACCTCAGCCAGTGCGGCCCGATCGAAGGCTTCGATGCGAAAATCACCGGATCGAACGATTATGCCGACATTGCCGGCGCCGACGTGGTGATCGTAACCGCCGGTGTTCCGCGCAAGCCAGGCATGAGCCGCGATGACTTGCTCGGCATCAACCTGAAAGTGATGAAAGCGGTCGGCGAAGGCATCAAGAACAACTGCCCCGACGCCTTCGTGATCTGCATCACCAACCCGCTCGACGCGATGGTCTGGGCGCTGCGCGAGTTCTCCGGCCTGCCGCACAACATGGTGGTCGGCATGGCGGGCGTGCTCGACAGCGCGCGCTTCGCGACCTTCCTCGCGTGGGAATTCGATTGCTCGGTCAAGGATGTCAACGCCTTCGTGCTCGGCGGACACGGCGACACAATGGTCCCGGTCAAGAGCTACACGACGATCAACGGCATCCCGGTTGACGACTACGCCAAGATCAAGGGCGTACCGGCAGAGCGTCTCGACGAAATCGTCGACCGCACCCGCAAGGGCGGCGGCGAGATCGTCGGCCTGCTTGGCAACGGCTCGGCCTATTATGCGCCCGCAACCAGCGCGATCAGCATGGCCGAAGCCTATCTGGGCGACCAGAAGCGCATCCTGCCTTGCGCGAGCTTTGTCGAAGGCAAATACGGCCTCGACGGCCTCTATGTCGGTGTCCCGACGGTGATCGGTGCAGGCGGCACCGAGGATGTGGTCGAGATCGAACTCAGCGACGAAGAGAAAGCCAACCTCAAGGTCAGCACCGACGCGGTCGAGGAACTGCTCGAAGCGTGCAAGGGGCTGGATAGCTCGCTGGCCTGATGTTCGCTCGAACGACTCTCATCCGCTCGCTGTCCGCAACGATCGCCGCGTTGGCGATCGTCCCGCTGACTCCACTCTCGGCGCAGATGCTGCTTTCGGACAAATACGGTGATCCCATGTCCATCGTTCCGGTGCCTGAAGCCTACCAGCAGCCTGAGGACGTGAGAGACCGGTTCCTGCTCTACAAAGGCGAAGCTCCAAGGATCGCCGAGGAATTTCATCGCTTTTGCGTCGAAACCGATTTCGACAAGGATGCGTTCGAGCAGGCTGTCCAAGTCGAAGGCAGCCTCTACAAGCGCAAGACCGTCACGCTCGAAGCCGAGCGGAAATGGCCCGAGGTAAGCTTCGAGGTCTTCCGCAAGCAGTCGGCAATGGCCAGTATGTGGTTCGGCAAACACGCCGAAGAGATGAAAGGCCGATATCAATTTTCCCGCTCGCGCGGCGCATTGGCAACCGGCCCCTTCAGAGCGAAAAACGTACCCAACCCGCAGTGCAATCTGAGCTATCGCACGCAGAACCTGAAGTCAGGCGACGCTCTGGCCGAAACGCTGACGTCGCTCCTCGGCAAGGAACCGGACAAGCTGGTGCTGAAGAAGGGCTTTGCCGACGGCTATTGGACGTGGCCGATGGATGACGGTTCAACGCGGCGTGTCGCCTTTTCAATCGTGGATCTGAAGAAGTTCAGCCAGCTCGTCCACGTGACCCATCAGATCATTCAGCCGAAGAAAAAGAAGCGGCGATAATCCTTCAAGGAGCCAATGGAATGTCCATTCTCGTAAACAAAGACACCAAGGTCATCACCCAGGGGATGACCGGCAACACCGGCACCTTCCACACCCAGCAGGCGCTCGATTACGGAACGCAGATGGTGGCGGGGGTGACGCCGGGCAAAGGTGGAACCGAGCATATCGGCTTGCCGCAATTCAACACCGTGCGCGAGGCCAAGGAAGCCACCGGCGCAAGTGCATCGTGCATCTACGTACCTCCGCCTTTCGCCGCTGATGCGATCTGTGAGGCTATCGATGCCGAGATGGAACTGATCATCTGCATCACCGAGGGCATTCCGGTGCTCGACATGGTCAAGGCAAAGGCCGCGCTGACCGGCAGCAAGTCGCGCCTGATCGGCCCGAACTGCCCCGGCGTGCTGACCCCGGAGGAGTGCAAGATCGGCATCATGCCGGGCAAGATCTTCAAGAAGGGCAGCGTTGGCGTTGTCTCGCGTTCGGGCACGCTCACCTACGCAGCCGTCCACCAGACAACCACGGTCGGCCGCGGCCAGCCCACCGCAGCCGCGCGCGGCGGCGACCCGGGCAGCGGGCC
>CAZJZO010000030.1:0-30455 GCA_964550495.1 uncultured Porphyrobacter sp. | reverse complement strand
AGCAGAATTCCCCTCAACAGCTGGGTAGTTTGGGCTTTTTCGTTCGATCAGGCAAGCCTCAAGACGAAACTTGAGACGAGCAACATCAAAGTGGAAAATGGCTCCCCGAGTTGGATTCGAACCAACGGCCGTTCGATTAACAGTCGAATGCTCTACCACTGAGCTATCGGGGAGCAGCACGCCGGGTTTCTCTCCGTGTGCGAGAGCGCGCGTATATGAGCGCGCGATGTGCAATGCAAGGGCCTTTAGCAGCGAGGTGTGAAGAGGTCGTTTGGCACCTCTGCGGCACCCTCCGGATCACGCTATCAATCCCACTCGAACTGCTCGGCAACTATGCGCTCATCGAGCGAATGGCCGGGGTCGAATAGCAAAGTCAGCTCCGTATCGCGCTCGATCGTCAAGGTGACTTCGGCGATGTCGCGCAGCTCCTTCTGATCGGCCACAGCCGAGACGGGGCGCTTCTCCGATTCGAGAATACGGAACTTTACAGGGAGTCGATCCGGCAGGATCGCTCCGTTCCAGCGCCGCGGTCGAAACGGGCTGATCGGGGTCAGGGCCAGCAGCTCCGAATCGAGCGGCAGCACAGGCCCGTTGGCGGACAGGTTGTAGGCGGTCGATCCCGCGGGGGTCGAGAGCAGCACGCCGTCGCAAACGAGTTGCTCGATCCGGACGCGGCCATTGACGCTGACTTCGATCTTGGCCGTCTGCCGCATTTCGCGCAGCAGCGACACCTCGTTGATCGCCAGCAGCGAATGTCGTGCGCCGCTCTGCGTAACAGCATCCATGCGCAACGGTGCGATCTTGAATGGACGCGCGCGCTGAACCCGGCGCAGAACATTGCTGCTGGCGCGATAGCGGTTCATCATGAAGCCGACGGTACCGAGATTCAGGCCATAGGCCGGGATCACTCGTCCAGCATCGAGCATCGAATGCAGGGTCTGAAGCATGAAACCGTCGCCGCCCAACACCACCGCGACATCGGCGTCCTCGATTGGTGTCCAATCATGAACGCCGACAAGGGCAGAATAGGCTTCCTGGGCTCGCTCGGTGTCAGACGCGAGCAACGCAGGCCGCGCAAACGCATTCTCAGTGGTCATCCAGTCCTCAACCCCGCTTGCATATGCGCAGCATAGTTTGTGACTTATCCTGATGTTCCAAATTCGGTCGGATTGCAATTGGCGCACCTCCGACTGCCATATTATGTCTAGGGACGCACGATGGAATCGGATTCGACATCTTTGCGAAAGCCAGCACGAGGGATATTTCCCGGTGTTCGGGCGACCGCGCTTGAGGCAGACTTGCTGAGCGCACTCGATCGCCGCGAAATCGAAGTCTTGTTCCAGCCGCAGTTTGCCAGCAGGACCGGGGCAGTTGCCGGTGCAGAGGCGCTGGCGCGCTGGCGCCACCCCACGCTTGGAGAAATCGGTGCCCGCGATCTTTTTGCGATTGCAGAGCGCGCCGCGCTGGTCGCGCCGCTTTCGCGTCATGTCGTGGCGCGCGCGCTCGAAGATGCGGCGAACTGGCCCGATGACTTGCAACTTTCGCTCAACATCACGCCGGAAGAGCTGGGCGATCCAAGATTTGCCGCTGACTTCGCAGCATTGATCGGACAGAGCGACCTCGCTCCGGGCCGCTTGATGCTGGAAATCACCGAAGACGTCCTGTTGCGCAATCTCGAACAGGCTGGCGCGGCTCTCAGCGCCTTGCGCAAGCTCGGATTTCGCACCGCGCTCGACGATTTCGGCGCGGGTTTCTGCAATTTCCGGTATCTGCGAGAATTGCCCCTCGATGCGCTCAAGCTCGACAAGATCATGGTCGATGGCATTCCCGGAGATCCCAAGGCGCTGGCAGTCTTGCGCGCGATCATGGCTCTGGCGCGGGCGCTGGAGCTGAAAATCTATGCCGAAGGGATCGAGAGCGAGATTCAGCGTGCTGCGATTATCAGCGAAGGCTGCGATTACTGGCAAGGGTTCCTTCGCGCTCAGCCGATGAAGGGAAAAGACGTCGTGGCCCTGGCGCAAACGGCACGCGGCCGCGGGCACGGCTGATCGCAAGTTCAGGCGGCTACAACGCCTTCAAGATTGCTTTGACGTAGTCCGAAATCGAGCCGTTGCTGGCAGCGTAGCTTGGATCCGGCAAGATCGATTGGTTGTGCTGGTAGTCGATGATCTGGTCGAGGGTCCAGATGAAGCCACCACCTACGCACGTCTCGCTGGAAAAGCCGTGCAAATGCGACTGCACGTCGGCGGTCGAACGCCCCATCCAGTAGACTGGCTGACCGTTGCTGTAGTATATAAATCGCGACCAGTCGCCCGCAAGGATGAAGCCGTCCGTGTCGAACGTAGTCAGCGCCGTCTTGATCTGTTGTGCCCAGTTGGCCGGATCGTTCGAACCGCCGCCGTCATAACATTGCAGGTTGATCCACTTCACCGCGCCAGGATTGCTGGTTTCGAGCGCTGCCAGCGATCCGGTCCAGAAGGATTGTGCTCGGTATGGACAGAATGTGATCTCGAATCCGATGCCGATCAGCATTTGGCAAAAGGCCACGAACGAGGCCTGATCGTAGGTCTCCTCGCAGTCCATATCGATAACGCTGATCTTCGGCAGCGTTGTCTTGAGTTTCCGGAAATTTGCCTCAAGATTGGTTCCCGAGAACGAGTTGTTGTTGCCCTGGTAGATCTTCATGATCGTTTGAAAATCGTAGATGACATTGCCCGCTCCGCCGATCGACAGGCAGACCCGTTTGATCGATCCGCCGATCAGGCTGTCGATTTCAGCGGGCCACGAGGCATCGCCGACATAGCTTCCTTGCGAGAAGATCAGGGTGCCATTGAAGTAAAGGTCGCCCGTGATCTGGATGGGATTGATGGCGTAGTCCCGGCCGATATGCGCCAGACCGAGGATGACGGTTTCCAGGCCAGAGGACTGCAAATCGGATATTGTCTGCGAAACCGGCTGCGTATTGTTTGAATTGGGATAGATCGCGCCTTGAATATATCCCGCAATATTGAGCGACGCCATAATATTTCCCCCGCTTGATCTTGAATGGAGAATATCGGTAACATCGGTCGACATTTTTTCGAAACGAATAGTCGCCCTCGACTGCTCAGACCAACTGTCTGGTTGCGGCCTTTTTGGCCTTGCGCACAATCCCGCTCAATCCCTTGGTGAGCTGGAACAGCCCGTTTAGCCGGCTTTGTGGATCGCCCCAGGCACGATTGATGACCAGTTTCATGTCGGGCCTGAGCTTCGCTGTGCCCTTGAGCTTGTCGACATAGGCCAGCAATCCAACGGGGTCGGGGAAGTCGTCATTGTGGAACGTCACCAGCGTTCCGCGCGCGCCGACATCGATCTTTGCGACGTTGGCTTCGATTGCCTGGTGCTTGATCTCGATCAGTCGGACAAGGTTCTTTGTCGGGTCAGGCAGATCGCCGAAACGATCGATCATCTCGGCCGCGAGGCTTTCGATCTCTGCCTTCCCTTCCGCCTGGTTCAGTCGACGGTAAATAGCCATCCGGACTGCCAGATCCGGAACGTAGTCTTCCGGTATCATGATTGGCGCATCGACGGTGATCTGCGGCGAGACTTTGTCCTTGGCTGCCTCGAGGCCCATTTCGCCTGCCTTGGCAGCGAGGATCGCGTCTTCGAGCATCGACTGATACAGCTCGAACCCGACTTCTCGGATATGGCCCGATTGCTCGTCGCCGAGCAGGTTGCCGGCGCCCCTTATGTCGAGATCGTGGCTGGCGAGCTGGAAACCGGCGCCGAGTGAATCGAGATCGCCGAGCACCTTGAGGCGCTTTTCGGCGACCTCTGAGAGTTGCACGTCCTTCTCGTAGCTGAGGTAAGCGTAGGCGCGCAATTTGGAGCGGCCCACACGACCGCGCAGCTGGTACAGCTGGGCGAGGCCGAACCGATCGGCGCGGTGGATGATGATCGTGTTGGCGCTCGGCAGGTCGAGCCCGCTTTCGACGATGGTGGTCGAGAGCAGCACCTCGTACTTGCCTTCGTAAAAGGCGCTCATGCGCTCTTCAATCTCGCCAGCGCCCATCTGACCATGTGCGGAAACCGCCTTCACTTCTGGCACATTCTCACGCAACCATTCCTCGACATCCGCCATGTCCGATATGCGCGGGACGACGATGAAGCTCTGTCCGCCGCGATGGTGTTCGCGCAGCAAGGCTTCGCGCATCACCATGTCGTCCCATTCCATCACATAGGTGCGGACCGCGAGCCGGTCGACCGGAGGCGTCTGGATGGTCGAAAGCTCGCGCAGACCCGTCATCGCCATTTGTAGCGTTCGCGGGATCGGCGTGGCGGTGAGGGTCAGAACATGGACGTCAGCGCGCAATTGCTTGAGCTTTTCCTTGTGCGTGACACCGAACCGCTGTTCCTCGTCGACAATCACGAGACCGAGATTGTTGAACTCGGTCGATTTGGACAGGATCGCATGGGTGCCGACCACGATATCGATCTGGCCATTGGCCAGTCCTTCGCGCGTCTCGGCCATTTCCTTCGACGAAACGAGCCGCGACAGGCGCCCGACCTTGAGCGGGAACCCGGCAAAGCGTTCGGCGAAGTTCTGATAGTGCTGGCGCGCGAGCAGGGTGGTGGGCGCAACCACGGCAACCTGCTGCCCGCTCATCGCGGCGACGAAAGCCGCGCGCAGGGCGACTTCGGTCTTGCCAAATCCGACATCGCCGCAGACGAGCCGGTCCATCGGCCTTCCGCTTTCGAGATCGCGCAGAACGTCGGCAATTGCCGTGTCTTGGTCGTCGGTCTCCTCCCACGGGAAGCGGTCGACGAACTGATTGAAGCTGGCTTCCTCGGCTTCGAAAACGGGCGCTTTCTTGAGCGCGCGTTCGGCCGCGACCGTCATCAACTCGCCGGCGATTGCCTTGATACGCTCTTTCAGCTTCGCTCGGCGCCGCTGCCAGCCTTCGCCGCCAAGCCGGTCGAGCGGCACCGTTTCTTCCGACGAACCGTAGCGCGACAGGACGTCGATATTCTCGACCGGGATGAACAGCTTGTCGCCGCCGCGATACTCAAGCGCCACGCAATCGTGCTGGCTTTTGCCGACCGGTACCGGTTCGAGTCCAAGATACTTGCCAATGCCGTGTTCGATGTGGACGACGAGATCGCCGCGCGCGAGCGCTTGAAGTTCGGCAAGGAACGCATCCGAGTCCTTGCGCTTCTTCTTGCGTCGGACGAGACGGTCACCCAACACGTCCTGCTCGGTGAGGATTTCGAGATCCTCATTCGCGAAGCCCGCTTCGAGCGGAAGCACCGTAAGGACCAGATCGCCCTTGGCCGATAGCCCCAGAGCTTCCTGCCAGCTGTCGGCGAGTTTGGTCTTCGTCCCGGCCTCTTCGAGAATGGAGGCAATGCGCGAACGACTGCCGGTCGAATAGGCCGCGAGCAACGGCTTCTTTCCGGCCCTGGCTACATCCGCCGCATGCTTTGCAGCGGCCTGGTAGACATTGTCGCCGCGCGCCCGTTCGGGGGAAAAGTCGCGGGCCGCCTTGAAGCCGAAATCGATAGTGGTGTCGCTCTCAGGCGAAGCGAAGATCACGCTGTGGTGACATGGTGCAGCATCAAGCCTGGTTCTGAACTCATCGGCGGCCAGATAGAGCGAGTTGGTGGCGAGCGGTCTGTAGGAGCCGGATTTGTCGCCTGCCAGCCGTCCACGCTGGTCGAAGTAGTCCTTGATATCCGACAGGCGCTCGTCGGCAGCTCCGATCGCCGCGTGATCGATCACGAAGACATCATCCGTGGCCAAATGGTCGAACAGGGTGGCAAGCTTGTCTTCGAACAGCGGGAGCCAGTGTTCCATCCCAGCCAGTCTGCGCCCGTTGCTGACCGCTTCGTAGAGCGGATCCTGGGTCGCGGCCGCACCGAACAGCTCACGATATAGCGAACGGAAACGCTTGATGCTGCCGTCATCGATCAGCGCTTCGGAAGCTGGCAGGAGCAAATGCGATTTGAGCGTACCGGTCGAACGCTGCGTGTTGGGGTCGAACAGGCGAAGGCTTTCAAGCTCATCACCGAAGAAATCGAGCCGCAGCCCTTGATCGAGGCTGGAGGGAAAGATGTCGACTATCGAACCTCGAACAGCGAACTCGCCGTGATCGACCACAGTGTCGGTGCGCGAATAGCCTTGCCGGGTCAGCAGAGCTGCGAGGCTGTCATGCCCGATCATCGTCCCCGGTTTGAACTCGCGCACGCTTTCGCGAATGCGGAACGGTGTAAGAACCCGCTGGAGTGCCGCATTGACTGTGGTCACCAGCAGTTGCGACCCGCTCGACGGGTTCTGGAGCTTGAATAACGCCGAAAGTCTCGCCGCGCTGACCGAAAGCGCGGGGCTTGCGCGGTCGTACGGCAAGCAATCCCAGGCCGGAAACTCGAGCACTTCGACTTCGGGCGCGAAGTAGCGGGCCGCTTCGCCGATCGCGCGCATTGCCGCATCATCGGGTGCGATGAACACGGCGCGCTGCTTTGCAGCCCGGGCAAGGTCGCTCATGATGAGCGGCAGCGCACCGCGCGGAAGCGACGACAGGGTCAGTGGCTTGTCCGCGTTCAGGATGCGGTCGAGATCGGGCATGTCTGTCCAGTCAAAGGTCGGCGCGCTCAGGTGTTCCCGTTCCTGAAGAGGCCGCGCGCCCTAGCGCGGGATATCGACGTAGTCGAGCGCTTGCATTTTTTCGATCAACTCACCCTGGAATCTCTCCGGCACGGTTTGTGTCTTCAATCCCCAGGCGATGACGTCGACATCGTCTTCTGCGAGCAGGTCTTCGAACCAATCCATCTCGGCCTCGCCCCACTCGCTATGATAGCGATCGAAGAAGCCGCCGATCATGTAATCGGCTTCCCGTGTTCCCCGGTGCCAAGCGCGAAACTTGGCACGGGCAAGGCGTTGTTCAAGGGAGGGTGCATCAGTCATCAAGCTTCACCTAGTTGCGCCATCATGTCGGCGCAACCGGGCATTTCCGCGATGGATGATAGCAACAGCTACTTCCCGAAGACTGCCACTCCAAAGTCGCCCACACCGCCGGTCGAGGGCCTGTATGTCATGAAGTCGGCTCGCGTGTTGTCGACGTATTGAATACCGTCCCACGGATCGATGATCTTGAGGCGCGATCCGTCTCTCGACGGGCCGATGCACAACGTCGCGTGACCCCCGCCGCCGCGCCAGTACCACCCGAGCAGGCCCGGCTTCTTGGGTGTGAGGTTCTGCATGATGTCATAAAGCTTGCCGCGCGACATAAGTGCAGCTTTGACACAATAGGCTGTTCTCACCGGGAAAGGATTGGCCTTTAACACCTTTACGGCGAGTTCGGCGGTCGTACCGGAAACATCCCAATTGTGCGCGGTCTGTGCGAAATTGCTTATCGTCGAGATTCCTTGGTTCATCCTGTCGCTCTCGATCAAACCCATGATTCCGCGCACTTGCGGCTCGCTTAAATCGGTGAAACTTGCGCCACTCCATGCCCGTTTCATCATGGTGACTGTGGCTGGTACGCACGAGTTGCCTTTCTCCTGCCGGATGAACTCGTGCCAGTTCCCATCACAGTCCGCTTTGCGATCTTTCTTTCCTGGGCGATAGGCATCGCCCGGAGCGACAGCGTGCGCCGGTAGTGGCGGTATTGGCCTGGGGAGCGGAGGCAGTGGTCTGGGTAGTGGCGGTATTGGTCTTGGTAGCGGCGGTATTGGCCGTGGTGCTGGTGCGGTCGGCCTTGGCGCAGCGATGATTCCGGCCCGAACAAGAATGGGCGCGTAGTTCGGATCGCTAGCAAAGCTATCGAGAAGACGCTCCACGGTGCCCTTGCCATTGCGATCCTTGCGGGTGTTGCGAATGCTCTGTTGCCAATTGCCGCCTTTCGTGTTGATCCATGCAATCAACTTGTCGAGCAATTCCCTGCGAAGACGAGTATGGCCGACCGCGCTATCGTGGCAACGGGCGAATGCCCGATCAACGGCCTTGAGCGCCTTGCTGCGCGGCTTGAACAATCCGCGCCGTGTTTCATTCATCCAGGTTTCGTATCTCATGGCCCTGACTCCAAAATACTTTCGAACCGTGTTGCTTCGGGCAAGGCGTGGGCTCTCCTGGACCGCAGCGTTGCATGAGTCCGTGGTGAGTGGATTCGTCCTGCCGTTGCATCCCAATCGGGAAACCGACTTGAAACGTTCAATCTTTCTTGCTGATCAGGTTTGATGCGTCCCGACGCCCTCAATTCCCTGTTCGCGGAAACCCAGACGCTCGACGGCGTGGGCCCGAAGCTGATGAAGCCGCTGGAAAAGCTCGGGCTGACTCGCATTCGCGATCTTGCCTATCATTTGCCGGAGCGGTTTGTGACACGCCGCGCGGTCGCCAGTCTCGATGACTCGGGCGAGGGCGAACAGGTCATCGTCGCACTTACTCCGACCGAACATCGCGCGGCGCGCAATCCGGGGCGTGGGCCGTACCGTGTGCTGGCACAGGACGAAGCAGGCAATATCTGCGCTCTGACCTATTTCGGGCGCGCTTCCTATACCGCCAAGAAGCAATTGCCGGTCGGTGAGAAGCGGTGGGTCGCTGGTCGGCTGGATCGCTATGGCGACATGCTGCAGATCGTGCATCCCGATCATGTCGAGAAAGACAGCGCGGCGCATCTCGCCCGCCTCAATGAACCGGTCTACGCGCTGTCGGAAGGCCTGACCCAGCCGCGCGTTGCCGGGCTGGTCGCGCAGGCGCTGGAACGCACTCCCGATCTGCCCGAGTGGATAGAGTCGGGCCAGTTCGAGCAGGCAGAATGGCCGACATGGCGCGACGCTCTCCACCTAGCGCACAAGACCGACCACGAGAAAGCGCGCGACCGGCTCGCCTATGACGAGCTGCTGGCGAACAGCCTGGCCCTGTTGCTGGTCAAGGCCGAGGGCAGGCGTCGCAAGGGACAGGCGCTGGCAGGCGACGGGCGCCTGCGCGACAGGCTCGAATTGCCGTTCGAGATGACCGGGGCGCAACAGCGCTCGATCTCGGAGATCGAGGGCGACTTGCAGCAGGAAGCACCGATGCTCCGGCTGCTCCAGGGCGATGTCGGTGCGGGCAAGACGGTGGTCGCGCTGGCGGCGATGCTGATTGCGGTCGAAGCGGGCAAACAGGCGGCCATGCTGGCGCCGACCGAGATACTCGCTCGCCAGCATTTCGAGACGCTTCGCAAGATGGCAGCACCGACCGGGGCTGAAATCGCGTTGTTGACCGGGCGCGCCAAGGGGCGCGAGCGCGAAGGCATCCTGATGGGGTTGCTCGACGGATCGATCGACATCTTGGTCGGCACCCATGCGATTTTTCAGGACACGGTGAGCTACAAGGATCTCGGTCTGGTGGTGATCGACGAGCAGCACCGGTTCGGAGTGCAGCAGCGCCTCGCCTTGGCTGCTAAGGGTAAGCGCGCTCCCCATACACTGGCGATGACCGCAACGCCGATCCCGCGTTCGCTGACGCTGGCGCAGTATGGCGAAATGGATGTCAGCCGCCTCGACGAATTGCCGCCGGGAAGGCAAGCGATCGACACGCTGGTCGTGTCGCAGGAACGGCTCGACGACGTCGTGGCGGGAGTGGAGCGTCATCTCGCTACCGGCCAGCAAGCCTATTGGGTATGCCCGATGGTCCGTGACAGCGAGATTGCCGATATCGCGGCGGCCGAGGCTCGCTACGCCAGCCTCAAAGAGCGGTTCGGAGACGATGTCGTTCTGGTCCACGGCCAGCTCAGGCCGGAGGTCAAGGACGCGAATATGGAGCGTTTCGCCGGCGGCGGCGCAAAATTGCTGGTCGCTACCACCGTGATCGAGGTCGGAGTCGACGTACCGAGCGCGACATTGATGGTGATCGAACAGGCCGAGAGATTCGGGCTCGCGCAGCTGCACCAATTGCGCGGCCGGGTCGGGCGGGGGAGCGAAAAAAGCCGATGCCTGTTGCTGCGAGGCAACGAACTGTCCGAGACCGGCAAGAAGCGCCTGGCGCTCATGCGGGAGACCCAGGATGGCTTCCGCATCGCCGAGGAAGACCTTGAACTTCGGGGCGGTGGAGAATTGCTTGGCACTAGACAATCGGGCGAAGCGGCATTCCGGATCGCCAATCTGGAGCAGGTTCAAAAGCTGCTGCCTTCGGCTCATGCCGACGCGCGCCTATTGATCGACCGTGATGGCGGCTTGACGTCACCGCGCGGCGAGGCGGCTCGGATCCTTCTCTACTTGTTCGAGCGCGATTGGGGCGTGCAATTGCTGAGGGGTGGCTAGAATCCGAGCGCGCTCAACTCGCGATCGACTTGGCCACGATAGCTCGAACCGAACAGCCGTAGATGCACGAGCCACGGCCACAGCCGGTATAGCGGCTGGCGTTTGCGCCATCCCGGATCGAGACTGCACAGTTCGAAGAAGCGGTCCGGAGGCCGGTCGAACAAAGTCAGCATGGCGAAATCGACTTCCCGATGGCCGACGTAGCAGGCCGGGTCGATCAGCCATGCCGCGTCCTCCGTCCAGATAATGTTGCCGCCCCAAAGATCACCATGGAGGAGCGATCGAGGCGGGGCAGCGGGCAACAATTCCGCAATACGACGACAGAGCCGCTCGATCCGTCCTCCAAGACTCGGATCGACATGAGGGAGGTGGCAGAGCAAGCGCCGTTCGGCCCAGAATTGCGCCCAGTTCCCACAGGCTGCATTCTCAATTACCACCTCGCTGAAGGCGTAATTTTCGTCCCAGCCCCATGTCCGATCGGTTTGGGAGTGAAGGGCCCTGAGGGTCTCGGCAAGCGATCCCCAACGATCTCTGCAATGCTTCGCCGGAATCCATTCCATCGCGAACCAATCGTCGCCGTTCGCCAGAACTCTTGGCGAAGGCGCATCGCATTCGGCAATTTCGCGCAGCATTCTCGCTTCGGTGGGCGAATGCGGCCCCGACTTCGCCACCACAATTCGATCGTCGGCCAGCCTCAGCTGCGACGCTCCGGAAATGTCCCCTCCCGCAAGGCGCTCGCTCGCAATGATTTCGCTGCCGAGCGCGTCGCTTATCGCCACCAGATCCAGCGTCACCAGCGCCCGTCGACAAGCTGCGCGGCAATCGAAGCGGCTGCGTCGGAGACATCCCGCCATGTGTCCATGAAGCCATCTTCACCGCCGTAATAGGGATCGGCAATCGCAGCGCCCTCGCGACCTGACACAACGTCCATCAGCAAGCTTACGCGCGCGGTTGAATCGGCGGGACGAACCGCCTCGATATTGCGAAGGTTCTGATGATCCATTGCAAACACATTGGTGAAGCGCGAGAAATCGACTCGCTGGAGCTGGCGCCCGCGCAGGTCGGAAATGTCGATCCCATGCGCGGCCGCGGTGGCGATCGAACGTGGATCGGGCGGTTCTCCCACGTGGTAGGAGGCCGTTCCGCAACTGTCGATCTTCACGTCCAGGCCGGCTTGTTCGGCAGCGAGGCGCATCGCACCCTCGGCCAAGGGTGACCGGCAGATATTGCCGAGGCAGACGAACAGGAGTGCGGGCGCTTGCGTCATCGTTCGACCCTACTGGACCGCCGACGTGCATCGCAATATGCGTTGCTCGAAATCTGGAGAGAATTGTCATGCGTCATGTATTCACCGGCCTTGCGCTTTGTGCCGTTGCCATCGCTCCTGCCTGGGCCGGTCCGGTCGAGGATTACGAGGCGCTGCGCGAGGAGGTTTGGGAATGGCGGCTCGACAACAATCCCATGCTGGCGACAAGCATCGGAGACAGGCGAGGCGACGGCAAGCTGGGCGACTGGTCAGTCGAAGCGCATACGCGAAGCATCGAGGAGGCGCGCGCATTCGTCGACCGGCTCGACGGGATCGATCATGAAGCGTTGCCGGAGGAGTTGCAGGTCGATTTCGGAGTGATCCGCAGCAGTCTGGCGGACATAGTGGAAGCCGGAAAACACCAGCACGACTACTACATCCTGTTTACAAATCGCGGTGGCTGGTTCTCCGGCTTCAATTCGCTTCCCCACCGTTCACCGCTTTTCACGCTTGCCGATTATCGAAGCTATGTTGGACGGCTCGAAGCCTATGCCGATGTCAATGCGCATGGCATCGCGCGGAGCCGCAAGGCGATTGAATTGGGCCTTACCCAACCCTGCGATCCGATGGAGGGTTTCGAGAATCGCCTGACGCAACAGATCGTCGATCAGGTCGACAAGTCGCCATTCTGGCAGCCATTCGCTGGGGAACGGCCGGGGTCGATCTCTCCCGAGCAATGGGAATCATTGTCCGAAAGTGCCGCAACGGCAATCCGTGGTTCGGTGATCCCGGCCTACCGATCGTTTTACGCCTTCTACACCGAGGAATACGCACCCAATTGCCGCTCCGGCACACCTGGCGTTCTCGCAACGCCGGGCGGCGAGGAATATTATGCCTATCGTGTGAAGAGTTTCACCACGACCGACATGACGCCCGATGAGGTGCACAATCTCGGTCTTGGCGAAGTCGCCCGAATTCGCGCCGAGATGGAAGAGGTTGCCGCCAAAGCCGGGTTCGACACGCGCGAGGCGTTCATCGAGCACCTGCGAACCGATCCGCAATACTACATGACCGATGCGGACGAGTATCTCGCTTACACGCAGGCACTGGCGAAGCATATCGATGGGTTCATGCCGAAGCTCTTCGGCAAGCTGCCGCGCCAGCCCTACACAGTACAGCCGATCCCCGCGGCCAACGCGGTGGGCAACACAACGGCCTATTATGAGCCGGGTTCGCTCGAAACCGGGCAAGCTGGGATCTACCGCCTCAACACAACCGAACTCGATCAACGCCCATTGTGGGAACTGCCAGCGCTTGGCGTGCACGAAGCGGTGCCGGGGCACCACCACCAGATCGCGCTGCAGCAGGAGCTCGATATCCACCCGCTGCGCGCCAACGGCACGTTCTTCACGGCCTTCGTCGAGGGCTGGGGGCTTTATTCCGAACGGCTCGGGATCGAGATGGGCCTGTACGATACGCCCGCTAAGGAGATGGGGCGTCTAAGCTATGAGATGTGGCGTGCAACGCGGTTGGTGGTCGACACCGGGCTGCATGCGAAAGGCTGGTCGAAACAGCGGGCGGTGGACTACATGCTCGACAACACCGCGCTGTCGCCGGCCAATATCGATGCCGAGGTCAATCGCTATATGACCTGGCCCGGGCAGGCGCTGGCCTACAAAGTTGGCGAGTTGAAGATCAGGGAGCTTCGGGTGAAAGCCGAGGCATCGCTTGGCGTCGACTTCGACTTGCGAGACTTCCACGACACTGTTCTCGAGAACGGAGCAGTGCCGCTCAATGTGCTCGAAGACTATGTCGAGCGCTGGATCGCGGTCGAAGTGGCCGGTCGGGATCTCGCAAACGGGTTGGCGACCGAGCAATGACAACCGGAGGAGCCCAGTGAAGATCGAGGAACTGCCTCTGATCTTTCTGGCGGCGGCGGTGATCTTCGTCCCGCTGAGCTTCGTGTTTGACGGTGACGAACCGTATTTCATAACGGTAATACTGTTGGCCACGGCAATCGTGCTGTTCGAATATCGGGAACTGAAAGCGTTTCCCAAGCTGGCCACATTTGCTTCGGTTCTGGTGGTCGGGGCGATCACGGCCTCATTCTGGTTCGAAGCGTTTTTCTACCCAGGTCCGGGCGCGGCATCTTCGGGACTGGCCGTGCTGGTTGGCTTGCCAACCTTGCTTGGCGGCATGTGGTTGAAGCGTCGTGAAAAGCGCGAACTCGGACCGGCAGATCCGTTTGACTAGGCCGCCTTGGCTGGCAGCGGCTCGGTGTTGGCCAATACGTCCTCGGTAAGCCGACGGACATTGACCTGCGCCTTCAATCTCGCACCTAGCAATGCGGTGCCGCTAACCTTGCGCTGAACGAACAGGGTTTCAATCGGCGGGAACGCCCAGGTTTCCTTGTCTTGCGCGATTTCCAGACCCTCGTTGCGCAGAAGCGGTACGAATGCGCGATCGCCGAAATCGAACGGCTTGTCCTCGCGCATTTCGCCGATCACGATGTCCACCATGCGATTGACGCGATCGGGGTGGCGTTCGAACACCACCGGCATCATGAAACCGGCTTCGATCGTCGCTTCGATCACCTTCTCGCGATCTCCGCTCAGACCAGCCTGAAGCATCTTGCGGTAGCCGTTCGAGACATCGGGATCGACAGCCCGGCAGGCTCCGAAATCGAGCACGACGATATCCCCGCTGGCCGGCCTGAACAGATAATTGGCGAAGTTGGGGTCGGTCTGCATTACGCCGAAATCGAACAGTTCGCGCGCAACGAGGTTCATCAGGCGCGTCATCACTTCATCGCGGCGTTCGTCGGTTTCTTCGCCCAGTTTTTCGATCGAGACGCCTTCTTCGAAGCTCATGGCGAGAATGCGCTCTCGGGTCAGCCCTTCGTGCAGGGTCGGCACCACGAAGCCGGGAATATCGGCAAGCTTCTCACGATACAGCCCCATTTGCGCGCCTTCGCGTTCGTAGTCCGCTTCTTCGTGAAGCTGCTGTTTCGCAGCGGCGAGCAATTTGTCGATTTCCAGCTCGGGCGGCGCGAAACCGGCAACCTTGAGCAGCGTCATAACGTTGTCGACATCGCTGTCGATGCTCTGCGCAACCCCGGGATACTGGACCTTGATCGCCAGTTCCTGACCGTCGCGGGTCAGCGCTTTGTGCACCTGTCCGATAGAGGCTGCGGCGATCGGGCGTGGGTTGAACCAGCGGAATTGCTTGCGCCAGTCATTGCCCCACTGTTCCTTGAGCACTCCATCGAGCTGGCGTGCAGGCATGAAGTTGGCCTGGTCGCGCAAGGTCGCAAGGATGTCGGCCAGTTCCTTGGGAAGAAAATCGCCCGAATCCATCGAGATCATCTGCCCCATCTTCATGGCCGCGCCGCGAAGGTGCGAGAGCCTGTCGGTCAGGCGCTGGACGTTTCCCGGGGTGAGAATAAGGTCACGCGCCGAAATTTTTTTGCCGCTTGTCAGCCTTCGGGCACCCTCAGCGGCCATCCCGCCCGCGACGCCGCCCACCAACTTTCCGAATGTACCGATGCGCGAAAGCCGGGACGAAGGCACCGCCTTCTGGCGGGCACGATCTTCCTTGCTGGGTTCGAAATCGGAGAAGTCGTCGTCGGCCAAGTGGAGGATGATCCCTGTGAGTGTGTCCGCTCAAATAACTGCCGTGGAGATGGGGTGTTCCTCAGCTAATGCAAAGTCCGCCATCAACGGGCAGACATTGCCCGGTGATGTAGTCGCTGTGAGGAGAAGCGAAAAACACTGCCAGCCCCTCCAGTCCGGCATGGTCGCCCGGTCGGCGAAGCGGGATGCGTTTTTCCATCCATAGGGCAAATTTCGGGTCCGCAGCGGCGGTGATGTCGGTCTCGTAGTAGCCGAACAGCAGCGCGTTGGCCGTGATCTGATAACGCGCCATCTCGAACGCCGCGCCGCGGGTGAGGCCGTTGAGTGCGGCTTTGGAGGCGGCGTAATCCGAGCTCTTGTTGACCCCCATGATCGATTGACCGGAGGACGTCGCAATCAGCTTGCCGCCCGGGTCGCCGTTCTTCGCGCGCTCGATCATGTGGCGCGAGACGTGCTTGTAAGTGAGTGCCGGGCCACGCGCATTCACCGCCATCACTGCGTCCCAGCCTTCCTCGGTCATCTCGGCGACAGTCGCACCCGAGCCAGAACGCCCAGCGTTGGCGAAGCAGGCATCGACCCGGCCGAAGCGCTCCAGCGTTGCTGCCATCGCGCTTTCGATCTGGTATTCTTGGCTGACATCGCAGGCGAGGGCGATCGCTTCGCCACCGCCATATTCGACAAGCTCGGCCAGCGCGTCGCGGTTCTTTTCGGCATTGCGCGCCCAGATCGCGACATTTGCTCCGGCTTTGACCAGCCCTCGCGCCATCCCGAGTCCAAGCCCGCCATTGCCGCCGGTGATGACCGCTACGCGGCCCGAAAGATCGAACAGGTTCATCGGCAAGTGCGTGGCGCATTTGTCGGTTGCCTGCAAGCGCATGGGAACCGGTGAGCGCCCGGGACGCTTGTCCGGCATGCACGGAGAAACGATGCCTACTCACGCCCCCCTGACTCCAGCCGCGCGATGGCTCGGCTACGCTGGCTTGTTGCCGCAGATCATCAGCCTCGCACTGGCGTGGAGCGGTCACGAATATGGCTATTCCGCCATAGCCGGCGGTTTCGCCTATGCCGCGGCAATCTTCAGCTTCCTCGGCGGCGTGTGGTGGGGACAGGCAATCCAGGCCGGGAAGGGTGGTGTTGGAGCCTATGTTCTCGCCGTCATGCCAAGCCTGCTTGCAGTGGCGCTGTTCCTGCCATGGACCTTCGGGTGGGACTGGCCCGGTCCTGCGCTGTTCTATCTCGGGGCGCTGATCCTGCTGTCGCCGCTGGTCGACCGGGCGCTGGGCTATGCGGCGAAGGACTTCTTCAGCCTGCGCGTGCAACTGTCCGTTGGACTGGGGCTGCTGACGATTGCACTAGGGCTTGTTGCGGACGCCGTAGTTTAGCGAGGCGCATTAATTCTTCCCGCGCTGTCGCTTGGGAGTTTTCCGGCCGAAAACATCCCCCGGATGATTTCGCGTCGCGGAAAACTGGTCGGGGAGAGAGGATTCGAACCTCCGGCCCCTGCCTCCCGAAGACAGTGCTCTACCAGGCTGAGCTACTCCCCGACCGTGTCGGTCCTGCGCGGCACCGTGTCCGCAGCAGGTCGAGGCAAGGCGCGCCCTATAGGTGTGGATGAGCGGGGTGGCAAGCGGGCTTTTGCTCCCTATAGTTTTCTCCATGGCAACGCTCGAAACCCCGCAAACGATTCCCTCTGAGCTTCACGGCCCTGGTCACTATGAATGGCAGTACCTCGATCTGATGCGGCAGATCTGGGAAGGCGGCAGCGAGCGGGTGGACCGTACAGGTGTCGGGACGCGCTCGATCGCGGGGGCCATGCTGCGGTTCGACTTGGCCGAGGGCGCGATGCCGCTGCTCACCACCAAGCGGGTCTACTGGAAGATCGCCACGCGCGAATTGCTGTGGTTCCTGACCGGCGAGACCAATATCCGCCCGCTGGTGCTGCAAGGCGTGAAGATCTGGAACGAGTGGCCGCACGCTCGATATGTCAGGGAATCGGGCGATGAGATTGCGCTCGACGAGTTCGTCCAGCGCATCGCCGATGACGAGGCATTCGCGGCCAAATGGGGCGATCTCGGCCCCGTTTACGGCAAGCAATGGGTCGACTGGCCGACCTATCGTTATCGTCCCGATGGGCTTTACGAGAAGGGCGAGGGCATCAATCAGGTCGCTGAGGTGGTCGAAAGCCTGCGGAACAGTCCGGGCAGTCGGCGCCACATCATCGAAGGCTGGAACGTGGCTGAGCTCGGTCGCATGGCACTCCCGCCGTGCCACAAGACCTACCAGTTCCATGTCGCGGGGAACCGGCTCAATTGCCTTCTCTATCAACGCAGCTGCGATGTCGCGCTAGGTCTGCCGTTCAATCTCTGGTCGGCTGCGCTGCTTACCCGGATGATGGCGCAGCAAACCGACCTGGAACCGGGGGAACTGGTGTGGATGGGGGGCGATGTTCACCTCTACCTCAACCATGCTCACCTGATCGAAGAGCAACTGACTCGCACGCCGCAAGGCCATCCAAAGCTCGAACTGGCGCGCAAGCCGGAAACAATTTTCGACTACCAAATCGAGGATTTCGTGGTGCATGATTACGTGCCGCTACCGCCGATCAAAGCGCCTGTTGCGGTTTGATGCGCGACAGCCGCGACTCCTTGACCGTCTCTCGGCTTTGAAATAAAAAAACCCTTCCGCGCAATGATTGAAATTGCACCGTGAACCTGACCGGTTCAAGCGAGGGAGAGCGCTCATATGGCCGATCCGGCCGACACCCCGCAGCCATCCGGCGACAATCGTCCCGCGCTTGCGCTGCATGTTCCCGAACCCAAGTTCCGGCCCGGCGACCAGGCCGACTTTTCGGACATCGATATCGGCGAAGCCGGCGCGCAGCCGCGCCCGGATGAAAGCGTCGATCCGGGCGATATCAAGGAACTCGCCTATGGCCTGATCCGGGTTCTCGGAGACGACAACAGGGCGCATGGACCGTGGGATCCGAAACTCGATGCTGAAACCCTGCGCACCATGCTCGGCCACATGGCCCTGGTTCGCGCTTTCGACGAACGGATGTTCCGCGGCCAGCGGCAGGGCAAGACCAGCTTCTACATGAAGTGCACCGGCGAGGAGGCGACCAGTGTCGCCGCGTCGATGGCTCTGGCAAGCGACGACATGGTGTTCCCGTCCTATCGCCAGCAAGGCGTGCTGATTGCGCGCGGATACCCACTGATCGAGATGATCAACCAGATCTATTCGAACAAGGGCGACAAGCTGAAAGGTCGGCAGCTGCCGATCATGTATTCGAGCCGCGAGCACAGCTTCTTCAGCATTTCCGGTAACCTTGCGACACAGACTCCCCAAGCGGTCGGTTGGGCAATGGCCAGCGCGATCAAGGGTGACAGCCGCATCGCCGCGACTTGGGTGGGCGAGGGCTCGACTGCAGAGGGGGACTTCCACTCAGCCTGCACCTTCGCGACCGTCTACAACGCCCCGGTGATCCTGAATGTGATCAACAACCAGTGGGCGATTTCAAGTTTCAGTGGCTTTGCAGGAGCCGAACGCACCACCTTCGCCGCGCGCGCGCTTGGCTATGGCCTCGCCGGCCTTCGGGTCGATGGGAACGACGCACTCGCTTGCTACGCAGCGCAGCAATGGGCCGCCAATCGCGCCCGCGCCAATGCCGGCCCGACGTTGATCGAGTATTTCACCTACCGCGCCGAAGGTCACTCAACCTCTGACGATCCGAGCGGCTATCGCTCGGCGCAGGAGCGAGAGGAATGGCCGCTTGGCGATCCAGTCATGCGTCTGAAGGATCACCTGATCGCGATAGGCGAATGGGACGAAGATCGTCAGACCGCGATGGACAAGGAATGCGCCGACAAGGTGAAGGCGACCACCAAGGAAGCCGAGAAAAACGGTATCCTCGGTCACGGCCTGCACCACCCGTTCCATACGATGTTCGAGGACGTGTTCGAGGAACTGCCCTGGCACCTTGAAGAACAGGCCGCGCAGGCGACCCGCGAGCGCAAGATCAAGTGGCCCGATCACCATCCCATGGAGGATGCTGGCAAATGAACGCACAGACCGAAACCAGGCCAAGCGACGAGCAGGAAGTGAGCGAACGCCGGATCAACATGATCGAGGCGATCAACGAGGCGCTCGACGTGATGCTCGAGCGCGATCCCGATGTGATCGTGATGGGCGAGGATGTCGGCTATTTTGGCGGGGTGTTCCGTTGCACCGCTGGCTTGCAGGAAAAACACGGCAAGACCCGGGTGTTCGACACTCCGATCAGCGAATGCGGAATCATCGGGGTCGCTGTGGGTATGGGCGCCTACGGACTGCGCCCGGTCCCCGAAATCCAGTTCGCCGACTACATCTATCCCGGTCTCGACCAGCTGATTTCCGAAGCGGCACGACTGCGATACCGCTCGGCCACTGATTACATTGCGCCGATGACCGTGCGTTCGCCGTTTGGCGGAGGGATCTTTGGTGGGCAGACCCACTCACAGTCACCCGAGGCGATCTTCACTCATGTGGCCGGTCTCAAGACCGTGATCCCGGCAACGCCCTACGATGCCAAGGGTCTGTTGATCTCTTGCATCGAAGACAACGATCCGACGATCTTCTTCGAGCCGAAGCGGATTTATAACGGCCCGTTTTCGGGCTTCTATGACAAGCCGGTCGAGCCGTGGAAGAACCACCCCGACAGTGTCGTGCCTGAAGGCTACTACAAGATCCCGCTTGGCAAGGCGCGGCATGTGACCGATGGAGATGCGCTGACCATCCTCGCATACGGGACCATGGTACACGTGGCCGAAGCCGTTTGCCGAGAGAAGGGTGTCGCTGCCGAAATTCTGGATCTGCGCACTTTGATGCCGCTCGACATCGAAGCGATCGAAGCGTCGGTCGAGAAGACCGGTCGCTGCCTCATCGTTCACGAAGCGACCCGCACCAGTGGCTTTGGCGCTGAACTTTCGGCGCTGGTCACGGAACGCTGTTTCTATCACCTCGAAGCTCCGGTCGAACGAGTCACTGGCTTCGACACACCCTATCCGCACAGCCTCGAATGGGCCTACTTCCCTGGCCCGGTCCGCATCGGCGAGGCCATCGACAAGATCTTGAGCGAGTAACGCAGACCATGGCGAAGTTCACTTTCAACATGCCCGATGTGGGCGAAGGCGTGGCCGAGGCAGAGATTGTCGAGTGGCAGGTCAAGGTCGGGGATGCAGTCGAGGAAGACCAGCATCTCGTCGACGTCATGACGGACAAGGCGACGATCGACATCGAAAGCCCTGTGACGGGCACGATCCTGGAAGTTGCGGGCGAAGTGGGCGACACGATCGCGGTTGGCTCCATGCTGCTAGTGATCGAAGTCGAAGGCGATGTCGAAGAAACCCCGGCCGAGGCAGAGCCTGACTCAGCTCCAGCCTCAACGCTGGAACCCGTGCCTGCCCCCGCACCTGAGCCAGCTCCTGCGCCTGCTCCAGAACCCGAACCACCTGCAGCACCTGCCGACCCAGCAGCGAAGGTTCTGGCGTCTCCGGCCGTTCGCAAGCGAGCAAAGGAATTGGGAATCGACCTTGGCGAAGTGAAGCCGGCTGCCGACGGCCGCGTGCGTCATGCCGATCTCGACCAGTTCCTCGCTTACAATGCCGGTGGGGGTTTCAGCCCCGCTGGCGCCACCCGCTCTGACGAACCGATCAAGGTTATCGGGCTGCGCAAGCGGATCGCGCAGAACATGGCAGCCGCCAAGCGCAACATTCCGCACTTCACCTATGTCGAAGAATGCGACGTCACCGAGCTTGAGCGGATGCGCGCCGATCTCAACTCTGCGCGCGGAGCGAAGCCAAAGCTGACGATGCTTCCGCTGCTGATCACCGCCATTTGCAAGCTGATTCCAAACTATCCGATGATCAACGCGCGGTTCGACGATGAAGCCGGAATTGTGACCCGCCATGGCAGCGTGCATCTCGGTATGGCAACTCAAACCGACAATGGCCTGATGGTGCCGGTGATCAAGGACGCGCAGAGCCGCAATATCTGGCAATTGGCCACCGAGATCGTTCGCCTTGCCAATGCTGCACGCGACGGTTCGGCCAAGTCCGATGAACTGTCGGGATCGACGCTGACCGTGACGTCGCTCGGCCCGCTTGGCGGCGTTGCCACGACACCGGTGATCAATCGTCCGGAAGTTGCGATCATCGGGCCGAACCGGATCGTCGAACGGCCGATGTTCGTGACAGCCCCGGATGGCAGCGAGCGCATCGAGAAGCGCAAACTGATGAACATCTCGATCAGCTGCGATCATCGGGTGGTCGATGGATACGATGCCGCCAGCTTTATCCAGGACATCAAGAAGCTGATCGAAACTCCGGTTTTGCTGTTGTCGGATTGAGGTATAGTCTCTCCTCTGGAGGAGTGGAGAGATGACCCGCAATCCCGATGTCGACGCCTATATCGAGCGAGCACAGCCTTTCGCGCAGCCGATCCTGTCGCATGTGCGCGACATTGTGCATCGGGCGCTGCCGGAGGCTGAAGAGGTGCTCAAATGGGGCGTTCCCTACTTCGCTGTGAAGGGCAAGAACGCGGTCGGGATGGCAGCATTCAAGAAGCACGCTTCCGTGATGGTGTGCAGCACCGAGACCGCGGGCGGAGGCATGGGCAATTTCGGCAAGCTCACCAGCGTTGACCAATTGCCTGCCGAAGACGAGTTGATTGTCCAATTTCAGGAATCGGCCGTCGCGGTGGAATCGGCCAAGACCTCCAGGCCCAAACCCAGGGAAGTGCCTGACGAGCCCGTGGATCTCGTTGCGGGGATTGACAATACCGAAGGTGCCCGCGCTGTGTTCGATGGCTTCACCGATGCTCAGCGACGCGATTACATAGAGTGGATTCTCTCAGCCAAGCGCGAAACGACGCGTGCGAAGCGCGTTACCCAAGCTGCCGAATGGATCGGCGAAGGCAAGAAGCGAAACTGGAAGTACGAGAACTGCTGACAGGTTTTTGCGCCAAGCGGCAAAAAGGTCGTGCAGCGTTGTTGACAGCATTTGCGCCCGGTCCTATTGGCGCTGCTCCCAAGAGGCGCTGCCGCCGTAATGCGCGGGTGTAGCTCAGTTGGTTAGAGTGTCGGCCTGTCACGCCGAAGGTCGCGGGTTCGAGTCCCGTCACTCGCGCCACTTGGGACATTTTCCTCAGTTCTGTTCTTCTGACAGTGCAGCCAAATTGGCTTCGTGCTGCGCTTTGTCGATCTTGTAGCGCGACAGGCAATAGAGCGCGGTCATCCACAATATGAGCAGGGATGGGGCGTAGAGGGCGCCCAGCGACCACAATGTCTCAGGCGGGACACTTTCAGGCTCCGCCTGCTCCGGGAAGGCGATGATCGAGAGGATCAGACCTGCGCCGAGTACGCCAAGACCTTGCGTGGTTTTCCGCGTGAAAGTCATCGCTGCGTAGTAGACGCCTTCGGTGCGGCGGCCCGTCCTGACCTGATTCGATTCCACCAGGTCCGCGATCATTGCATAGGCTGTGGTCTGGACTGCGATGATCAATGCGAGATCGAAGATGTTGATCGTCAAAATGAGCGGGAACAGTATCGGATCGCCATTCTCGGGCATCAGGCCCGCAAGTCGAAGCAGCACTGGCGCCGGTTGGATGGTGAAGGCGAACAGGCCGAGCGTGATGGTCGCGCGCTTCTTGCCCCAGCGCCGCGTGGCCCACGGTGCGATGAAGAAGGCGAGCGCTGCGGAAACAAACACCGTCGCAGTCCAGATAAATATCTGGAACTCGCTGAAGCCCCAGAAATAATTGAGCATCAGGAACGCGAGCGCTGTGTTGAGGCCGAGCGCGACCGAAAAGATGATGGTCGCGACAAACAGCGCGATGAAACTCTTCTCGCTCAGCGTCTCGAACATCTCGCGGAACAGCCGTTTGGCACTGAAGGGTTCGGAATGCTCGGTTGGTTTCGAAAGTGTCGGAATGCGGTGGTGCGTGCCAAGCGCGGAGACCATGATGGCTGTGAAGATCAGCAGGCCGGCAATGATGCCGTAGGTCTCGAATCCCCCACGATCGCGCATGCCGAGCGGCCCTGCGAGCAGCACCCCGAACATCAGGATGCTCATGAAATTGCCGCCGCTCCAGCCAAAGAACAGGCGGTAGGATTGCAGGCTGGTGCGCTCGTCGTAATCGCGCGAAAGCTCGGGCAGCAGAGCGGAGGATGGGGTCTCGTAAAAGGTGATGAAGGTGCGGATCAGCACCGCAAGCGTGGTAAGGTAAAGGAATAGCCCGGTCTGCGAGAGGTCGGGCGGGTTCCACAAGAGAAAGTAGCTAAGGCCGACCGGGAGCGCTGCGGCATACATGAACGGGTGACGCCGTCCCCAGCGCGATTTCAGGTTGTCGGACCAGTATCCGACCAGCGGATCGGACAAGGCATCGAAGGCCAGGGCAATGAAGATTGCGAGGCCGACAAGTCCCGGTTCAAGCCCGATCACCGTGCCGTAAAACAGCAGCAAGAAGTAGTCGAAACCGTTGTTCTTGATCCCGAAGGCCGCCGCGCCAAAGCCGTGCGCGAGTTTGAGCGCAACCGTAGGCGGTGGGGCAGAAGGGGTGGCGGCCGGTTGCAAGCGCGCATCCGCGTGTGTTGCCATGGATTTCTCTCTCTCCCGCGCACGAGGCTAGGCAAGCTTGGCCGGAGTGGCAATGGCACCAAGGTCAATTCACTCAACCAAAAGGTTGACTATTGCTTCAAGTTGGTATTACTCAACCATATGGTTGATGAAAGCACGAGAATTGATTCGGTGTTTCGGGCGCTCGGCGATCCGAGCCGACTCAGTATGGTCGAGCGGTTGACGCACGGCCCGGCGACCGTGAGCCAGCTCGCCGAACCGCTGGCCATGTCCTTGGCCGGGGCTTCCAAGCATGTCGGCGTGCTCGAATCGGCCGGTTTGCTGGTGCGTACCAAGCAGGGGCGCGAACGCGTGTGCGAGCTGCAGCCTGCTGCGCTCTTTGCCGCGCGTGACTGGGTGCAGCACTACACCGGCTTCTGGAACGAACGGCTCGATGCGCTTGCAGAGGCATTGAAGGAGGATGGCGATGACTGACTATGGCAAACAGATCGGACCTGCGCAGCTCGAGTTCACCAGGCGGTTCGACGCGACACCGGAGAAGGTCTGGCAATTCTTGGTCGACCCGGAAAAGCGCAAGCTTTGGTTCTGCGGCGGTTCAACTGATGATCGTGTCGGTGGAGAGATCGTTTTCGAATTCGACCATCGCCGCCTTTCGGAGAGCGACCCGCCCGAGAAATACGCAAGCGAGGAGATTGCGACGCATCGCGGGGAAATCCTGGAATACGATCCGCCGCGCCGTTTTGCGTTCACCTGGTTCGAATCCGCCGGTTCGACATCGAGCAAGGTCGAGATCTCGCTCGCCGAACATCCCGAGGGCGGCACGCGACTGCACCTCGTCCATTCGGGAGTGGTGGGGCGCGACATGCTTGTCGGTGTGTTTGCCGGTTGGCACGGGCATTTCGACTTGCTGGCCGAAGTCCTGGTCGGATCGCGCAAGACCGATTTCTGGGTGAGGGATCAGGAACTTGAAGCGGAGTATGATTCGCTGGTTGCTCCATAAGCAGGAAAATCGCGCCAGCGGACGTCTCAATTCTTAAATTCGGCGCGTTTTGCGCTGGTTGTTCGAATTTGAGGCGACGCTTTCAGTACCTGCGATATTGCGCCGCCTTTCGCAATTGCGCACAGGCTGGCGGCGACGATGGACCAACCCGATCACCTCATCATGAACTGGCGCAGCGTCGCGATGGCGACGATGATCCTGTGCGCGCTCGTCGGTCAGGTCTATCTATGGTCCAAGGGCATTGAGCGGCGTGCGACGATTTGGTTTGCGCTGTTTATCCTGGCGGTTGCGATCGACACTGTTCCGATGATTATAGGCTTTGCCGGTGCCTATGACATCTGGCCGGGGCTGACTTTCCTGCCGACCAACCTTGCGCTGATCTTTGGGCCCTTGCTGCTCTACCATGCGCGGCAATTGATGGCGGGTATCGCGCCCCCGTCCCAGTTCCTGCTCTTGGTTCCGGGAGCGATCTACTGGCTATATCAATTGTGGGGGTTCACCATGCTCGGGGATTACCGTGCCAAGTGGGAATTCAACGACGCCTATCACGAGCCCTATGTCGTACCGCTCGTCAATGTCGGAGCGATCGTGCTGGGTGCGTGGTCCTTTGTCGAAATATGGCGCATGCGCGGCAGATATGTCGAGTGGTTGCAGGCGAACCGGTCTGACGGGGTTGATTTCGAGCCGACCTGGATCAGGCATTTCCTGTTTCTCGGAATCGCTGCTGCAATGATCTGGCTGGTCGAAACGCTCGTCTTTCTCAATTTCAGCCTGACCTATTTCGATGCCTTCTGGTGGGATATCGCAGCGCTCTTCTTTGTGATGCTGTTGTCGTTGGAAGCGCTTGCGCGGATCAATCAGCCGTACCCCAAGATGCTCGCTCCCGACGCGATTTCGATCGAGGAACTGATGGAGGCGACCGCAGCCGAACGGGACTGGGTGGCGGAAGGGGAAAGGCTGCGCACCGAGGTGATCGAGAACGGTTGGCATTTGGAATCGAGCCTGTCGCTGCAAACGCTTTCGCGGCGGTTCGGAATGAACCAGGCCTATGTTTCGCGAGCGCTCAACCAAGGCCTTGAGATGAGCTTCAGCCATTTCGTGAACGGCTTGAGGATCGAGCACGCCAAGCCGATTGTGCTGCGCGAAGAGGTCAACTTGCTCGATGTCGCGCTCTCGTCCGGATTCGGCTCGAAAGCGAGCTTCAATCGCGCGTTCAAGCTTCACGCAGGGGTCAGTCCGAGCGAGTATCGGCGTCTCAATTCGTAAAAAACCTCGGCAAAATCGCAATTTGCGCCGACAGGTTCGGGCCAATCTGGTCTTGGGCTCGCAACCCAAGGAGATCCCTATGCGAACCCTATTTCTCGCCTGCGCCGCTCTCGCCGTAACCGTTCCAAGCTGTGCTGCTCAGGCCGAAACAGCGGCCACCGAAAGCAGTTATGTGGCTGCCGACGCCCGAATGAGCGTTGAACAGGTTCGCCGCGACGTGATGCTCGCCAAAGAGGCCTTTTCTCGCATCCATCCCGGCTACACACGCTATGCCAGCCTAAAGGAGATGGACGCTGCGTGGGCGAAGATCATCGCGCAGGCAGAAGCATCGGGCAGCCTTTCTCTTCCTGAATTCTACCTCGCGGTGGAACTGGCGTTGACCACGATCCGCTGCGATCACACCAAGGCCGAGCTTCCGCGATCATTGCGAGCGGAACGCGTCGGCAAGCCGCTCTACCTCCCGTTTCGCTGGCAAGTGATCGAGGGACGCGGGTTGATAGAGAATGCTTCAGAAGGTCTCGATCTGGCGCGTGGAGACGAGATCCTCACGATCGATGACAAGCCGCTCAGTGATATCCTCTCGATGGTCGCACCTTTCATTCCCATCGATGGATACACCGAATGGTCCCGCACCGGTGGTCTTTCGCAATCTCTCGAGTTCATGGGTGGGGCGGTCGATCATTTTGGCATGTATCTGTGGGACACTCCGGGAGTGGCACGGCTTACTGTGCGCAATGCCGAGGGTGTCACCCGGGAAGTCAGTGTGCCCCGCATTTCGTTCAAGGAATGGACCGCTCTCGGCGGTACGCGTGCGGCCAATTTCAAGGATGCGGTTGCGTTCAGACGTGTCGGTGAGCGCGCGGGCTATCTGAAGATCGATACCTTCGTGAATTACCGCCAGCCGGTCGATCCAGCGACGATCTACGAACCGATCTTTGCAGCAATGGCGCAAGAGGGACGCGACACGCTGATTCTCGACTTGCGGGAGAATGGCGGCGGTTCTTCGGACGCAGCGCAAGGTCTTGCCGCCTATCTGATCGAAGAATCTCAGCAGCTGAAGCGTAGCATTCAGGTTGCGACGTTGGACCTCAGCGGGGTCAGGCAGCACCTGTCATCATGGGAACCCCAGGCACTCGATCCTGACCCGCGCGCTTTCATCACCAACGACGACGGTAGCTACACTTTGCGTGACGGAATTGTCGGCGAGACAGCTGTTTTCACACCGGAAGACAATGCCTTCGACGGGCGCCTGATCGTGCTGACCAGCAACAACAATTCGTCCGGCAGCACCAACTTGCTTACCATCCTTGCCCAGCAAGAGCGGACTACGCTGATTGGCGAGCCAACCGGCGGCAGCGCGGAAGGGCCGACCGCAGGGATCCAGTTTATCCTTACACTGCCCGAAAGCGGCATTCGGGCGCGGCTGCCGATCTTCCGTTACCGCAACAATGTCGATCAGTTCGAGCGTGGCTTTGGCGTCTCTCCCGACATTGCAGCGCCGATGACCGTTGCTGCGTTTCGTGAAGCGCGCGATCCTGCGCTAGAGCGGGCACAGGCCCTTGCACGGACCAACTACGTTTCAGAGAAAACCACCACTTCCAATGCATCCGGGGTCTCGGCTAACATTGCCGACTTCGCGCCGATCGAAGGTGAGGATTGGACCGGAGAGCTCGAATATCTGAACTATGGCCGCGAAGACCGCTCCATCATTCCCGTAAGGATGGTTGCCCGTGCACCGACCAGACATACGATGGCCTATGGGTTCATCTATCCGGGCGAGGAAAGCAAGAACGCTCGCGATCGTCTGAAGATCTCACGTGATGGCACCCGGATCAACGGAATGAAGCTGACCGCGAGGTATGTCGATCATGGTGGCGCATTGGTGCTTGTTACTCAGGCAAAGGGCCGTGACGACAATCGCCCTGCCGATATTCGGGTCACCTATGTGATCGCCAAGGACAGCTTTGTGACCCGCAAAGACGTACGATTTGATGACGGCGAGTTCTTCAACCGCAATGAATACCGGCTCACTCGGTAGGAGGATTGTCAGACGGGGAGACGGGCGGTGGGGACCAGCTGCCTGTCTCCATCCAGATCAGGAAACGCTTCAGCGGCAGCAACCAGATCAGGCCCAGGACGACATAGACGACCGTCTGCGCCCCGCCAGACCAATGGCCGATAATGCCCGGTGCGTAGCGCGCGATTACGACGCCGTAGATCATCAGCCCGATAAACAGGCCGATAATCCCAACAGGAATTCGCCAGGTCGGTGTTTCGCGCATCAATCGATCCCATAAATTCGTGTTGGGGTCACAACCGCATCGAGTGCCACGTCGTGTGGCTCGACCGGCAAGTCGTCACACAATTGCACATCCCACGCGAGCCCAATGGTCATTCGGTCCGGATGTTCCTCCAGCCAGCGATCGTAGTGCCCGCCGCCTTGTCCCAGGCGCTCACCGTCGGCGGTAAACCCGATCAGCGGCACAAACAGAATGTCCGGCACGACGGAGACGGCTGCGGATGAGGGTTGAAGCAGATCGAAGGGGCCGGGTTCGAGATCGCTTTCGGCGAAGGGGTCGGTGTGTTGGCGAAACTCCATCGCTGCATTCTTATCGTCGAACCGGGGCAGCGCGATGGTATGCCCGGCCTCGTGAAAGAAGCTTGCATAGCCTGAACTCGGAGCCTCGTATTCAGTCGCGCGATACAGCCCGATGGCGGCATTCGGACCGATCTTGGAGAGCAACGGAGTGGGCGGACGATGAAACAGAAGCGCCCGGATAGAGTCCGGCTGCGCCAAGACGTGCTCGCGACGCGCCTTGCGCAATGCCTGCCGCATTTCGGACTTCGTATTCACAGTGTGCAGCGGCCCTCATTGCCTATGATCGGCCCGCAGGCCGCTGGCCCGAGCGGGCGCCCGCATCGATGCGATCCTTGATCGCAATGAGCGAGGAATTCGCACTCCGGATGGGGCGTGCAAACAAGATGACGGGACCACCATGGGTCGGTGCCAGAGAAATCCTCTGACGCCTAAACGTCAGGTGGGCGCCGTATACCCCGGTTCCCGGGACAAACCCGTGTTCCAGGATAGGGACAGCTCCCTAGGATTGCTTATAGCCTCAGGGATATTCAATCGGCTCGTGCCGGGCAGCCCCGCCGAGCGTCTAACTAGTCAGCCGGAGGGCGACCTTCAAGCCGCGTCTTCCAGCGCGGCGGCGGTTTGTTCTGCCCGGTGTGCCAGCGCCTCGAGCTTCTGGGCCAGCAATTCTTCCTGTTTCTCGTCGCCGAACAGATCGTGCTGATGGCTTGCGGCCTCGCGCATCTCTGCCAGCTCGACCTTCAGCGCGTTCGCTTCTTCGCGAGCGCGCTCTTCGGCTTTGCGCAAAGTCTCTATCTCCGCCTGCAGTTCGGACGACTTGTCACCAAACTTCGCCTGTGCAGTCTCGGTGGCGTCCGCCGCACGCTTGTTGGCCTCGGTTGCGGTCTTCTGTGCATCTTCCAGGGCCTTCTGTGTCGCGTTAGCCGACCTTCGCGCTTCGTCCAGTTCGTCAGCAAGGAATAGCGCAGCAAAGACAAGATTATGCGTCTCTTGAACCGCGCGGGTATTGCCGAGAAGTGCGTATTTCTCGTCAATCAACTGCCCGAGCGCCGTGACCTTCTCCTCTTCGCCATCGGCGCAGACGATGGTGTAGGGCTTTGGGCCGACTTTGATGCTCACTTCGCTCATCGGGGATGTCTCAACCTTCGAGTTCTTCGATCAACGCATCGAGTTCGCCAAGCGTATCAGCGACTTCCTCGCGCAGTTTCTCATGGCTGTTGACCAGCGCCATAACCCGCGCCGACGCTGCCGGGTCTGATGGCTTGTCCGGCCGGTTGGCCTGCGCGACGCTGATCCGCTCCATCGCGGCATCTAGCCTGGCAACAGCCTGTTCGATCCTGCTCGCACTCATGGTGCTTGGATTTACCAAGATAGATGTGAGTAGGCAAAGCGTTGGCGGGAGCTGTTGATAAGTACTCTCGCACGGTCGAACGCATTTGCTGGACGAGTGCGCAGGGGAAGGTGGCCGGGCGCAGCTTGACCTCACTTGGCCGCTCGGCAATGGCATGCCGCACGGATCGAATCGCCCGCGCGCAAGGGATTGCGGCGGGCCTCCACAGCAAGACGCTGGTATCAGGAGCTAGCCCAAGGCCATGACCACCGACGCCGCCCGCCTGCAACCTATGGCCAACGCCATTCGCGCGCTTTCGATGGACGCGGTGCAATCCGCCAATTCGGGCCACCCGGGAATGCCGATGGGGATGGCCGATGTCGCTACTGTCTTGTTCGACAACCACCTGAAATTCGACCCGGCGCGTCGCGATTGGGCCGACCGCGACCGGTTCGTCTTGAGCGCGGGCCATCGATCGATGCTGATCTACAGCCTGCTGCA
>CAZJZO010000029.1:2504-30488 GCA_964550495.1 uncultured Porphyrobacter sp. | reverse complement strand
CGAAGCGGCGCGGTCAATTTTGGGTTTCCTCTCGTCCGATGGGCTCGGCTCGGCCCGCGATCTCAATGATCCCTCTACGCTCGTCCGTCTCAATTCTGCGCCGGGCGAAGCAGCCGATGTCCGCTCATCGATTGCCTTGCCGGACGAAGAAGCGCTCAGGGAAACGTTTTTGCGCATTCAGGGCAACTGGGCGAGAAGTGTTGCGGAATTGGCGCTGGACAATCCTGTCGGGGCGGACGCCGCGATCTCTGTCGCAAAATCTGGCTTGGCAGACCTTTCGACTTCGCTCGAAGGAGCGAAGATCCGTCAGGACGGCTTGTTTTGGCTAAATGCCCGATTGCTGCGGCAAACCGGACGCATCCAGGCGTACAATCGCGATTTTGACCCCGCCATCGGATCATTCGATGAAGCCATCACCGAGCTTACACGCGGGGCACTCGCGCGCTCTGGCACTGGGCGGGATCCGGCGATCGCCGAGCTTCTGCTCGAACGTGCTTCCCTCATCGCTCGCTCGGGTGCCTCTCAGCAGGATATCGATCAGGCATATGGCGATGCAGTGCAGGTCTTGGTCGATGCCCGCGAAGAAAGCGCCAGCTTCTCCACCTCGCTGCTGCAACCGTATCTTGATCAGCTCGCCGAAAAGATCGGCGCTGGAGATGCAGAGGCTGCCGCCGACTATTTCGAAGTCTTGCAGATTGTCGGTGAGACCGGCGCAGCCCGACAGCTCAGCGCGTTGCAGGATATCGTGGCCCAGGATGCAGGCATTGGTTCCAAACGGCGGCAACAGACCGATCTCCTTCGTCAGATAAGTCAGATCGACCTCGACATCGAGGATGCGCGCGAACTGGGGCAACCGGTTGATGAATTCGAAGGCCGCAGGGTGCAATTGCAGTCGGCCTATTTCGAACTCGATGCCGAATTGCAGAGCGAATCTCGGCTAAGCCAGGTGTCGAGCAGACCGGCCGAGTTGGCAGACCTGCAAGCTGTGCTGCGTCCCGGCGAAGCGTATGTTCGTTTTGCGGCAATGGGCGACCGGGTGTTCGGCATGCTGGTCGAGAAAGACAATGCCCAAACCATTCGTCCGGGCGCGACGGTTGAAGAATTGCTGTTCTTCACGAATGAGTTACGCGCTTCGATTGACGGTCAGATTGCGCGTGGCGACTTGACCGAGTTCAATGTCGAATTTGCCAGCTTGCTGTATCAGAACCTGTTCAGACAAGTCGACGAAACGCTCCGCACCAAGGAAGAGCTTGTCGTGGACGGCGGAACCGTTCTGGCTGGCCTGCCGGCCTCCGTCCTGGTCAGTGGCCGCACGGACGCGCTAAGATTTACGCAACAGGAAGATCGTTTCGATTACAGCGAAATCGAGTTTCTCGCGACCCGCATGCCGACCTCTGTGGCGATGTCGCCACGCAGTTTCATCGTGTCTCGCAATCTTCCCGAATCTGAAGCTACGCGCGATTTGATCGGCTTCGCGTCACCACAGCCTATCACAAGTGTCCCGAGATCCGGGGACCAGATCAAGATCGGCAATTGCCTGATTACGCCTGCGCAATTGGCAGGCCTTAGCCGCCGCTTCAGTCCGATTCCGTCGGATGAAATTGGCTATGCCGCCGAAGCATTGGGACTTCGCGACGGCCCGACATTAGTCAGTGACGCAGCCTTCACCGATACGGCAGTCCTCGGGCGCGGGTCCGAGGGAGGCGATCTGGGACAGTACAAAGTTCTTCACTTTGCCACGCATGGCCTGACCGAAGGCATGTTCGGCTGTTTGCAGTCGCCCGCAGCTCTTCTGACGTCTTTTGGTCAGGACGGGGAATCTGACTTGCTCCTCGATTTTGAAGAGATTGCTCGACTGAAACTCGACGCAAACCTGGTTGTGCTTTCGGCCTGTCAGACCGCTTCTGCGATCGGCGAACGTGCGGCGCGCCTGAATGGCGATTCCCAACCCGGCTCGACCCTGGAAGGTCTGGTGCGTTCGTTCTTTGCTGCCCAGGCGCGCGCGGTGATGGCGACCTATTGGCAGACTCCCAATACGGGCGAGAGCGAGATATTCATGCGCGAGTTTTATCGCAGTGGTCGGACAAACGATATTGCCAACGCGCTCAACCAGGCTCAGCGATCGATGATTAATCATGCGGCCACCTCGCATCCCTATTTTTGGGGAAGTTTTTTTGTTGTCGGAGACACCGATAACCGGATGCTTGATCAGGCTGGCTGACAACCAAATGCTTGCCAGGGACAAGACTTAAGAGGAACACGACATGCCCCCCGCCGCCCGTATCACTGACATGCACACTTGCCCGATGGTCAATCCCGGGCCGGTGCCACATGTGGGCGGACCAATCATCAAGGGGCAGCCCAACGTCCTGACCGTCATGATGCCGCAGGCCCGTGTTTCCGATCAGTGTGTTTGCGCCGGCCCTCCGGATGTGATCGTCAAAGGCTCCATGACGGTTTTGGTCGGAAATTTGCCAGCGGCGCGGCTGGGAGACATGACCGCGCATGGCGGCGTGATTGTCATGGGCGCACCTACTGTTCTGATTGGCGATGGTGCAAATGCCGGTGGCGGTGGAGCCGGCGCCGGTATGGGAATGTCGAGCAAGGTGCCCTTCAGCGCGCCCGATCTGCAAGCCAAGGCGATGATCGCCGCACACAAACTGGCCAAGCCATTCTGCCGCCTTTGCGACGCATAGTTCGGGCGTGTCGGGTTGGTTTGCAATAGTTGATGGTGCAGCCGATCCGCGGCTCTATCCTGTCATCTCGGAATGCTCGCGCCATGCCTGCCTATACGAAGACGATTATTCCCCAGAAACGCGTGCGGCGCTGCCATATCTGGTCGAATTGATTGAGGGCGAGCAGTTGCCGGATCTCTGGCGGAAGCACGAACCGGGGCGGTTCTGGGGAATCGTTTGCCAATCCACTCTCGAGTTCAAGGCGCTGCGTCGTCACTTCAGAAGGTTCACGACCGCACGGCTGCCGCTTGGCGATGTGGTGTTGTTCCGGTTCTGGGATCCCCGCGTGTTTGTCACATTCGCAGAACAGGGCACGGAAGAGGAAACCGGCCCGTTCTTCGAGAAGGTCGAGGTCGTGATTGCCGATCTGGGTGCCGATGGTCGGCGCCGATACCATTGGGATGGAGGTGTACAGTCATCGTTGTCTCAGCCCGCCGACAGGGCATCGGAAACGCAGGCCTGACATGTCTAGTCTATTCGGCCTCGTCCCTGGCGGAGTTCGTCGAATCGCGCTGCGTCGCGAACATCGTCAGCGCTTCACCCACGAGCGCTTCGACCTCGGAGGTTTCGAAGGTCAGCGGGTCGAGCGGTTCGCCATTGATCCTGATCTCGTAGTGCAAATGCGGACCGGTGGATCCACCAGTGGTGCCGACATATCCGATGATTTCACCCTGTCTAACAGCGTTGCCGACGGTGAGGCCTTCGGCAAAGGCGTTGAGGTGCATGTACCAGGTCTGCATGCCTTCGCCGTGGTCGAGGCGAATGAAGTTCCCTGCGGCGCCACGCGGAGCAGCGAAGGCGACTGTGGCATCGCCCGAGGCATAGATAGGCGTGCCGGTCGGGGCAGCAAAGTCGACGCCGTTGTGCTTGCGCTGAGCGCGCGAAATCGGATGGGTGCGGTACCCGTATTTGGAGGTGATCCGCGCGCCGTCGACCGGGGTGCGCATCAGTCCGCGTTCATTGCCTTGGCCACTTTCGTCGAACCAGCGCTGCTCCGTCTCGTCGGGAGGGGTGAAAGCGTAGTAGGTCTTGGTTCCCTTGCTGGTATTGAGGCGAACGTAGAGCAATTTGGGCGGTGCAGTATTGCGTCCGCTGTCGGTGACGGTTTCCTCCCAAGTGGCCGAAAACGTGTCGCCTATCGCCACTTCGCGCTGGAAATCGAAATCGAACGAGAAAGCCTTGGCGAAAGGTGTCGTCAGGCTGTCCGGCAGGCCGGCTTCCACAGCAGAAGCGTAGAACGTGTTCTGGTTGATTGTGCCGGTGACCGAACGAACGCGAGTCGATGCGGCATCAAGAATGTTCTCTCGCGCGAAAGTTCCGTCAGCCTGGCGTGTCAGCTTGACCGCAGTGCCATTGGAAAGCTCGGCACTGATGGTGCGAACGCTTTTTTCGTCACCCTGGCCAGCGAGCTCGATTGCGACACGCATCTGTTCTTGCGTTCCGAGCGCAGCAATCGCTTCTTCGGCAATTGTGAAAGCGTCTCCGGTTGGCACGCCCATCGCTTCGAGAGAAAAGCCAAGGTCATCGACCCCACGCACCTGGATAATGCGCACCGACGTGGTGGGCGTGGGCTCAGGCCTTGGGGCGGGACTGGAAGTGGCGCTTGGCGCTTCGGCAGGTTCACCTCCGCCGCCGGAAGGCCAGAAAAGATAGGCGGCGGTCGCCAAGACCAACACTATCGGTGTGACGATCCTAGCCAGGCTCTTCGCATCCCACCCGGAAGGAGTGGGATGCTCAGGTTCTTTCGGGGCGGAAACCGGTTTCGGGTCCACCCAGGTCTTAGGGTCAAAAGAAGTTGCTTCCCGCTCCATCCCCCACGCGTCCAAGGTTCAAATTGCGAAAGAAAAATCACCGTGAGGCCAAATAGCGTGCTTTATCTGACCCGTCCGGTATGCTTAGTTGCTCGGGAAAGGGGGAGCAAGGCATGAGCGATCGCAATCGTGTTGCTTGGCGCGAAGGCATGTTCCTTCGGCCCCAACATTTTCAGGCGCAGGACCGGTTCATGGAATCGTTTGTCGGCGCGCGCCACGACTGGACGCAACCCTATTCGTGGGGGTTCTCGGAAGTCGAGATCGATGCGGGGCTTGCCGAACTCGGTCAGTTCGCGATCAAATCGGCGAAGGGCATCATGCCTGATGGGACTCCGTTCTCGATCCCGGGCGATCAACCTCCGCCGGAGCCGCTGGCCGTGAGCGCGCAGGTTCGTGATGCAGATGTGTATATCACTTTGCCGCCCCGTCAGTCGGGGGCGATCGAATTTGCCGAATCCGAGGCCGGATCGCTCGACGCGCGTTTCTCGGTCACCGAGACTCAGGCAAGCGACAATTTCTCGACCGACCGTGCGATTGAGGCAATCGAAACCGGGACGCCCAACCTGCGTTTTGGCATGACACCCGATGAGACCGATGGGCGGTTGTTGCTCGGAGTGGCCCGCGTACGCGAAGTTTCGGGCAAGAAGCTGATTTTCGACGACAGATTTATCGCGCCGGCGGTCGATGTGCGCGCGTCTCGGCTTCGCAGCGCACTGTCCGACCTGATCGGTCGTTCGGACCAAATGGTGGGCGAATTGGCACTTCGCGCAGCTGAATCCACCGAAGGCGGCCAAGACACCTACCGCGCTTTCTTGCTTCTGCAATCGCTCAATCGCTGGGCGGCGATCTTGCGGCACTTGGTCACAATGCCGTCGGTACATCCTGAGAGGATGTTCGAAAATCTCGTGGCGATGGCCGGCGAGATATCCACTTTGACGCGCAAGGAACGCCGACCGCCGGAATTGCCGGAATACGATCACGAAAACCTCCAAGGCTGTTTTGATCCGGTGATCGATCTGCTGCAGACTCTGTTGTCCGGCGAATTCGATCGCTCGGTCGAACCGCTCGATCTCGATACCCGCGGACCAGGTTCCTACATGCATGTCATCAAGAACCGTGCCCTGCTCAAGCAAAGCTATGTGTATCTCGCGGTCGCCGACAAGACCAAGTCGCTCGAAGATATTCGAAAGCGATTCCCATCGGTTTGCAAGATCGGACCGAACACGAAGATGCGAGAACTGGTGGCCAACCAGCTCCAGCCAGGTGTTGGATTGCGGCACACGACGACCCCGCCGACACAGCTCCATGTGCTGCCGGGCTACGTCTACTTCGAGCTCGATCGCGGCGCGGCCGACTGGGCCGAAATCTACGAGGCGCCGGCCATGGGGATTTTCGTGGCGGATGACTGGCCGGAACTGAAACTCGAACTATGGGCGGTTAAGCAGAAGCAATGAGCGGGGACGACCGGAACAAGACGGTGTTTCGCCCCTCACCGCTGAGGGGCAAGAGCGGCGGCAGTTCCGGTTCCACTCCTCACGGTGCTCCGGGCGATGGTGGCGGGCAACAGCCTGCTGGAGGCTTCAGCAGCACGGATGATTGGGGCGCACCTGCGCCGGCTGGAACACCGCCTCCTCCTCCGCCCGCGTCTGGCGGCAATTTCAAGCCGATGGACAACGATCCGTTTGGCGCGCCCGCGCAGGCTCCGCCACCCACCAATGCGAAGCTGGATATTCGCGAAGAGCAGTTTCACGACACAGTCCCGCCTGCGCCGCAGCCGCGTGACGACCGCAATCCGATGATGGCCTATGCTGCGCCGGTGCTGGCGATGACGGCGGCACTGCAATCGGGCCGTTGGGAAATTTCGATGGGCGAGTTCCATCGCCGTGCGCGCGAAGCCATCGGAAAGTTCGAGTCCGCAATCCAACCCATCTATAGCGAAGGTGTGCGCCAACGCGCGAAATATGCGGTTTGCGCGACCGTCGACGACATCGCCCAAAACCTGCCCGGTGTTGGTGGTGGTGGCGCGCAATGGGCGCAGCGCAACATGGTTGTGACTTTCTTCCGCGAGAGCATCGGCGGCGATCGATTTTGGGATTTCACGCAAGAGATGCTGCGCGATCCGACCAAGAACCGTGACCTGATCGAGTTGTTTCATGCCTGCATAGCAACCGGCTTTGAGGGGCGCACTCGCTCAATGCCCGACGGGTTCAGCAAACGTCAGCAAGTGAGCGCAAATCTTGTCGGCGCTCTCGAGCATGTCCGCAGCCTGTCAGAGCGCGATATGGTGACGCAATGGAGAGGCGCAGACGCACCGCGCAAACCCAACAATTTCTGGAGCATCGTGGGTTTGGTCGCGGCAGCCGCGGCCGGGCTGTGTTTCCTCATCTTCCTGATGTTCTTTCTCGCGCTCATGGCGAGCGGATCGTCGTCATATGATCGCGTAGCTGGACTGTTGAAGGAAGAGCCGATTGCCTTGAGCCGCAATGCCGCCCCGCTTGAGCTGCCGCCCAGCGCGACCGAGACCCGCCTCCGCCAATTCCTCGCTCCTGAGATCGCGCAAGGGCTGGTTACCGTTGATGGCAATCGCGTGCGAACAACAATCGGCACGCTGTTCGAACCAGCCTCCAAGCAGCTTACGGAAGGGCGCTCCGATATCTTCGTCCGGATTGGCCAAGCGATCGAGGTCGAGAATGGCCCCGTCACAGTGGAAGGTCACGCCGACTCCGACAAGATTTCTACCATTGAGTTCCCGGACAACATCGCCTTGTCCACCGCGCGCGCAGAGACCGTCGCACAGATCGTTCGCGGGCAATTGACCGATCCATCTCGGGTCACTGTGACCGGGTTGGGCGACACCGTGCCGCTAGCCTCGAACGACACCGCCGAAGGGAAAGCGCAGAACCGGCGAGTGGAGTTCGTCGTCGAGCTTGGCGAGTAGGCGGAGGCAGGCGGGAGAGCAGACATGAAAAAGTTCTTCACGAGCTGGTGGACAATCTCGATCAGCATAATCCTGTTGCTGATCTTGCTGTGCTCGGTCGGCTTGCCCCTGTTTGTCGAATGGATGCAGCCGCTTTGGGTGCGCCTGACTTTTGCTGGCGGTTTTGTCGCATTGTGGCTGCTATGGTTTTTCATCCGTCGCTGGCGCGCAAAGCGTGCGGAAGAAGCGTTGGCCAAGGAACTGGCCGGACCAGATCCGAGCGACGAGGAGGCCGAAGCCGTTCAGGAAAGGATGGCCGAGGCGCTCAAGGAATTGCGCAAGGTCAGCGGCAAGAAGCGCAATTATCTCTACTCGCTGCCTTGGTACGTCATTATCGGCCCTCCAGGTGCCGGAAAGACGACGGCGCTTCTGAATTCAGGATTGCGGTTTCCCTTCGCCGATCAAGCGATGAAGGGTACAGGTGGCACCCGCAATCTTGATTTCATGTTCGCCGAGGAAGCCGTGCTGGTCGACACGGCCGGACGCTACACCACTCAGGATTCCGATCGTGAAGTCGACAGCGCCGGTTGGACCCGGCTGCTGGAAATGCTCAAGAAGCACCGCCAGTTCGAGCCCATCAACGGGATATTCGTCGCCATTCCGGCGGACGATCTGCAGCGCGGTGACGTGCGGGTCATTGATGAACATGCGGCAATAATCCGGCGGCGCCTGCGGGAAATACGCGAAACGCTGCAAACAGAATTGCCGGTCTATTTGCTGATCACCAAGGCGGATCTGCTCGCTGGCTTGACCGAGTTCTTTGGCGACCTCGATGTCGAAGGGCGTAGGGCGGTCGTCGGCCATACCTTCGATTGGAAGCACAAGAGGTTCTCGTCCGACGACGTTACCAGCGCGTTTGACGAGTTCGCCAATGACATTGCTGCGCGCACACCCAAACGCCTGGAGGATGAGAAGGACATTCGCCGGAGGGGTCTGATCCTTGGTTTCCCCGGTCAGCTGCATGCGCTGCGTCCTGCCTTGCATCGCCTGGTCGAAGGCGCGTTTGTCAATGAGGATCGCCCGAGCGGCCAGCTGCGGGGTTTCTATATCACCTCCGGTACGCAGGATGGCAGCGCCATCGACCGCATCCTTCAGGGCGTTTCGCAGGCCTACAGCCGCGACGATCCGGCAGCCCAGGAAGGAGGCAAGGCCTACTTCCTGAACCGGCTGCTGACCGAAGTGGCGTTCGGCGAAGCGGGATTGCCGGTCGCTGACTCGGTGGTGTTGCGCAAACGTCAGGTCCGTCTGACGGCCATGGTTGGAGGCATTGCCGCTCTCGGTCTTGCTGCTGTCGCCTTGTGGACCGTCAGCTTCTTCGGGAATCGCGACTTCCAGGACCAGACCGAACTGGCTGCTGCAGAGATCGAGCAGGAGCGTGACGCCCAGCGCGCAGATCTGGGCCGTGTGGGATCAACCGATACGCCGCTGCAGCAATTGGTGCCGTTGTTGGATCAGCTGAGAAACCTGCCCGAGGGATATGCGGCGCGGCAGGAAGGCGGCCCGTCATTCTGGATGCGCTGGGGACTGTTCCAATGGGGTCTCAGCCGGCGCAACGAGGAAGTCTATCAGGCGGCTCTCAGGCGCATTTTGCTACCGCGCATAATCCTGCGGCTGGAAGAGAAGATGCGGCAGGAAGTGAACAACCCGGTCGCGCTTTATGAGCCTCTCAAGGTCTATCTGATGCTCGGCGGAGCGGCGCCGGAGGGGAAGATCGATAGCGAAGCTGTAACCGAATATATCGGTCGCGATTGGGCCTATGAAGTCTATCCCGGCGCCGAATTGGAAAGCATCAGAGGGCGTCTCAACAACCACTTAAAGGCTCTGATCGAGGATCCAAACATATCACAGAGCTGGGCTGGACAACGTGCGCCGCTTGACGCTGACCTCGTGGCCGCCTCGCGTGCCAGTGTCGGCACCATGAGCCTCGCCCAGCGTGCCTATGTCATCATGCGAGCCAAGGCTGCCGACCCGACCAAAGACTGGCAAATGGGCGACATCCTTCAGCCCGGCGACGCAGCCGCGTTTGCGAACCCCGACCAGGTGATGGGCAAGCAGGTTCCATTCTTCTTCACGCTGGACGGCTTCAACACTTATCGTCTGCAGAAAGAGCTCATCGGCGGCGACCTGCGCGACGAATTGTGGGTCTTGGGTGAGGATGCCGAGACGGCTAGCATTCAACGCGAATTGAACAACCTCGATGGCGGCATCGCCGGTGCCTATGCCAACGAATATATTGAGCAATGGCAGGGTGTTATCGATTCGCTCAAGGCAGCCGACTACTTCAACGATCCGCGCGCCTTCAGCGCCTTCACCAAAGGCGTGTCGCCGCTGAAACTGGTTCTCGAAGAGGTCCGCAAGAACACCACCTTCGACAATTCGATCGAGGAAGAGGGCGGGCGGATGCTCGAAGAGCAGATCAATCGCAATCGCTTCGCCCGAGCTGCGACGCGGTTGGGCGGGGCATCCGATGGCCCGCGTGGACTGACTGCCGACGCACAAATTGCGCAGCATTTTCGCGGAGTGAACGAGTGGGTCGGGGACGGGGAAGAGCCCGGCGAGATCGATGCTTTCATCGATGTGGTGCGCCAGACCTTTACCCAGGTTCGTGCTTCGCGGGCACCGGGGCAAACGGCTGGGGGCGCCGGTCAGCAGCTCGCTCAGGCGCTTGCGCCGTTGGAGACTGCGGCGCTTGAAGTGCCTGACCTTGTACAGGACTTCGCTCAGGACGTTGCAGGAGGAGGGGCCGAGACGGGAACCAGCATTCTGTCCGACCAGACCTCAGGCACTTACTCGGATCAGGTGCTGGCCTCCTGCGAGCAAGCCGTTACCGGGAAATACCCGTTCGACGGCAGTGCCTCTGCGGACGCCAGTGTCGGCGATGTTCGCTCGGCATTTGGCAGCGGCGGCGATGTCACCCGGTTTGTGAGCAATGATCTGGAGCCGTATCTCGATCGCAGCGGAGATTACTGGCGTTGGAGAAGCGACGATCCGGTGGCTTCCAATTTCAGTGCGGCAACGCCCGGAAATTTTCAGAAAGCCAGCGCGCTCACCGGAGCGCTCAACGAAGGTATTCCGCTCGGGATCGAGCTATCGGAACTCGGCAGCAAGGTCAGCAAGGTTGAGTTGATCACTGGCGGCATTCCGCTGCAGTTCGATATGGATGGCAACTCTGCGCGGCAGATTGTGTGGCAGCTTGGCGGCGGGATGGTCCAATCCTCTGAAATCAAGATCTATGAGAACCAGGGGATCGAAGGTCTCGACCCCATGGAAGAAGTGATCTTCCGCGATACGAAGCAGGGACCGTGGTCGTTTTTCCGTGTGCTCGACCGGGCGCGCATCAACAATCTGTCCGAAACCGAGATCGAGGCTGTGTTCAATCCTGGCCCCGGCCGGGCCACGTTCGTGATTTCGTTTCCAGAAGATCAGAACCCGTTCAGCGGAGGCGGCCTATGGTCGGTTCAGTGTCCGCAGACTCTGTAATTGGAGGTAGAATTCAGCCGCCAGCCATCATCGGAAAGCTTCCGGGGCATGGCGACTTCCTCGCTCGGGGCGTCGACTACGGGCTTCGCGAGTCGTTGGATATGTGGATGAGCGAGTGGATCGAGTTGGCGCGCAAAGATCTCGCGGATCGGTTCGAAGCCGCATATGAGAGCGCTGCGCCATGGCTGTTCGAGGGATCATCGAGCAACGCCGTATTCATGCCGAGCGTCGATGCAGTCGGACGGTGGTTTCCGATCCTTGCGGTATGCTCGGCAAACGTGCGAATTCAGGACATCTACGACACTCTGATAGCTGCCCTGGAGAGTGCGGCGAAGGCCGATGCTCTGCATGAACAGCTCGGCGCACTTTCCGGTGACGTGTCAGAGGATGCACGCAACGAATCTGGAGACTGGTTCTTGCCCGACGGTGCAGAACCGACCTTGCCTTCCCCAAGCGATGTCCCAAGCTGGTCTGAGATGCGGGAGCATTTTGCATGATCGGCTACGCTTTCAAGAGCTTCGGGAAGACCGATACCGGTCTGGTCCGCGCTCATAACGAGGATTCGATGCTGGCCAATGATCCGGAGGGCCTGTGGCTGGTCTTTGACGGGATGGGGGGACACGAGAACGGCGCGCTGGCATCGCAAACCGCTGCATCGGCGTTCGACAGGTTCGAGGTGCCTGAGGATTTCGAAGACGCGGTGACGACGGTCGCCGACCGGATCCATACCGTCAATGCGGTGCTTGCCGAAGTGGCCGCGAAGAAAGACATTTCCAAGATGGGCACGACAGCAGTCGGGCTCTTGCTGCGGGACAAACGGTTCGCCGCCGTTTGGGTTGGTGACAGCCGCGCCTATATCTTTCGCAGCGGAGGCCTTTTCCAGCTGACGGTGGATCACACACATGTGCAGGATCTGCTGGATGAAGGCATTCTGTCGGCTGAAGATGCCAAGGGTCATCCGATGTCGCACGTCTTGACCCGCGCGCTGGGCGTCGAGCCTGAAGTACAAGTGGATATTGTCCATGACGAAGCGGAGCCCAACGACCGTTTTCTGCTCTGCAGCGATGGCTTGAGTGGCCCTGTGCCAGACGACGAAATTAGGCAAATCATGTCATTGCCGGATCCGCAGCAAGTTGTAGAGCAATTGATCGCCCGCGCCCATGCGAATGGGGCTCCAGACAACGTGACTGCGATTGTGGTCGAAATCGGACAGATCGACACATGAGCAACGATCCTGACGACGAAGATCGTACAGTCTACCAGCCGAAGGGTGGGGGTACTCCAACTCCGGGCCCGACACCGAGCCCGGACCCGGCTGGAGCGCCTACGCCTTCAGGACACGAACCGACCGAGATTCGGCCTTCAGCGCCTTCCCCGTCGCCCCCGGCTGGTCCGGCGAAAACGCCACCACCGCCACCGCCACCGCCTCCGGCTGCCAAACGGTCTGACCAGCAATTCGAGCACGGCGACGTCCTCAATGGGATCTACAAGATTGAACGCTTCCTCGCTCGAGGCGGCATGGGGGAGGTGTATGAAGCGCGAAATGTGCACCAGCCGGCCGAGCGTGTCGCCATCAAGGTCATGCTCCCGCATATGGCGCAGGACGAATTGGTCGCGGCCATGTTTGCCAAAGAAGCGGAAATGCTCACACGGCTGCATCATGAAGCGATCGTTCCTTATCGCATGGCGGCGCGTGACGATCAGGGACGGCCTTACCTCGTCACGGAATTCATCGATGGTCCGAGCCTGGAGGAACGGCTCGGTTCGATCAGTCTTTCCGATGACGAATTCGCAGATCTCGCGCAGAAGCTGGCAGCGGGGCTAGGCACGGCCCACAGCCTTGGGGCAATCCACCGTGACATTGCACCCGACAATATCCTGCTGGCCGAGGGTGATCCAGCCAGACCCAAGATCATCGATTTCGGCATTGCCAAGGACGCAACCGACAGCGGGGCCACAATCGTTGGTGACGGATTCGCCGGCAAGCTGAAATATGTCGCTCCGGAACAGCTGGGCGAATACGACCGTAACGTTGGGCCATGGTCCGACATTTACAGCCTTGCGCTCACCTTGCGAGCATTGGCGGCTGGCAAGCCTTCCGACATGGGCGGATCGCTGTCCGATGCGGTTCGCAAGCGTCAATCTGTCCCCGATCTTTCCGACCTGCCCCCGCGCTTTCATTCCGCCTTTGAAATGGCCTTGCAGCCCGATCCGGCGGATCGTCCTCAGTCGATGGCCGAGTTCAACTTACGGCTCGGCGATGGAGCGAGCGCGGCGATTGGTACCGGTTTTGCGCCCATTGCGGCCGCCGACGTAGCCGCCTCTGAAAGTGTCGATGAGCCACAGAGCGCGGGCGAAAGTGCGGGCGGTTTCCTTCCGGGGATTATGACGAGCCTTGAGTCAGCGCTGCCCGACAGCATCAGCCAAAACCGCCTGTTGCTGTTCGGTGGCGGGGCTGCGGCTCTCTTGTTGGCGATTGTCGGCGTTATTGTGATTGCCAATCTCGGCGGCAGCGATGCACCTCCTCCTACCGACCGGGCCGAGCAGGGCGCTGACTACCAAGCAGCCCCCGATGCGGGACAGGCGACTGCGATCGCACTTGGTTCGCCAGAATTCGAGCGGTTGGCGCAAGGTGCAACTAGCACCGTTGAGTGCGCCTGGCTGACTTATGCAGGATCAAGCGGCAACACGGCCCGCTTCGTCGGCGGGGCCGCCAATCCTGCTGCGGCGCAGACGAGCTTGCTGAATACGCTTGAGGAAGCCGGTGTCGCCTCTTTCTCGATCGATCTCGGCGATGTCGTGCGCTTTACCCAGCGCAATTGCGCAGCACTCGATGCATTGCGGGCCGTGCGCAGTGAGCAGACGCTGATCTCCACTCCGCAAGACGTCTACGAAGCCAAGCAGCAAGCGATCGCTTTGGCAGAAGGAGCAGCGCTCGCCGAAGAGAATTATGCCCGGGTCGTCATCCGAATCGACAATCTCGAGCCCAACGAAGAAATTGCGTTCCTTGGGTGGAACACGAATGAGGGGATCGAAGCGCTCGAACCGACCCGAGAATCGCTCGAAAGCCTCGCAACCCAGATGCAAGGGAACAAGACGGCTGGAGGATTTGTCCTGCCTTTTGCACTCAGATACGAAGGGAGTGGCAGGCAGAGCTATGGCGCGATCGTCCTGACTGGTGCATCGGCCTTGCCTGCCAACCTCGTCGGACCGGGGACGCAATTCGACGATAGCTGGGCTTCACGGTTCCGCGAGGGTGCACAATCGAACGGCTGGAAAGCGGATGCGGTGTGGTTCTCCGTTGACGGTCAGTAAGGCTGTGGGATTTCCGATCGCTATTCGGTGTTGACCGCGTCCTCGTAAGCCTGCCTGAATTCCTTCGAAAAGACCTCGAGGAATGCCTCGGCTGAACCCTCTGCGACGCCGCTGAACTGCTTTTCGTAGGCTTTCCAGAGCGCCGCTTCACGTTGGCCGGGCATGACTTTGGAGAGCAGTCCGCTGCTTTCTGTACGCTCTTTGATGGAAGCGGGAGAGAACCTGTTGATTGTCTCGCGCAACGCGCCCTGCATTGCTTTGAGCGTCGCGATCTGGTGCGCTTGCAGGTCGCGATAGGAATCCTCGATTGCTTGCTCGGCTTCCATGTAGCCGCGCAGGCGCGGATTGAGCATCATCTGAAGCGCCTGATCGACATTGCGCGCGAATTTCAGCGGGTTGTTTCCGTCAAACCGCAATTGTGTGGCGCTGGCTCCCATTTCGTCCTTCGCACGAGCACGGGCTTCAAGGAGGATCATCAGCCCGGCGAGCAGGTGCCGCAGCATCCTGCCGGCCTTTGCTGCCGCTTCCTCTTCGGAGATTTCGACCTGGTTCGAAGATACGCCAAGCGCGCCCAGCAAAGCGGCATAGATCGCGTCGGGAGCGGTGTTGGGCGATGGTGGAGGCGAACCGACAGGAATTGCCGCGCTCGCAGGCGGATGCGTCTGCGCAGCTGCCGGAGGAGGTGTCGAAGTGGTGTATGCGGTTGGTTCCGCTGCGGCCTGATCGGATCGAACCGGCGGGACGGTGGTATCGACATCCGGCGGTGGACTTGCCGCAGGATTGCCATCCAATGGCCCGCCAAACGGATCACTGCCAGGAGTTCCTGTCGGGGGAGCGTCCTGCGCGCCGTCGAGCGGGCCGCCGAATGGATCGCTGCCGGATGCCGGTTGATTGCTCGGCTGGCCGTCGAGCGGTCCACCAAACGGATCGTTGGATGACGGCGCAGGCTCATTCGCCTGATCGTCCAAGGGGCCGCCAAAGGGATCTTGGGCTGGCGCAGACCTTTGCTCGGCATCGAGCGGTCCACCGAAGGGGTCGCCGCTCGAATCGGGCAAATTTGCATCGCCTTGGTCCGTGCGCTTGCCCGGGTCGATCGGAGCGAGGCTGGCATCGCCGCGATCCCCGGAAGGTTTCAGTGGAGCAAATCCTCCGCCTTCCGTCTCCGGACCAACCGCAAACGGATCGAATTCGGGATCGACCGTCCAGGACGCATTGGACCAATCCACCTGGTTCGATCCCGCAAATGTATCGAAAATATCATCGGCCGTGGGTTCGTGCGAGGACTTGCTTGCATCTTCCGACCAATGCGAGGACCGATCGCGCGCTGGCCCTTCGAGATCCCATCCACCGTCGTCGGCGAAATCTGGAGTGGCTTGACCCCGACCGGCAGGATGCGAACCGGGCACATCGTCCCAGCCCAGAAACTCGGGGCCCTTGCGCGACGCTTCATCTGCGGCTTGTGCAGCCTGGTGCCGCTCAAGCGAGGCCCCGGATAACCTGGCCTCGATTATGTACGGGCCGAGCCGGAAGCGATCGCCGGGCGCGATCTTGTGAGAACCGGTCAACCTCTCCGGGGAGTCTCCCAGAAATGTACCGTTGGTGCTGTCATCGATGAGAAAATAGTCGCTTTCGCGGTATTGGATCTCACAATGCCGACCCGACAGCGTCCTCGTGTCGTCGGGCAAGGCCCACTCGCAGGTCATCGAACGTCCAATGATGGCTCCGCGATCCCTCAAGACCAATTCGGTTGGGCTGCCGTTGTCCAGCGATGTCCGATTCACGATTTTAAGCGTAAGCGTCATGTTTTGGCGAGGGCCTCTCGACCGCGTGCGGCGACTTGATCTGCCAAATCCAATGCGTGTGTGACCAGATCCGGCATTTGCTTGATATGCGTGGTCACGGCGCTCTGCAAAGCCCCACCAATAAGGCTGCTGCAAATATTGGCATCGACAGTCACCGGTGCATTCTCTTCGGGACCGATCGAACCGCCAGAAAAGAAGATCGCAAGGCCAATCAAGGTCTCCGGCCATTCGCCGCTCGATGAGTCGGCGAGCTCATACATTGCCCGGCGATTCTCGTCGTCGGGCTCGCCGACCCAACGGAAGGCTGCATCGCGTAGCAATTGCCGACGGGCGAATGCCGGGTCATCTTCGGCAAGCGGCGGAAGGGCATGCAGGGCCCAGTCGATCGCTTCGAGCTTTGGCAGCGCCGCCGCCGCATAAGACAAGGCCATCATCGATTCGCCGCGTTCACGCAAATCCTCAAAAAAGACCTGTGGTTCGACACCTTCGTCCGGCCAGTCAGAGTTGGGGAGATTTGCTTCCTCAGCAATCTGACGCGCTGCGCTCCACATGACGATGGTCCATTGAGTCACGGTCGTTTCCCCTGCGATCAATCTGGGTGGTCGCAGACAAGACCAACCCTGACGCTCCGATCAGTTGATCTTAATCAGAGCGCCCTTCTCGGTCAAAATGCCGCCGGCGGAAACCTCAGTCATTGCGTCACCCTTGAAGTTGGCCATCAGTGCCTTGGCATCGAGGTTGGTCGGGGTCAGCTTGACCGAACTGTTGCCGACCTTGAGCTCGATCTCCTGCATGGCTTCGATCTTGATCTTGCCCATGCCGGCCTTGATCGAGATATTGCCCATATCAACCTTGAGCGTATCGTCGCCCTTCTTGATGTTGGTTGTCCGGTTGCCCTCGGTGATCGTGTTTTTCTCGTTCTTTTTCAGCTCGTACTCGCGATTTCCGTCGATCTTCTCTTTCTCGTCGTTCTTCACGTACCGATCGCTGTCGTAGAACACCTTGATTTCTTCATTGTGGCCGACATGCCGCGTCATATCGTAGCGAATGCGGACGTTCATATCCCTTTCGGCATGGACGAAGATTTCTTCCTCGCCGCCTTTGTCCTCGAACCGGATTTCGTTGGCTTTGGGCTCGCCTGTGTCGAGATCCTGGGCATCGGTGTAGGCTTTTTGCTCACCGTAGGTGAGCGTCCGCCACAAAGCGCGTGTCTTGTTGGCGGGCAGGTCGTAAACCGGCATATGCTCCTGATTGAACACACGTCCCGTGATCACGGGTTGATCGGGATCGCCGTGGAGGAAATCGACCAGCACCTCGTGCCCGACCCGTGGCAGGATGAGGTTGCCGAGTCCGCCGGTTTGGGAAACCCTGATCCAGCACGTCGATTTCTCGTCGGGCGAGTTGGTGCGATCCCAATGAAAGCGCACTTTGATCCTGCCATACTCATCGGTGAAAATGGTCTCGCCCGCAGGCCCGGTTACTATTGCGGATTCGACCCCGACAACTCGCGGCTTTTCTGTGCGCCGCTCGGCGCGATACTGCGTCTTGGCGGGAATCGCGACAAAGCTGATGAAGTCGCTGTCCGCTTCGCCGGCGCTGGTGTTGTAGGCCGCCGACTGCAGCGCGTGCTGAGTGGAAACGATCAGATACTCACCGTTGAGGCGTTCGGTCGGGTGATATTCGACCTTGATGGTCGCTCCCGCGCACACGCCTTTGGCGGACGTCTTGCCCAGATAGGTTTGCCGTAGCGCGCGAAACTCCTCGAGCCTTACCTTGCTCAGACGTTTGCCGCGACCCTGGTCGATGAACTGTCCCGGGTACTCGTAGTGCTCATTCTTGTCTTGGGGGTGGTCTGAGTTATCGGTCGCATTCCCGTCCACCGCTTTTGCGGGCTTCTTGAAGTCATAGTCCCGAAGCGAAACCTTCTCGTGTCCGGTACTCGAAACGCGCTCAACCCAGCTCTCGAGGATATGGTGCCCTCCAAGGCTCTCTCCGGCCTTGTATGACTGCCCTGTCGTTGCGGCGGCATTGAATGCCAGAGTTTCGACAGTGCCCGGCTTGTGAGTGCTGGCCTTGTCGCAAATCACCATCAAATGCTTTTGCTCGGAGTGCTCGAAAAAATAATAAAGCCCCTCCTGCTCCATCAGCCGGGAAAGGAAGTTGAAGTCGCTCTCGCCGTACTGGACGCAATACTCGAAGGGTTCGTAGCTCTCCGATACGCGCAGTTCGTAATCGCTGATCCCGGCGTTCTGGAACACCTCCTTGATGATATCGATGACGCTCTTTTCTTGAAAGATCGAGTAGTTGCGCCGGTTGTCGATGAAGTGGGTGAAAGGCGCGAGAACCAGGCTGTAGAAAAACCCGTCGCCGTCTTCATGAAGGTGATGCGCCTCGACCAGAGTGCCATTGAAATGCCGCACTTCGTCGGTGTCTTCGAACAGAGCCACCGCCACGTTCTCCCCCAGGTGGGGCGCGAGATCGATCTCGCCCAGCGTGGCAGCGATCTGAACTTCGATCCTGAATGGTTCTGACAAATTCTCGGAAGCGGTCAGGGTGATGAATTCCACCTGCTCGCCACCCAGGCCAGCTGTGAGTTTTGCCTCGCGAAATTCGGACGTCATTCCCGGTGCTCCCTGAACCGTCTTACAATCCTGCGACCCGGAGACGCTTCTGCGCCTTTACCGAATGGACGAGATGAATGCGCATCTCGATCCCGGACAAATTAAGCAATAAGCTCCTTAAACCACAAGCAAAGAGAATCCTAATCTGAAGACACGCGACTGCGACAGGGTATCGGGCGATTCGTCTTCACAAGGGGAGCGTCGGCTAGTCAAGGCAGCCAATCCTCCAGAAGACGCGAGATTCGAAGGCGTTCCGGGCCAAGCACGAACCGTTCTATTGGTCGCACTCTCAGGCACCCGATCTCGGATTCACGATCTGGAGGATCTGTTTAAGTTCATGGGCTTAGGTGCTGGCCATCGAATCCGGCCTGTTTGCATGCTCGGGCATTTCTTTATTCTTCGGAGCCTTCTGGCTTGTTTCGGGACAGCACCAAACTGCACACCCGCAAGTGTCTGGTTCAACTTGTGTCTAGGTAGACAAGGTGATAGTTCTTTCATCAAGAACGGGAGCCGAAAAGAGCTCCGTCGGCCGCATCTAGAATTATTGCTCCCCGGAGTGGGGGAGGCACTTCTTGTGGAGCTGTGTGATGAAATTTCCGGTCTCTCTTATTGTTGCCGCCGTTGCGATTGGCGCTCCGAGCGCAGCTGTGGCCCAATCTGCAAACCCTGAGCGAGTTGCTCAGATGCGGTGCGAACTGCTCGATATCTGTGGCGAGGTAGCCCAGGCGGAAGATGAGCGGGTGGACGAAACTCTCGGTGGTCAGGAGGCCCGCGGCGGCCTGATGGGCTCGGCAGACATTCGCGCAGCTAGGCGACAGACCACTCGCGCTGCGACGCGTCCGACGACGAGGCGTCAAGTATCTACGGCAAATAACTCGGCGCGCGCCACCCGTCGGGTAGGCAGAACCCCGGCGTTGCGATCTGCTGGCCGCGGCGTGACTGCGGCACCAGCAGTCAAGGCAAGCGAAGAGGTCAAGGCAAAGGTCAGCGGCCGCGCCAAACTGTTCGTGACTTTCGCGACCAGCTCTTCGAAGCTCACTTCCGATGCGAAGTCGGAGATTGCCAGCCTGGTCCAGGTTCTTGAAGAATCGAAGAATGCCGGCAAGCCTCTCAAGCTTCGGATCGAAGGCCACGCCAGCGCGACAGGCGGAGAGAAAATCAATTTGCCGCTGTCAAAGGATCGCGCGGCCTCGGTGCGTGCCGCGTTGATCGAAGCAGGAATCTCTGAGGAGCAGTTGGTTTCCGAAGGGTATGGAAGTTCGCAACCGATCGAAGGCACAAGACCTACCGATCGGGTCAATCAACGGGTCGAAGCGGTCATCATTGACTGATCGCGCATTTCCCGGGGGTGGGCCGTGAAGTCGCTTGTACAATTGCTGTTGCCGGTATCGGACGAAGCTCCGGCTGGCGAGGACATGGACGAAAGTCTCGAATTCGATCGCTTGCGCACAGCGTTCGACGTGAATTTTCCTTATGACGCGCGCGTAACGGAGCGCGACCCCGATGAGCCCGAGCCCGACCAGGTCGACTGGTCCGAGCTGTTGGAGCTGATTGAAGAACTCGACGAAAAGACCAAGGATCTGTTTCTGGGTGTTGCCTACGCACGCTGCGGCTTCGCGATGCAGAACGCGGAAGTCGTCGATCACGGTCTCCAATACACGGCTGGCCTGCTGGAAGAGCATTGGGACAGCGTTTTCCCGACGCCGGATGGTGACTATGGCCCCGCAGGCCGTGCGCTCATCTGCGAAGATCTGGCCAAACGCGGTGCATTTCCTCTGCCGTTTCTGAAGTTGCCGATCATGGATGATGGGCGGGGTCGCGTCACCGCCGGAGAACTGATCGAGGTTGGCGAGGATGGCGCTTCGGCCGAGGCTTATCCTGAAGTCATGCGCATGCTCGATCAGATGGATGACGAGCAGAAGGAAGAGATTTCGACGCGCTTGGCCTCTTTTCTGACATCGTTCGACGAGATCGAGGCGGTGCTCAAGGAAAAGAGTGACGCCGAAGTCCCGGACTTCTCGACCTCGCGTGAATTCATCGGCAAGGCGCAGTCGGCCTATGCGGTGCTGACAGGTGCCGAGGATCCCGCCGGGGAAGGCGCCGACGAAGACGGCGGTGCGATGCCGGCGGGCGGAGGCGGTGATTCAGGGCCTTCGATCGGTGGGGCCGTTCGGTCGCGCGACGACGTGATCAAGGCGCTCAATGCCGTCGAGCAATATTATGAAAGGGCTGAACCTGGCCATCCGGTCAAGGTTGCGGTCGCACGCCTGCGTGGCTGGGTGACAAAGGATTTCATGGAAATTCTGGAAGATATCGTCCCGAATAGCGTCGATGATGCGAAAAACGTTTTGCTCGAACGGGATGATATGGAATGATGCGGCGAAAAGGTTGAACCTTTCCGGGGCCGCATACGATTCGATAATATGGCCAGATCGGCAGTTCCGATCGGCGACGAGCTGAAGAAGGGGAAGTGTAAATGGCAGATTCAGGGCAAAAATTCATAAGCCGGAATCGTTCGCCGCGTGTGCACATTTCGTATGACGTCGAGACATATGGTGCGCGAAAGTCGGTTGAACTGCCGTTTGTCATGGGTGTTATTTCCGATCTCTCGGGCAAGAGCGAAGTTGCCAAGAAGGATCTGAAAGACCGTGAATTCTCCGAATTCGACGTCGACAATTTTGACAAGCGCATGGCGGCCATTGCGCCGCGTGCGGCTTTCCTGGTCGAAAACGAGATCGAAGGCGAAGGCAAGCTCGGCGTCGATCTGACTTTCAAGAAAATGGAAGATTTTGAGCCTGGCAAAATTGCGGAAAATGTCCCTGCGCTCGCCAAGCTGCTCGAAGCGCGGCAACAGCTCAACGATCTGCTCATCATGATGGACGGGAAGCAGGACGCAACCGAGCTGCTCGATAAAGTCCTGAAGGACGAGAACCTGCTGAAGGCTCTCAGCGAGGCCAAGGCTGAAGCCGCTGCTGCCGACGAAGGCGCCGACGAAGCAGAGGCCAAGGAATAAACGCCCTATGTCGCTGCTCGCCGGGCGAATTGGCGAGTTGATGATTTGGGTGGAATACGGAGGAATACATGGCGACTGATGCGGGCAAACTGGAAGAAGGGCAGGAAGCTCAAGAAGCGATCGCGTATGACGATTTTGCCGATTTGATCCAGCGCGATTTCAAGCCGCGGTCTGACGACAACCGCGACAAGATTCAGGAAGCTGTCGGTACGCTGGCGCAGCAGGCGCTATCTGGCGCAGTCAAGATGGGCGACGATGTCTTCTCGACCATCGACCGGATGGTCGCCGAGATCGACAAGAAGATGTCGGACCAGATGAATGCGATCCTGCACAATCCCGAGTTCCAGGAGCTCGAATCGGCGTGGCGTGGTCTCGATTATCTCGTGTCCAACAGCGAAACGGGCCAGGATCTGAAGATCCGCGTGATGAACATGAGCCGGTCCGAACTGTCGTCGATGTTCAAGCAATATCGCGGCACGGCCTGGGATCAGAGCCCGCTGTTCAAGAAGATCTATGAGCACGAATTCGGCCAGCTTGGCGGGCAGCCCTATGGTGCCTTCGTGTGCGATCTTCAATTCGACCACACATCCAAAGACCTGAACGTCATGAAGGGTCTCGCCCGCATTGGTGCGGCCGCCCACGCGCCGATGATCGCCGCGGCGGATTCCGGCTTGATCAATATGGACGATTGGACCGAAGTGTCCGATCCGCGCGATCTGGCCAACCGCTTCGACACCACCGAGCACCAGGCTTGGAATTCCTTCCGTAGCTCGGATGACAGCAAGTATCTTGCCCTGACGATGCCGCGCATTCTCGGCCGGGCCACCTATACGGTTAAGGACAATCCGATCGAGGAATTCGAGTTCGACGAAGTCACTGATGGCGAGCACGACAAGCACCTGTGGGTGAACTCGGCCTATGCTCTGGGTGTTCGCATCAACTCTGCATTCCGCGAATATGGCTGGTGCACGCGCATCCGTGGGGTCGAGTCCGGCGGTACGGTCACCGACCTGCCGATGGCGACGTTTCCGACCGACGAAGGCGGTGTCGACCAGAAATGCCCGACCGAAGTCGCAATTTCCGATCGCCGTGAAGCGGAACTGTCGGATCTTGGCCTGATGCCGCTGATCCACCGCAAGGGCACCACAGACGCGACCTTCATCGGCGCGCAGACGGTTCATAAACCGGCAAAATATGACGACCCGAACGCGACTGCGAATGCGCGTCTCGCGGCGCGTCTACCCTACCTGTTCGCCAGCTGTCGTTTCGCGCACTATCTCAAGTGCATGGTGCGCGACTGGGTTGGCGGAACGCGCGAAGGTCCGCAGCTCCAGGCTGACTTGAGCGATTGGGTTCACCAGTATGTTACGGCGGATCCCGATTCGTCGTCAGAAGAGACCAAAGCTCGGTTGCCGCTCAAGCGGGCCGAGGTGAAGGTGGAACCGGATCCTGAGAATCCGGGGTATTATAAGAGCCGCTTCCTGTTCGTGCCTCACCACCAGTTGGAAGGCATGGACGTGAGCGTCAGTATGGTGTCGCAGCTTCCCCAGGGCCAAGGATGAGCCTTGCCTGGGTTTCACTAATTCACTTGAATTAATGGAGAATAGAAATGGAAGTCTCTGTATTCCTCAAGCTTGACGGAATCGAAGGCGAAGCGACTGATGACGGTCACGAGAAGGAAATCAAGCTGAGCAGCTGCAGCTTCTCGGCATTCAACTCGTCGTCGTACAACAACGCTTCGAAAACGGTTTCGAAAGGCCAAGCCAACATGGGCGACATCGCCTTCACCAAGGAAGTCGACAAGACGTCGGTGTCCTTGTTCAAGGCGTGTGCTTCCGGCAAGGTCATCGCCAAGGGCGTGATTTCGTTCCAGTCGAACGTGGGCGACGACAAGAAGATCGATTTCCTCAAGTATGAACTCGATAACGTCGTCATCAACACCTACAACTTCTCGGCTTCGCAAATGGCTGACGAAAGCGGCAGCCTGACCTACGCGAAGATCAAGCAGATCTACGATCAGCGCGACGAGAAGGGTACATCGAAGGGCAAGGTCGAAGGTTTCTTCGACGTCCTTCAGAACAAGGCTGGCTAAGGCGCATCCGCGTCTGATTGGCTATGCCACAAGCTGATGAATTGCTCGCCGGCGGCGATATTGCCGGTGCTCGCAAGCAGCTAATCGAAGAGGTGCGTGCGAATCCGGGAGATATCCCGATTCGCATGTTCCTCTTCCAGATTTTTGCGCTGCTCGGTGAATATGAACGCGCCAAGACCCAGTTGGAGACGATCGCCAAGCTGGATCCCGAAGCGCGCATGCTCGCGGTTGCCTACAACCAGTGCATGGATGCAGAAGAACAGCGCGCCCGCGTTTTCGCGGGCGAAGAAACCGCGTCGGTCCTTGCGAAGGTCGATTGGGGCGACAAGCTCGTCGCCGCGCTGCAGGCCCGCCAGCAAGGCGAGGCCAACGCCGATGCGCTCTATGCGGCGGCTTTCGATGCCGCCCCGACCAGTGCCGGTAGAACCGATAGCGGGCTCGAATTTGATTGGATGGCGGATGCCGATCCGCGGCTCGGGCCGGCGACCGAAGCGATCATTGCCGGTCGATACGGCCTGATTCCCTTCGATGCTCTCGAAAACCTGACGATCAGCGAGCCGCAAGACCTACGCGACACGATCTGGACGCCGGCCGAATTTGGCATGAAGCAGGGCGCACGGATCGCTGGCTTCATCCCGGCACGCTACCCGGGGAGCGATGTTGCCGACGATCCGGCGATTGTGCGTGGTGTCTCAACGGCCTGGGGCGGTGACGACCAAAATGGCTATTGCTTGGGTCACCGTCTGTTCGCCTTCTCGGACGGATCGGAAATCCCTCTCCAGCAATTGCGCAAAGTTGAGTTCCGCACTGCCTGATTATGCCTGCCAAAATTCGCCTCACTCCGACTTTGTTCGACAAATTGGTGTCGGGCAATGAGTTCGGAGGACTGGCCGAAGAGGACGAGATGCCGACGGTCGCGCGCGAGGACTTTCGAAACTTCGCGGTAGCCAATGTCGAACGGTTTACCGAAAAATCCCTTCGCAGCTCGATCAAGCGCGACCTGGTCTGGTTGCTCAACACGATTTCTTTCGAGTCCGCCACCGACCTCTCAGGTCATCCGCGCGTGCAGGAATCGGTCGTCAATTTCGGTGTTCGAGATTTTGCAGGACGATCACAGGGGATTGCGTCCGAACGCGAGCAGGCGCGAGCGATCAGGCGGGCGATCAGACGCTTCGAGCCTCGCCTCGATCCAAAAACTCTCCGGGTCGAGCCGCGGGGGCGAGCGGACAGCCCGGGCAAGGTGAGCTTTCTGATCGAGGGTGAAATTCTTGGCGGACCGCAACTCATGCCAATCCGGCTCAAGACAGATGTCGATCTGGAAAGCCTGACAGTCGAGGTGCGCGAATAATGGATCCGCGGCTGATCGATTTCTACGAGGCCGAACTCGAATACCTCAAGGCCCGGTCGCTGGAGTTTGCCGAGCAGCACGAAACGGTCGCGACCCGGTTGGGCCTGAACAGTACGGACCGAGATCCGTATGTCGAGCGGCTGCTCGAAGGTGTGGCGTTCCTTTCGAGCCGAGTGCACCTCAAGATCAACGACCAGTTCCCCGAGTTCACGCAGCACCTGCTGCAGGCAGTCCAACCGCACTATCTCGCGCCGACACCATCGATCTGTATCGCCGCACTGGAACCGACACCGGGCGATCCCGGCCTCGTCAAAGGGCACAAGGTGCCACGTCGTACGCGGCTCACCGCTGAACCGCCCAGCAGTTCGAATACGCCAGTATTCTTCGAGACTGGCCACGAAGTGACGCTGTGGCCGGTCAAGCTGACGTCGGCAGAATATATTGGCAGTCGTGCCGCCGCTTCCAAATATGCAGCACAGGCAGGCGTTCGAGCGCAGGCAGCTCTTACGCTCAGGTTCGAACCGCAAGACGGTATCGATCTCACCACGATCCAGGCCGATGAACTCGAGATCTATGTCGACGGTGGCGAGGGCGTGCCGAACGAATTGTACCGCCAGCTCGTAGGAGAGGCGGTCGCCGTCGTCGCGCGACCGCTCGATTCCGCCAATGACGAGTTCGCTTTGCTGGACGTGCCTGTCCAGCACGGGTTTGGCGAAGAATGCTCTCTGCTGCCCGACGATGGCCGCACCTTGTCGGCCTATCGCACGCTCACCGAATATTTCGCCTGCCCGGAGCGCTTCCGGTTTGCCAAATTGCGGTCGATGCAGAAGGCGTTTGCGCTCTCCAAGAAGGCGGTTGAAGTGACGATCCTGTTCTCTCGCTCTTCTGATGCGCTGGTGCAGTCGGTCAGCGAGCGCAATTTCAGACTGTTTGCGTCCCCGGCAATCAATCTGTTCGAGAAGCAATTGAGCCGGATCTCCTACAGCGAGACCGAACACGAATTCAAGGTCGTCGCCGACCGCGATGGGCCACTCGATTTTGAAGTCTATCGCCTGCTCAAGGTTGAGGCGTTCGACCGTGAGAACCAGGATCCGCGCGAAGTCGCTCCACTCTATGCATTCGGGTCGCTGCTGTACGACTACCGTTCGGCGCTGTTCTACACCAACAGGATTCGGATGCGGCGCCTGTCTCGCAAGGAACGGCGGCTTCGCGGTCGAGAAGACTACATCGGGACCGATACGTTCATCTCGCTCACCAGTCCGGGAGATCCCTCGCGTCTCGACGACATTCATGATCTCGCCCTGCGCGCGCTCGTGACCAATCGCGAATTGCCAATGGACTTGCGGTTCGGAGGAGCGACGCATCTTACGGCGCCCGGCGTCCCTGTCAGTGCGATCAAGGTCGTGCGGTCGCCCAGTCCGCCTTTGCCGCCGCTTGGGATCGGTGACGCGGCCTGGCGGATCATCGGTCACCTGACACCCAACTACGCGACGCTGGTCGGAGAAGCAGGCAAGGACGGAGAGATCCTGCGCAATCATCTTGCGCTATACGGTCGGCCTGACGATCCGGTGATGCGTTCGCAGATCGACGGCATCGTGTCGGTCAAGGGCACGCACGTAACCCGACGTGTGCCCGGGCTGGGCCGTATGGCGATGGCGCGCGGACTCAAAATCGACATCGAACTGGACGATGCGGCCTTCGATCAGTCGCGAATGTTTCTCTTTTCCGCCGTGGTGGAGCGGTTCCTGGCAGGCTTTGTGACTGTGAACTCCTTTACCGAAACCCATTTCCACACCAAGCTGCAGGGGGAAATTGCCGCATGGCCGCCGAGGATCGGCACCCGCGAGCCTATCTGAGCTTTGCTCAGGAGGCGGCGAAAAAGCCCAAGCGCTTCAGCCTGTTCGCGCTGGTGCGAGGTCTGGCCGCGCGGGCGATGGACAAGCCCCCCGTGGGGCGTAGCAAGCTGCCGACGCAGGATCTCGTGCGGCTGCGACAGATTCCCCACACTCACTTTCCCGCGCCGACGGTTGAAGAGATCGAAATCCAGGACGGGCGCGCTGAACTGGGTGGGTATTGGCTGGGTCTGACAGGACCAATGTCGCCTTTGCCGCTGCATTTCACCGAATTCGCGTCCTATGAGCGCAAGTACGGCAAGAAGCAGCCCTTCGGCGATTTCCTTGATCTCCTGACTGGGCGCTTTCTGCAATTGTTCTATCGCTCCTGGGCGGTGTCCCAGCCTGCGGTACAGGCGGATCGCCCAGAGCATGATCGGTTCGCCAGCTATGTAGATCGGCTGACCGGCGCGACCGAGGGCGCGGATGAGAACAATGCATTTCCGGCCGGAGCGAGGCTGCATTACGCTGCCCTCTTCGCCTCGCGGCGGAGCGCTGGCGCGATCGAAGGCGGTCTGCAGCACCTGCTCGGCTTGCCGGTGAAGCTGCGCGAATTTGTGCCGGTTCGCCAGGATATCGAGCCGGGCGACCAGACCCGTCTCGGCGCTCAGCATAGCGCGCTGGGAGAGGCCATTCTCGGCGCGCGGGTCTATCTGGTGACAGACAATTTCGAAGTGCAGATCACGGCGCGCGACATAGGCGAGTTTCGCCAGCTCCAGCCCAGCGGTCCGATGTTCAAGGTTGCTGCCGAAGCGCTCGACGCATTGGCACCGTCACACCTTGAGTGGGGGATCACCCTGTGCTTGCCGCAATCCAAGGTGGAGCCTGCCAAACTGGATGGAACGGCGCAGCTGGGATGGTCGACTTGGGTCGGATCTGATCCGGCCAAGGCCGCCAA
>CAZJZO010000029.1:0-2404 GCA_964550495.1 uncultured Porphyrobacter sp. | reverse complement strand
CGGCGCAGCTGGGATGGTCGACTTGGGTCGGATCTGATCCGGCCAAGGCCGCCAATGACGATTTACGGAAAGATGTCCATTTGCGCCGCTCAGCGATCAAGTATCGCTAGAGCGGAAGAGTTTAAGGGGTAATGCGATGACCGAGATTAGCCGTTCCGCGCTGTTTGGGCGCCTCAATCCAACCGCTCTCAAAGCCATCGAAAGCGCAACTGGCTTCTGCAAGATGCGCGGCAACCCCTATGTCGAACTCGTTCATTGGCTGCACATCCTGTTGCAGGATGCGCAGAATGACCTTGCTGCGATCCGCAGCGCGTTCAACATCGATGATACGCAGTTGGCTCGCGATACGGTTGCCGCTCTCGACGCGCTTCCACGCGGGGCAAGTGCGATATCCGACTTTTCGCCGCAGATCGAGGAAGCGATCGAAAAGGGCTGGCTCTACGCGTCGCTGCAATTCGGCGCCGCAAAGGTGCGGACCGGGCACCTGATGTACGGAATGCTAAAGACCCAGACGCTCAGCAACGCATTGCAGAATGTCAGCCTTGAGTTCCGCAAGATCGATGCGAACCGCCTCGCCAGCGACTTCGAAGGGATTACCAAGGGCTCTACCGAAACCACCCAGGTGGCGGGTGCGGCCAGCGAAGGAGCCGCTGCGGGTGACCCAGTCGCTGGGCCTTCCGGCGAAGGCGGGGCGCTCGAACAGTTCTCGGTCGACCTCACGCAGCAGGCACGCGACGGCAAGATCGAGACCATTATCGGCCGTGATGCCGAAGTCCGGCAAATCGTCGATATCCTGCTGCGCCGCCGCCAGAATAACCCGATTCTCGTAGGCGAAGCCGGGGTTGGGAAGACGGCTGTGGTCGAAGGGTTTGCCAAACGCATCGCCGAAGGCGACGTGCCACCTTCCTTGCAAGGCGTGACCCTGCGCGCATTGGATATCGGCATGATGCAGGCGGGCGCGAGCGTGAAAGGCGAATTCGAAAAGCGCCTGCGTTCGGTGATCGACGAAGTCGAAGGATCGGCGACTCCGATCATCCTGTTCATCGACGAGATTCACACTCTGGTAGGCGCCGGAGGTGCGGCGGGCACGGGTGATGCGGCCAACCTGCTCAAACCGGCCCTTGCGCGAGGAAATCTGCGCACGCTCGGTGCGACGACCTACGCCGAGTATCGCCAGTATTTCGAGAAGGATCCGGCGCTTACCCGGCGATTCCAGACGGTCGATATCGCGGAGCCCGATCGTGACAAGGCGATCCTGATGATCCGCTCCATCGCGCCGATGATGGAGGACCATCACGAGATCGTGGTGCTCGACGAAGCGGTCGACGCGGCGGTGACGCTGTCGCAGCGTTACGTTCCGGCGCGTCAGCTGCCCGACAAGGCGGTAAGCCTGCTGGACACCGCAGCCGCTCGCGTGGCTGTATCCCAGCATGCGACCCCGGCTCGGGTAGAGGATCGGGCCCGCAAGCTCGAACTGCTCGAAGTCGAACGCGAAGTCGTCGAACGGGAGCGTGGTGCACAATACCGCTCGGATGACCGGCACGAGAAGATCATGGCCGAGATTGAGGAAGCGAAGGCTGCGCTCGATGAAGCTCAGTCAAAGTGGGACGGAGAGAAAGAGGCACTCGCCAAGGTCGTCGAGGCTCGCAACGCGCTGACCAAAGCGCGAGGAACTGCGAGCGAACCAGAGCCCATAGGTGGTGATGGTCCCGACGAAGAACCCGGTGCAGAAGGCGACACGATCCAGGAAACGCAGGCTGAGGCAACACTCTCCGAAGCCGAAGCGGAAGCGGCGCTCGCTACGGCACTGGAGGAACTGGAGACGGCGCAAGGTGATGACCCGATGGTCTTCGGCGTTGTTGATGCCGATGCGGTATCGGCGGTCGTCGCCGACTGGACCGGCATTCCCGTTGGCCGGATGGTCAAGGACGAAATCAAATCGACCCTGGACCTTGCCGAGCGCATGAAGGCCCGCGTTATCGGTCAGGATCACGCGATGGATGCCATTGCCAAGCGCATTCAGACCAGTCGAGCGAAGCTCGACAATCCCAACAAGCCGGTCGGCGTGTTCATGCTGTGCGGCCCTTCGGGTGTCGGCAAGACGGAGACCGCGGTGGTGCTTTCGGAGCTGCTCTTCTCCGGCGAAGAGTCGATGATCACGATCAATATGAGCGAATTCCAGGAGGCCCACACCGTTTCCACACTCAAGGGCGCGCCGGCAGGTTACGTCGGCTACGGACAAGGCGGGGTTCTGACCGAAGCTGTGCGGCGCCGGCCTTACTCGGTCGTGCTCCTGGATGAAGTCGAGAAGGCGCACCCTGACGTGCACGAGATGTTCTTCCAGGTGTTCGACAAAGGCTTCATGAACGATGCCGAGGGCCGCTACATCGACTTCAAGAACACG
>CAZJZO010000028.1:0-30653 GCA_964550495.1 uncultured Porphyrobacter sp. | reverse complement strand
CCAAACCCAACCGGCCGCTTATACGAAGCCTCTCAGCGCCGATCACTTCGAGCCGCTCGAAATCGGTGTCGCTGGCGAGCGCCGGAACCGGAGCAAACACTCCGGGGAAAATGGCTGGGCTGTCGACCACGACATTGTCGCCGTAATAACCCGCGCGAAAGGCAGGCCGGACTGGCGCGCCCGACGGGCCGGCAACGGTAACACCCAGTGCAACGAACCGCGTGTCGCGAAACTCGAGCGCGCTGTTGACCGCAAAGTCCGGGCCACCGCTGCTTTCGGGAAAGCCCGTTCGCCGCGTCTCACCATAAATGCCGAAGGCGGAAACATCCCATCCACCTGCGTCCTGTGAAACCCTGACCAGCGCCTGATCGCGTTCCAGGCTCGATCCCTCGGTCAGCTCGCCCGTGTCTGCCGTGCTTGCCGCCAACAGGATGCCACCCGTGTCCCAACCCAAGCCCGCGCGACCTGCAATCGAATAACCCTCCTCGCTATCGCCGGTGATTGAAGCAAAGGCTGTCGTGCCGTTTCGTGGTGCTGACCGAAGCCGTAGCGAGAGGACGCCCGAAAGGGCGTCGCTGCCATGCACGGCGCTGCGGCTTGAGGGGATCAGGCTGACGCGATCGATCAGGCCGGGGTCCAGCTGAGCGAAGTCGAAACCGCCACCTTGGCTGCTCGAGGGATTGGAAACCCGCACACCATCGATCAATATCTGCGCAAAATTCGGCTCGGCCCCGCGGATCGACACAAAGCTCGTTCCGCCCGCCCCTCCGGTTGAGACCGCTCGCACGTCCGGCAGGGTTTCGAGCAATTCCAGTGTCGTCGCCGGCAGCGCCGTAGCCAACGGCTCCCGACTTTCAATTGCCGCCGACGGCAAATCTATCCGCGACCCCTCGACGAAAATGGGTTCCTGTTCTTCATGATCGATTGCTTCTTCATCGGCGATTGACATGGAGGCTAGCGCTGAAAGCAGGAAGCTCTTACAAATCATCAAACCCCCAAAAGCAGTCGGATTCTCGAATGTCGGTATTGAAACAGAATCAGGCGCTCAAATACACGGTATATACCGTGTTATATTTATCCCTGTTCATTATCCCGTTCGTGCTTTTTGGCAATCGCTTTGAGGAATTCACGCGAGTATTTCTGAACGGCGGGAACAGCGACGGAGCAGTCACATTCGTGGCTGCACTCTTGCTCGCCGGCGACCCGGTATTGCCTACTCCTTCAAGCGTCGTGGCAACTCTGCTGGCAACCAGGATTGGCTTCGTTCCGGCCACGCTCGTCAATGGCGCTGCCTTGTCGGCGGCATGCCTCCTTGGATACGCTATCGGACGGTTCGGCGCCGGGGCGTTCGCACGCAATGGGCGGCGGTTGCCACAGGGGTTCGTGGAATGGGTTGAACGGCACGGATTGGTCGCGACGCTGCTGTGTCGCCCCGTACCGGTTCTTGCCGAGGCCTCTCTGATCATGGCCGGCGCAGCCAAACACGAGCCTGTCAGGTTGCTGGCCTGGTGTTGCGCAACTCAAATGGCCCTGGGTGCAGCCTATGCCTTTGCCGGGTCGGGTCGGGGAAACGGCGAGTGGAACTCTCTTGCGATCCTGGTTGGCAGTGTCGGGATTCCATTGCTTGCGGCCATAATCGTGTTCGTTTCCTTCAGGCGCGAAGCATCGGTTTCGGTCGGCACAGACTGACAATTCGCCATGCAGGGCGAGACGGCGGGGTACCCGGGCTTGGTTGTAAAACATTGCAAATTTTGCACTTCAGCCCGGTCCTTGCTCTGGAATAGCGGCGGTCGGAGTTGTATTCTCGACTGAGCAGAGAGATTTAAGCAGGGCAAAGAGAGCAAATATATGCGCGTAGCGCTCGCCGATGATGAGCAGGAATTGCTCGAACAGATTGCAGCGATCGTCGTCGCAGCAGGGCACGAGATCGAGACATTCACAAATGGCCTCGACCTGCAGAAAGCTCTGAAGCGCGACACATTCGATGTCGTGATGCTCGACTGGAACATGCCCGGAATGACCGGCGTCGACGTTCTCGAATGGGCATCCTCCAATCTGGATTCGGCGCCGCCCTTCATCATGCTGACCAGCCGCGGCGAAAAGAACGATATTGTGCGCGGGCTGCAATCGGGTGCCGTCGACTACATCACCAAGCCGGAATCCGATGAGATCATACGGGCGCGACTGGAGGCTGCCGGACGCCGGATCGGAGCGAAGAAACCCGATCAATACGCGCAATACGGCTGCTACAGCCTCGACCGCAAAAGCAAATCGGTCGAGTTCAACGGCAAGCAGGTCGCGGTTACGGCAAAGGAGTTCGACCTGGTCGATCTCCTGTTCCAGAATCTCGACCGTCCGCTGTCGCGCAGTTATCTGTTCTCGCGGGTATGGGGCGGCGAGACCGAGCTCGAAACCCGCACGATCGACGTGCATGTCTCGCGGCTGAGGACAAAACTCGAACTGCAGCCAGCCAACGGATTCGTCATTCGCACCGTTTTTGGTTTTGGCTATCGGATGGATGCGTATATCGAGGAAGAAACTGTCGACGGATAACGCATGAACACGCTTCGCCACAGTCGGGCACGTCGCACGCGATCAGTGATCGCGCTTTCCTTGATGATCTGCCTCGCAGCGTGTGCAGTCCGATCGCCACCGGCAATCACCGCGAGCACCGGATCGCCCTCAGCCTCTATCACGCAGATCCTGCTTGTCGAACCTGATGCCGAACAGGAACAGCGCGTGAGCTTTCACAAAGCAGTGGTAGACGAACTGCAGCGTCGCGGCGTCGAGCAGAACATCGATGCAGCGATGGTCGCAGACCTATCGCTTGCCGTCAGTGCGGGCACCGTGGGAGTATATGCCAGTGAAGCCGGTGAGACCGCGGGCGAACCGGAACAGCTGGTCACGATCCGCAAATCACGCTGGTATGACGCGTGCAAAGCGATCCGAGTTGAAGCCAGCATGGTATCCTTCCGTCGAACGGATGGAGAGCTGCAGAAGACCAGCAAGGCGGAGAGCATGATATGCGAGGGGCAGGTCTTGCCGCTCGACGAGCTGGCGAGCTTGCTGGTGGACGATCTTCTCGCCGACTAATCCTGCGCTCCGGCCCGGCAAGGAAGCGTTATGACGAACCGGGTGCCAGCTTCGCCACTGGAGAAGACTTCGATGGTGCCATCATGCTCGTCGATCGCCCGCTTGACATAAGCGAGGCCCAGCCCCGCGCTCGGCCCGGCCTTGCTGTCGCGGGCTCCAAACCGGGCGAACGTGTCTTCCTGTCTTTCCTTGGGCAAGCCCGGCCCGTTATCGTAGACCTCGATGCGCAAGCCTTCGTCAGGCAGGCGTTTCAATGTGATCCCAACCGGCATCCCATCCGGCGAAAACTTGATCGCGTTGCCGATCAGATTGTCGATCGCGCGTGACATCGAAGACGGGTCGATCTGGCAGAATTCCGGCTCGGCAGGAATATCGCTTTCGAACACGATATGCTTGCGCTTCGCAATCGGATAGGCCCGATCCAACGCCTCGTGCAGCAACGCACCGATGTCCGTTTCCAGCAGCTGTACACCTTCATATTCGAGCCGGGCGATCTGCACGAAGTCGTCGGTCAGCTTGAGGGTTCGCCGGGCCTGCTTCTCGATCCGACTCAGCCTCTCTCGCTCGGGCAGGGACTGGCCCGCTGCACCGACCAGCCCGACAATTGCGGCTTGCGGCGAACGCATATCGTGCGAGAGAAATTCAAGCATTTCGCGGCGCTGTCGCTCACTGCTGCGCAAAGAGGTGATATCGCGCATGGCAACGATCTGCCCGCCATCGGTCATGCTGATATCGGCCGAAGCGATCAGGAAGGAGCGACCATCGGCGAGCTGCAACTCCTGCTCACTGGCCCCGGTCAACTCGCCCTGCTCGGCGATCAGTGTTTCCAGCGTGATTCCTGCGAGCGATTCTTCGCTGCCGAACACCGATTCTGCACTGTCATTCATCAGCGCCAGAGCCCCATCGGCATCGAAAACGAGCATCGGATCAGGCGATGCCGCCAGGATGCTGCGCAGAAACGCCAGCCGCTCGCGAGTCTCGCCGATCAGCCCGCGCACCTGTGACACCTGCCGTGCAACCGGATCGAAACCGGTGCCACCCGACAGTGCCTCGTCCGAGCGCCCGCCCGACATGGCGAGCGCCTCTTTTTCGAGAAACCGACTGACCGAGCTCAGTCGACGCCAGCCCCACACCGGGTAGGCCAACAGGATACCGAGGATCGCCGGAAAGACCGGGATCCACCAACTCGCAAGGACCACGAGCGACAGGGACAGCGCAACCAGAGCCACGATCAGGGCTAGGGATATTCGCAGCGTCCAATTCGGAGGTGCGCGCCAGAACACGAGAAACAGCAGGGCAATCGCGACGATGAGAAGCGTTGCCACAATCGGCGCGCTCACTTCGCTGACCAGCTGATCTTGCAACATGCCGTTGAGCAAATTGGCCTGGATCTCGACGCCGGGCATGATCCGCCCGCCATATGCCGACACCGCATAGCGGTCGCCCAGGCCCTGTGCGGTGGCACCGATCAGGACAATCTTGCCGCGCAGGAATTCGGGGTCGACGCGTTGTCCGACAATGTCCGCGGCCGAGAATGTCCGGAACGATCCGGACGCTTGCATCGGTACGATCCCGCTGGGGACATCCTCGGGATTGCCGCCAGTCGCCAGAAACACAGTCTTGGCGAGATGATCGTAAGACTGTCCGCCCGCCTCGAACTCCAGCGCGAAACGACGCACGACGCCGTCACTGTCAGGCCTGACCGAGACATGGCCGATGCCTGCCGCAGCATTGGCCAAGGCCGGCAGCGGCAAAATCGGCGCCAGCTCGTTTGCAGTTCCGGCCTTCGGACCAAAGGCGTGCGGCAAGAGAACATTGCCCGCCGCGCCGATGCTTTCGGCCAACCGCGCATCGCCGTCCGGATCGATCGGATCGAGGAACAAGATGTCGAAGACGATAAGTTCCGGATCGTGTGCAGCCAATTGCTCGATCAGGTCGGCATGACGGGCCCGGCTCCAGGGCCAGTTGCCGACTTCCGACAGGCCCCGGTCGTCGATGGCAACCAGCACAATCTTGTCGGTTGTTTCCCCGGGCCGAAGCTCGGTAGCGAAGTCGAGCAGGCTGGCATCAAGCCTGTGGGTCCAGTCCTGTTGCCATGCGAGTATGACGAGGGCCAGCGTCGCTGCTGCCAGCGCGAGCCATTCTCCAAAAAGACGTAAGTTCCGCATTCCCACCGCCAGCGCAACGCCTCTATGTTTTGACCTAATCGCTGACAGTCAGCTCTTGTACCGGTCCCCAGACCTTGATCACATCGCCCTCGTCGATCTGGAACGAGGCCACGCGCCAGCGATACGTCCCAGGTGCAAGCTGCGAGACCAGGATTGCACTGTTGTTCAGACCCACTTCGTCGACCAGCAACAGTCCTGCATCTTCGGCTCGCCAGAGCTGAAATGCATGCGTCGAATCGCCGGTGCCTTGCGCCCGCCAAGCAAACTTGAATGCGTCGGCGAACGGAGCCGGCTCGGCCGAAGCTTCAATGCCAAGACGTTTGCGGCGGAACGAATAGACGCGCGACAACCCTTCCAGGCCCACCTCGGAAATGGCTCTGCTGCGCACGAAGTAGCGGCCGTCCTCGAGTGGAGGAAACTGCGCCTCTTCGCTTGCGTCAATCGTCTCTGTGACGACGTCGATGAAGCCGGCATCCCGCGCGATCTGGGTGCGATAGCTTGACGCTCCCGAAAGCGGCGCGATCGCAAATGCCAGCGTCTCGTCGGTCTGGATCTTGCCGGGATCGATCAGTTCGGGCGCAGGCAAGAGCTTCTCGTTTTCGCCAAGGGTCGCGCCTGTCGCAGCCACACCGAAGCCCGCACCGGTCGCAATGTCGGATCCTCCGGCGGCAACCAGCACTTCGCCTTCAACCACCTCGGTCAGGCTCAGCTCCCGTTCGGGCTCAAATCCCACACGAAAGTCCGTGCCGCGCACGGCAGTAACGGCAAGCGGGGTTCCCATTCGGTAACGCCCTTCCCCTTCGACCTTGGGAGCAACAACTTCGCCGCGACCTTTGAGAACGCGCAACTGGATGTCGATCTGATCATTGATCAGGTATCGCCGCGCATCGATGATCCGGGCGCGCGAGTTGGATGGGATCGAGACCCGCGAATTGCCGGTCCCTGCAATCGAAACGAAGCTGTTGCGCCCGGTCTCGATCTCGACCCCTTCGCGGATCGCAAGGCCAATCGCAGGCGTGATGGTGCGGCTGCGAAGCGAGAGACGCACCGCTCCCGAGAAGTTTTGCAACACCAGCTGCACCGGCCGATATTTGAGCAGCCGGCGCGGTATGGTGAGTTTGCGGCCGATCTGCATCAGCCTGGGCTTGCGGACCCGGTTCAAGCGCTGAATTTCCGCCAGCGCCGAAGAATTTACCAGATACTCTCCGGTCAGGTCATACAGCGTATCGTTGGGTTTCACGACATAGGTGATGTCGCCTTCGGGCGCCGCATAGGCCGAACTGGCTGCGAACGCCAACAGACCGACAATTGCTCGCTTGATCGCAGATACTGGCATAGGCCCCTTCCGTGGTTCTCTTGCACCTTAGCAGCTTGCAGGATCGAGTTCACCCGCGCCGAGCGCAGGGGCAAGATGATTTAACAATCGGGTTGCGTGAACGGGTCAAATCTCCCTTGTTGGAGCTGCCGCGCGCCCGGTTGCTGAAAATTGGCGATCTGCGACTGTGCGAGCCCAAACAAAAAAGCCAGCCGGTGTGGAGGACACCGACTGGCTTCTCTTGGGTCAGGCAGCCCAAGTCTGTTCGATCACATCAGAATGCGAAGCGAATGCTCACGCCTCCCGAATGCGACTGATAGTCGGAGGCGAACCGCCCGCGATATTCGGCACCGATGGTCAATCCGCCTTCGTTCACGAAGTCGAGGCCCGCCGCGATATCGAAGCGCGATTCCCCGGCTTCGTCGGCGACAACCGTGAAGGTGTCGGCACCGCCGTTGAACGAGCCCGCGACCGACAGCGGATCGCTGCTGAGGTCATAGGCGTAGTCGACGCTGGCATAAGGGATCACACCGGTTTCCGCCTTGCCCGCGACCTTCAGGCCGATGCGTGCTTCGAGGAATTCGGCGCTGTCGCTATCGAGCGTCAGGCCCAGGCCACCATTCTCGGTGAAGGTGTCACGCGAGAGTTCCGCGTAACGCAGGCCGCCATTCGGAGTGATCAGCACGCCGCCGGCATCGATGTCGTATCCGACATTCACGCTCGCATAGACACCGTCGACATCGCTTTCTCCGGAGATCGGTGCGCCGAGCGCGGTGCGGCTGTTGTCAACCGAGCTGGTGGAGTAACCGAGCTCTGCGTTGACGAAGGCCTGGCCAAGATCGAACCCGGCATAGGCACCGATCTGAATCGCGTCCACTTCGCTCTCCGCACCGGCAAGACCGCCTGCCTCAACTTCGATATCCGAGTAGTTGAACAGCACGCCAATCTTGGTGTTTTCGCCGACTTTCCCGTCGAGACCGAGCGTGAAGCCGAGCGTGTCGGCATCGTAGCCCAGCGAGCTGAGGCTGGTCGGATCGGCATCGGCCGTGCGGTAGAACGCCTGGCCCCACAGACCCACGCCTTCGCCACTCAGACGATCCTGAACCTGCGAGCTGGCGAGACGCTGAGCCTCGTAGATCTCGCGAGTCACACCGTCATTGATGGCGGGGAGCAAAGACAGAGCAGCCGCTTCGAATTCGGCAGCCGACCCGAGACCATTGAGCGCCGTGAAGATGCTCGCCGGCAGACGGTTGTTGGCCGCAGCCGAGGTGATCGCGCCACCAAAGCTGTTGATATTGGCGTCGCCCGATACACCGGCGAGGTTGGCAGCCGCAGCTGTTACCGAAACCGAACCCAGATTCACCGTGTAGTCGATCAGGAAGTCGTCTTCGATCACGTTCACGGTGGCGCCGTTGTCGGTGAAGGTGCCGGTTTCTGTCAGGACGTCGATGGTCGTGCCGATATCGGCCTGGCCAATCTGCGTAGTCGCGACGTTCACAACGCTGCCCATGCCGAGCACAGTGTCACCATCGACAGCCAGCGAGTCGACGCCAAGGTCGAACCCGAGCGTGCCGCTGGCGGCCAGGCTGCCTTCGATCGTGCGAACGCCGCTCACCGTGATCGAGCTGGCCGCGTCGGTGGTCACGTCAACGCCGCCCAGGATGTCTCCAGCCAAGGTCGCGGCGCCTTCGCCGAAGGTCAGGCTGTCGGCAAACGCCGAGCCCACGAAGTTGCCTTCCAACGAACCGCCGTTCTGGACGAAATTCAGCGCAGCGAGTGCCGTCGACGCGTCCACCGCAACCGGACCGGAAATGGTGCCGGTGTTGATGAAGGTACCGGCGAAGGCCACGTTCTCGATCGAGACTGCAGCGCCGGTCTCCGCCGAAATGGTGCCGTTGTTGACGATGTCCTCGGTCGCGGTGACAGTGGTTCCTGCACCCGCACCATTGAACAGGCGCAGACCTGCCGAGGCGCCCGAAGCTTGCGCTTCGCCGCGACCGGCAAATGTGCCGTCATTGACGATGGTGAAGGAGCGAACGTCGCCATCAGTCGTGCCGAGCTGCAGCGAGACAGCCGAACCGGCGACACCTGCGTCAACCACACCCGAATTGTTGAGGGTGAAGTTGTTGGCGGTGCCATCGGCATAGACCGTGCCGTTGCGCTGCGCGCCGGTGCCGAGGATCTGACCGCTGTTGTTCACCGTCAGGCCGTTGCCGTCGATGTTCAGCGCGCGGCTGCCCGAGCTGATGACACCCGAGTTATTGACGATGGCCTGGGTGAAATCTCCGCCGCCGGCCGGGGTCGGGTTGCCGAAATACAGGCCGTTCTGAACACCCGAGATCGTGCCCGAGTTGTCCAGCACACCCTGGAAGCTGACGCCGTTGACGAAACGGATACCGGCGGCTGTGCCGTTGGCGGCTTCGCTGTCGATCACACCGCTATTGGTGATGTTACCGACGAACAGACCGTCTGAGGTGCCGTCGAGCGCGCCCATGTTGCGGGTGCGTTCGAAGCGCAGGCCATCGCCGGCCGTTGCCAGACCAGCGCCGGCATTGCCGCGGCCCTGGATCGTTCCAGCATTGGTGATGTCGAAGTTGCTGCCGCCATTGGCTGCGTTTTCGAGCTCGACCGAGAAGCCGGCACCTTCGTTGCCCATCCCGGCATCGATGACGCCGCCAGCCAGATTGTTCAGAACAAAGTCCTGAGCCGTCTGGTCGGCATAGACAGTGCCGTTGCGCTGGTTGCCCGTGCCCAGGATCGAGCCCGAGTTGTTTACCACGAGGCCAAGTCCGTCGATGTTGAGCGCGCGACTGTCTGACGAAATCGTGCCGAAGTTGTCGACCACGCCGCCGGTGTGATCAGCTCCTGCGCCAGCAACGGGGTTGCCGAAATACAGGCCGTTCTGTGCACCTGAAATGACACCGCCAGCTTCATTCGTCAGTGTGCCTTGCAAACCGATGCCGTTTACGAACCGGATACCGGCAGTGGTTCCCTGCGTGCTTTCGGAATTGATCAGACCCGAGTTGGTGATCGTCCCGTCGAACACGCCGACATTGCCGACATTTCCGATTCGAACACCGTCGCCAGCGCCATTTGTGGCAGCGCTAGCCTGACCACGGCCCTGGATCGTGCCGGTGTTGACCAGATCGAAGGTGTTGGCGCCATCGGCGGCTCCGCCAATCTCTGCGCCGAAGCCCGAACCTTCGTTACCTTCCCCAGCGTCGACAACGCCGTCGTTGTTGAAGGCAAAGTCGTCAGCGGTTCCGTCTGCATAGACAGTGCCGTTGCGTTGGTTCGCGGTTCCAAGGATCTCACCGGTCGCGAGGTTGTTCACAACCAGTCCGGTTCCGTCGATGTTGAGAGCGCGGCTGTCCGAACGGATGATCCCGGCATTGTTGACCACAGCGCCGGTGTGGTCGGCTCCGCCGGCCGGTACAGGGTTTCCGAAGTAGAGTCCGTTCTGGACGCCTTCGATCACGCCACCTTCAAGGTTGTCGAGCGTGCCCTGGAAGGAAACGCCATTGACGAAGCGGATACCGGCGGTCGTGCCTTGCGCGCTCTCCGAAGAAATCGTTCCCGAATTGACGATATCGCCGGTAAACAGGCCGGTGGTCGAACCCTCGAGCATGCCGCCGACGCGGGTCCGCTCGAAACGAAGACCGTCACCAGCCGTTGCAGCGCCCGCTCCGGCCTGTCCGCGCCCCTGGATCGTGCCGCTGTTGAGGATCGTGAAGTTGTTGCCGTCTTCGCTCAGCTCGACCGAAAAGCCGGCACCTTCGTTGGCCATTCCGGCGTCGATCGTCCCGGCATTGTTGAGCACGAAGTCTTGCGCCGTGCTGTCGGCGTAGACCGTGCCGTTGCGCTGGTTGCCGGTTCCGATGATGCGGCCGCCGGCCAAGTTGTTCACGACCAGTCCGGTGCCATCGATTTTCAGCGCGCGGCTGTCGGACGAAATCACGCCCGAATTGAGCACCACACCTCCGGTGTGGTCGGCATCATTGCCGAAATAGAGGCCGTTCTGAGCGCCGGAAATCACGCCGGTCGAGGTGTTGTTGAGCGTACCCTGAAAGCCGATTCGGTTGGCAAACCGGATACCGGCGACGGTACCCTGCGTGCTTTCCGAATTGATCAGGCCGCTATTGGTGATGTCGCCTTCATAGACATATTCCGGAGCAAGCCCCGGCCCGAAGAAGCGAATACCGTCGCCAGCGGTTCCACCCATTGGGGAAGCCTGGCCGCGGCCCTGGATTGTACCGGCGTTGGTGATTGCTCCGCCACGAGGTGCACCGCCACCGCCGACTTCGATAGCGATACCAGCGCCTTCCACGCCTGCATCGATCGAACCGGTGGCCGAGTTGTTGATGACGATATTGTTCGATGTCCGATTGCCATAGACCGCGCCGTTGCGCTGGCTTCCGGTGCCGAGAATGACGCCGTCATTGTTGAGCGTCGCGTCGGTCCCGTCGAAATTGACGACACGCGATTCGCCTTCGAGGCGGCCGGTTGCCGCGTTATTGATCGTTGCGCCGGTTGTACCCTGATTGACCTGAACGGTCTGAGTCACACCAGTGGTTGCGAGCGTGCCCGCATTGTCGAGCGTGACATCGTTGTTGTCGACCACGACAACAGGGGCGCCGTTCACCGTGCTGGTCACACCTGCGGCCGCGGAGATTGTCTCTCCATCCGCCGCCGAGGTGACAGTTGCATTGTCGCCGTCATTGATGACCTGCTGCGCATTGGCTGCGCCAGCGACAAGGATCGCCAGCGAGGACGAGGTAAGAAACAGGCGTCCGGGGGTGAGGACTGCCTTGTGCTTGATAGGGGTTTTCATTGTGCTGCCTTTCCATCCATTTTGGGGCGGAAGACGGGCTTAAGGGGTCAAGGGGAGCCCGCCTTCCGGGGCAGGCAGATATGGGCTTCGGACGCAGCTGTATAATACAAGCTATCAATACCACTCATAAGCAAAGATTATGTTCAAGTATCTGATTTAATTGTGTTTTATTTCAGGCACGCCAAACGCCCGACTTGCTGTCGCAAGCCGGTTTTCAGCGTCGTTTTTGCTCTAATCGGATCAGGTCGTGATATGGTTCAAAGAAATTGCATTGGCGGGCGGATGCGCGCGAATTTGATCGCACAATGCAAGCAGCACGGCCTCCCGCGGGCATCCCCTGCGGGACAGAAATCCGATGTCTCGCCCATACTCAGGATCGTCGATGTCGATGAACCGGATTTCCGGATTTGCGGCCTGCAGTATCGGACAAGCCAGTTTGGGAACCAACGAGCACCCGATTGCGCCAGCCATGTAGTGCGAAATGGTCAGAAAGTTGGTCGCGTGCAGATCGTCGGGCAGATCTATCCCGATATTCTCGTTGCGACAAAGCGCCATTGTCTCTGCCCTCAGACAGTGTTCGTCGGTGAGCAACAACAATTCTTCGACAGGGATATCGCAGGCCTTGATGCGCCCGGCATTGGCCAGGCGGTGATCCTTCGAGACAACCAGCACCAACGGTTCTCTTAGGACCGGAGTGAACTTGTATCCGGGCAATTCGATCGGACCGCTAAGCAGCGCGACATCGATCATTCGGGCGTCCAGCTCGGTCAGAAGCACATCGGTTGGGTGCTCGCGATAAACCGTAACCAGCTTGTCGGCGATCTGGCCGATCGATTGCGACACATACGGAACCACAAATGGGGCGAGTGTCGGGATCATTCCGATCCGGAGCGGTGCGGCGAGCGGATCGCGGTATTCGGCAGCCGTGTCGGTAATCCTCTGGGCGGAGCGCAGCATGTCCTTGGCAGTGGCGACAATCCGCGCGCCTGCCTCGGTCGTGAGGATACCGTTGTTGGTGCGGGCGAACAGTTCGACCCCGAGACGCTCTTCGAGCTTCTTTACCTGGGCGGAAAGCGCAGGCTGGCTGACATGGCAGGCTTCGGCCGCACGGCCAAAATTCCTGTACCGGTCGATTGCGGTCACAAATTCAAGATCGCGCAGGTTCACGATGTCTCCTCCTCGAAGTGAGTTTCGGGAGACAATCGTTGCTGGTTACAGCAAGGTTCAATCTTTGCCGGCGATCCGTGTCGCGCATTGCAGAACGGCGCCCGTCCGGTCGCACGCTAGAGACAAATGGAGCGCCTCGAAGGGCACGGGTCCGAGGCATTTGGACGCGAAGCCGCCTCGGCGAATTCGCTCCAAGCTTCTGCTTTGCGCGCGTGTCCTGACAGAACGTATTCGATGTCCAGATCCAGTGCACTCACGATTGCGTACATCTCGACTGCCGAAGGCTGCACGCGGGTCGCTCCGCTGGCGAGGAGACCGTGGTAATGATCATCTTGGAACAGAGCCCCGGAGGCTGGATGAAACACGAAGGCATTCTGGACCGCATGGCTCGTCGGACGGATGTAGATCGATAGCGGTCCGACATTATCGTCGGAGGCGAGCGTGTTGACTTGCCAGTCTTCGGTTTCAGGGCCGAGCTCTCTGACGAATGCTCCGCCGTGCTCGGTCACGTGAAGCCTGGCCCCGAGCTCGATAGCTTCGGCAACGGCATCCATATGATCGCTGTGATGGTGCGTGGCGATGACATCGGTAAGTTGGACCTCTTCACCCAGAAAGGCTTGCAACGCCTCATGTCGCTGCTTGAGACCGGCATAGGCATTGACCGCTATGGCCCCAGCACCGGTGACCACGAACAAGCTGTAGTCTCCCTGGCCGACGATGAAGGCGTCCGGGGCAAGTTGATCGACAGTCATTTCGGACAGATCGACGGGTTCTCGAGGCGCGCCAAGCCCACTCTCCAGCGCAATCTCGTCTGCTAGCGGCGCATTGGTTGTCAGGGCAAATTCGTCGAGATATTCGGTCAATGTGTCGCCGAGATAGATGTGAATCTCGGTCGCGTGGCTGACGCCATTGGTCGCCGCGTGAGCGGAAAAGATGATGCTCACTTCGCCAATGTCGCGGCTCATATTCAAGCGGCGGATCAGTCCGTCGCGCCGAGAGACATATACGATCGCTTGCGGAGTTTCCGGCGCAACCGTCACGGCGAGCTTGTCATGCAAGTGGCCGCGGTAGAATTCGGTTCCCACATGTTCGATCTCTGGCCCGGTTGTCGACAGGAAGTGCGCCATCAGCAGGTCGGAGCTGCGGTAGTCCCCACTGAACCATTGCCAATAGCCGCCGCGCTCGCTGGGTCTCGCGGTCATGTCGAAATAGTCGATCAACTCGGCGCCATCGGCCGTTACGACGTAGCGGTTGTGGTAGACATTGCCGTTCTGATCGGTCCAGCGCTCGACGCTGCCATGCTCGTTTACGAGGTCGAAATGCTTGCGCAAGCGATCGCGTTCGAACTCGACAAAGGACACTGTTTGACCCTGCCCTGGCCATGCCAGACGCCGGTTGGTCGATATCGAGACGGTCTCAAGGGCGGCCAGCCGGTCTCCGCCATAGGCTTCGGCCAATCGTTCCACCACGGCTTCGATTTGAGCGCCTTGGGGCTGCGCAAGGGCCGGCGCTTGCGCCCAGATTGTGAACCAGAACACCAAGCCAAACACACGCATGAAGTACCCCTTTATGCTGCCGGCGGTTGCGCCGCCTCTAACAACGTCAGTGGCTATTGCGCGACAGCGAAGGGGTCTTCCTGATTTCTTCCAAATCCTGACGGATTTCGCGCATCGAGACGCGCAGGATCACGCTGGGCACGATACTGGCTCGGTGTCAGTCCGGTGTTCGTCTTGAACGCCTTGTTGAAGGCCGAAAGCGACGTGAAGCCGGCGTCCAATGCCAGGGTCAATATCGGCGTGTCGGCAGCATCGGCCCGTCGCATTGCGGCGCAGACCGCGTCGGTTCGCAGTCGATTGATGAAGGAACTGAAGTTGGCGTAGCCGAGATGGCCATTGATCAATCCTCGCAGGCGATGCTGGTTCACACCCAGTTGGGCCGACAGGCGCGCAATCGTCATGCCGGGGTCGCGAAAAGCGGCCTTGTCATGCATTTCGTGCTTGAGCTTTTCGAGCAGCGCCTGGTCACGCGGTGACAGCGAAGCCGGGTTCTCGCGGGGCGGATCGAATTTCATTCCCTGCGGATCGAGACGCAGCATCCAGCCCGCTCCGAAGACGATCGCGGGAAAGATCGCGAAGATCTTCGCGGTGCGGGGATCAAGCGCTCCACCACGCGGCAGCAAGTCCGCCAGCGCTGCCAGCACGGTCACCAATAGCAGCACGATAATGAAATATCCCCGCGACGAACGGCGCCTGGCAATCAGGTCGTCGCTTCGCCCGAGCAATGTCACGCATGTCAGATGGCCGATCAGCGCCACGGATGTGAAGATGCCATAGATCACCAGCCAATAGGGAGGAATCGGAACAACGCCCTCGGCCGCCAGGCGCAACCAGGCGATTGGGGCGGAGTAGAGGATGCCGACAGCGATATGCCAGGGGCGCAGTTCGAAATCCCGCTCATAGAGACTGAGCGCGAACAGCCATACGAATACGAGATGCGGGATGTCGGCAAACCGCACGAACACGCGCAAGGGGTCCGGCAACTCGAACTCGGGCGGCACATAGCCGAGAAAGAGCGCACTAACGCTAAGGCTCGCAAGAATGAGATAGGGAGAGCTTGGCCAGACATGGCGATGGCGCCATCCGAGCGCGGCTAGAACGAGTAGCAGCGCTATGCCTCCAAACCGGGTGAGAGCATCAGCAACAAGCACGCTCTACCACTCTCTGAACCCTCTTCTATCGCTCTCAGCCCCCCTTACACTGTCACATAACGCCCGCGCGCTTCAATCCGATCTTCGATGAGCGGGAATGCACCCTCGACGACCGGCAAGTTGCTGCAAGCGGAGCAGATCATCGCGATCGAGGAGTGCACGCTTGCTGCCGGCAGAGCGGCGTTGGCCTCAGCCCGGGCGCACAACTCCAACTAGTGGGCCAGAGCCACTGGTCTGAAGCTGGCCCCGTCAGATCAGTCCAATTCCAGCCGAGCGAGATCGATTGACGCCAGTCCCCGTTCGACCCTTATCGCCTCGAGGATCCGGCCGAGTGCTTCTGGGCCGCGCAGGCGTTTGCCAAACAGGCTCCACGATCCACCGCTATCGCCGCAAACCCGGTCCACGCTAATGGCGTGGGGGACGGTCAGCATTTCCCTGTCATTGCCCAAAGGCGAGCCACTGTCTCCGATCGCCAGCACCTGCCCATCCGCCTGTCCGGACAGCTCTATCAAACGATCGATCACCGCCAGTTTGGACGTATCGGAAGGCACCATGTCAAATGTGTGCTGAGAGCGCAGAACACGCATATGTCCCTCCGCCAGAATTGGGCACGCTTTGACCCGCGCTGCAAAGCGGTCGAGATCGATGATCTGGTCGAGTGCGACGGTGACTTGCGCATGGCTCGAAAAAATATCGGCATCCGGCCGAAGGAGGCCTGATGTTCTCAGCCATTTGGCGAGCTCGGAGACGTGTCTGCTTGCGCTTGGAGGATCGTCTCGGATGTCGACGTCGAGCGAGCGGATGAATGAGCCATTGAAATACCCCATTTCAATCCGTGAATGCATGCTTTGGGGGAGAACGGCGCGAAGCGCCCTTCCAGCTGACTGCCCGCGACCGGTAGCGAAACCCACAAGAAGACCATCACCGATCAAGCGGGACAGTTGATCCGTAAGCTCTTGCGGCGGTGGACCAAACCGCTCCTCCTCGGGAAAGTTGGGCACCATCGTCCCATCGTAGTCGAGGACTATGCCTACAAAGCTGGCATCGCCAAGATCGCGAAGCCGCTGATCTCCGGCCTTGCGCAGCGACAGACTGTGATCATGGATTGGATCGTGGAACAATCGAGCTTGCAGCTTGTGCCTGACCGAGGGTGTTATCCCTTGAGCGAACTCGGCCAAGTTCCACTCGAGTGGTGCTCCCCGGGCTGATGGGTCGGCGGAGATCCGACTGCAATTGGCGCGGGCAGCTTCAGTCAAACGGAGAGCCGATCCTATGCCTGCGAGCATACCGGAGGCGTTGCCAAATCTGCCGCCATCCCCGCATTGAATAGTTTCGATGCGAGCTTCTGGTGGCATCCCAGCTTCGATCGCCGCCCAGATCGACTGAGTCTCGGTGGTGGGGAGCGAAACGAATACAGTGGAACCGGCATCGAAACTCGCGAACGGCATTTTGCGTGAAACGCACTTGGAGAAGTCCGCGGCGAGAACCTGTCCAATGCCGCAGTCGGCGAGCAGTGCTTCCAACATCGCCGCAACCGCTTTGACCTGCGGATCGTACAGCACACAGACCGTGTCGCCGTCGGCCAATTTGATCCGGAAATCGTTCCGATCGTCCACCATATCCTTCAAGGCATCCACCAGCCCAGCCCCGTGCGGAGCCTCGACAAGCCGATCGGACGCGAACAATAGCGCTGATACCATCGCCATTGTAGACAAAGCAGCGCAAGGCCGCTCATCGGCGGTCGACCAAGGCATCGAGAAGTGAGTGAAACCGTGACTTTGCCGCTCGAGATCCTCATCTTGCATCGTCATGATGCGCACCGCATGGCAGTCCTGATCGCTGATCGAGGTGAGAACAGTCGACAGTTCAGCGCCGGCAGGCTCCGGACCGAAGATCCAGATATCGGCTTCGTCCAGGTTCTCTGCGCTCAAGACAAATTCGAGTGGGCTCATTATGAGCGTCGGCCCCAGACCCAGCGTGGTTCTGCACCGCGAAAGATATTCGGCCACGGCGCAAAATCCATCCGAAGCCACGGCAAAAGTCACTCGATTGCGACCACCATCGAGCGCGCGAGTTATGTCCTCCACATCGCGAGCAGCAACGCGCTCGATCATCTCGATCAAACCATCCAAATTCTGCTGATCATCGCTCATTCGACACTGTTACGCGATTGGACGGGCTTGGTTGAACCGATCATTGCTTACGCCGGATAACCCAAAGCGCCAGTGCTGACTGGAGAGCTTCCTGATCCGCCCGACTGGTGTTCAGGTCTCGTGCACTGGTCAGCATCCGCAGATCCGGAATCCCGGCGCGCTTTTCGCCTTCCAACCCGTGCTTGGACAGGAATGCATGAATCTTGGCTTCATCGCTCAAGCTGCGATCCCTTGGCGTGGTCCTCCCGCTTGAAGAACCGAGATAGCGTCCGACCATTTGCGCATTATCCGATTGCCACAATTGTTCGATGCCATTGTGTCCGCTCTTGAAGTCCGGCGTCATCCAGACACCGCCGAACCGCTCGAGCAAGTCAGAGATATGGGACGCCGCGATATCCTTTTCCTCCGCCGAGAAGTACGGGAAGATCCCCTCGTGAATGATGGCAACCGGCTCGTCTGGATTGAGGTAGCTTGCCGCCCGTTCGATGTCCTCGGACGACAACAAATCGATAGCAGCAAAAACGCAGTTATCCGGTGTCGGAAAGTCGCCAGAGCGCTGCAGGGTGTCTCTCAACGCGAGCCGGGTTTCGTGTATCTCGGCAAGGTCGGTTTCGACATACAATAGCGGCGACCGCGCGGCCATTGCGATGCCCCGAAACGCGAATCCGCTGGCAAACTCGATCACCTGCGAAACTTGCGCCTGCTCGACCGCGTAGGTGAGGCATTTGTACCGGGCCTCGATCAACGGCGCCATCCATTGGAGCACATCGGCAGGAATGTCGCCGCCGGGCATCCCGCGCGCATAGCTTGCGGCATCGGTCAATTCCGCAATAGCCCCGGCATAGGGCACGTCGGAATACCGTCTTAGGTCAGCTGTCAGCATGGCAGTGGGACTGATTTCCGCGCCTGTCGTGGCGTTGCTCAATTCAGGTTTCCGTTCATTCCTGTTGGCATGTGAAGAATAGCATCCGGTCAGCGGCAGATCGGCCTTTGCGGCTCACTTTCTGCAAACCGCAAGAAGACCGCTCAGCGTGGACTGAGGTCGACCAGGTTGCGAGCGAGCATTTCAAGATTGTCGGTAAAGTCATCCAACTCACCGTCGCGAACGAGATTACCCAGTCCGTTCTCGGCAGCCATCATGGAAAAGGCGATCGAAAACAGCGTGTCCAGGTCGAAATGGCTGCGTGCTTCTTCCCCGAGCAAGCGCGAATCCTCTCCGGTGTAGCCCAGATCCAGAAAGTGTCGGCGATGGCGGGCATAGTCCCAATCGGAATGCCTGATAACCGTATCACCCGTGTGCACTTCCGAGTGGTTGAACAAGGACCAATTGTCCAAGACCTCGCACGGATCGATCGGTCGGAAACTCCAAAGGGCCGCTGCAATCGGGACGCTTGTAGCAGCGTGCGACAGGCCGATGATCTTGTTGAGTTCGATCAAGGTTCGCTGCGGATCATGCTTTGCTGCAATCACTGTCAGGCCGGTATCGACAAGCTCCAGGAAGAACTCACCGCCCTCGATGTTTCTCCGTGCCGCAGCTTCGACATACATCGCGCGCAGATCGCTGGCCGAACTCTCCAGCCCGACATAGATTTGGTAGTAGCGCAGAACAGTGAGCAGCGCTGCGAGGCGCGCTTCGATTGAGCCATGGGTGATACAAGTTATGCGATCGGTGTTGTCGATCAATGCACCGAAATCCCGGGCGTAGAAGGCAGCGATGCAAGCGACCTTCATTGCAGAGCCGCTGGTGATGCCATCGTGCGAAATGTAATCGAGATCGCGGCTATCGATGAGTTTGCGGACTTGCCCCCGGTACCAGGCCGAGATGCCGGACGCGGCGACTTCGCGCCCGTCGATGATGTGTCCTGGTTTGGTCCGATATCGTCGAACCAGATCGCGGTGATTGAATCCGCGATTGGCGACCAGGGATTCCCCTATCAACACAGTTTGAATGTAATCGTCGACGTCGAGAATTTCTTCTTCGGTACCGCCGTCACTTGAATAAAGATACGATATCTTCGCCAGCGCCACCAATGCATCGTGAAGCCGCAATGCCACCTGGTCCGCGTCGACTTCGATCGCCGGGAACTTGAATTCAGATAAAGCGGTATCCAGCATTAGCTTTCCCACAATAAAGTAACCGCTCGCTGGTTACTGGTGATCGTAGCAATTGAGACCTATCCACTTCGGATCATAGGATCAAACCAATAAGGGCGATTGGACGGATCAGGGCAGTGGCGTGGTTCGGATTCAAGTCGGGAAATCATCTAAAATGAAGGTCTTGGACTTTGACTGGTCGAGTGCAGGACGCCCATCTATCGAATATTTCTCTCCATGCCGGTCAGCTTGAAGCATATTCTTCGTCGCGATCCAGACGGATTGAGACAGAATTACGCACAGGGGCGACGAACAATACTCACCAATTATTCGATTTCGGTGCAAAACTCCCCGCACCGCGCGTTCGCCACCGTTCAGCGTATTCCCGATTTAACAAGACTCATAACTCACTGAACTTATAGAACTTCAGATGTTCAAATTGTACGACGCCAAGCTTTGGGCTTATCTTGACATCATATAGTTGACCGATAAGAATTCGGTGTCCCAGCAAATCGCTGTGACTCGTGCATTCAGGAGAAATTACTATGCGCAATATCTCGGAAGAGCTGGCTTCGGTCACCGAAGAGGTAACCATGCCTACGGTCAAGGAACTCACTGCAGAAGAAATCGCGCAAGTCGCTGGCGGCGCAGAATTCCGGCACTGACCTGCTTCAGCCTGAATTGGCTGAAGTTCAAATTACAGGAGATTCCATCATGGCTAACATTTCAGAAGAACTTGCAACCGTCGCAGAAGAGCTGACGGCGCCGACCGTAAAAGAACTTACGGCTGAAGAAATTGCCCTCGTCGCAGGTGGCGCGGAGCTGCACTGACGTTTAGCCCGTTTCCGGAATATCTTACAGTTTCAGGAGTATCCAAGATGGCTAACATTGTCGAAGAACTGGCTTCCGCCACGGAAGAACTGACGAAGCCGGCTCTCAAAGAGCTCACTGAAGCGGAAATCGCTCTGGTGGCGGGCGGCTTTGAAAGGTTCGCATCCTTCTAACGGTGCGGTTGAGAGTTTCGTCTAGCGGACGCTCGCGATTTGTCGCATGTGGAGTCATGAATGGCTGCTGAAAAGACGCGCGACAAGTGAGCTGTGATGTGTGTGGATGAAACTTGGGTTGCCAAGAAAATCTGGGCGTTCGGTTGTTTAAGACCGAGAGACTCAGTCGGGTTTGATGGCGATTAACGGAATGGGGGAGGTTGCTTGTGGGTTGCCCTCGCATCGCTTCGGAAGATGCTCGGATGCCCCTCTCATTACTGAAATAGGGCAGACCTCCCCTACCCCCGAAGCAATTACCGAAGAACGTGTGTACCGGCTGCCGGCTGCGCGAGTGGCCTGCGCCAACTATCACGCAATTTTACGAGACTTCCCGCAAATCTTTGGCGATGAGGCTAGGCGGCTGAACCCGCTCCCAGGATGCGAGCCGTGCGCGAATGCGGGGCGTCTGTGCCGCAAGATGGTAAACCACTGGCTCGTTCGGAATGCAGCCTTCATTTCCCGTCAGCAGACCGAACCCAACTCCGTCAACAGCGAGATCGAAGTCGATTGGCAGACCAGTCGCACGGCATATCGCCCTCCTCATTATGGGCGCGCAGTCGTGGTTCCTATCGACGACGAAACCGACGCTGAGGGAGCCAAGTTTCTCGATCTCAAGGGAGCAGGAGTCATCGAAGGGCGCATGCCGACGCGAGACCCCCATTGCGATGGCCTCGAATTTCTCGGCAATGCGCTTGCGGACTTCTTCTATGGCTGGCTGATCGATACGATCTTCGCCCGCGCCTGCCCGAGCTATCATGTGCTTCCCGTCTATGCAGTCCTCGATCTGGGATTTGACATATTCGGCAGGGAGAACGGGCGTGCCCCGGCCGGAATGCATGTTCGCCGGGCTCACTCGCGCCCTTTCCCACCTTTGCCTATGTCGACCAGCGATCACGAGAAGCTGACGCTGCACGTCGAACTGATCCTGCGATATTACGGCTTGACGAGCGCGACCTATGGAACGGCTCTTACACTTTCGGACAGGGGGAATGGGCCGGAATTGCGTGGGTTCGGCAAGAAGCTCGCACTCGAGACCGAAGCCGAGCAGGCCAAAGCCAAATCGGTCATCGAAGTGATCACGGAATGCGGAGCACCGCAATTGTCTGTCGCCAACATCCAATCAACCAACGAGTTGGACTGGAATGAACGGTCGATCGAGATTTTTGACTTCGGCCACATTACCTCGGCCAGATCATTCACCTTGCCATTTGCCAACAAGATCCGGGATGCGGCGCTGGGAGTCGGACGCGTCATCAAGCCTGACGATCCTTCCTATGTCAGGCCCAATCGCGAAGCGCGCGTTGATCCGGAACTGTGCGATCGTGAATCCGTCAACGCTTTCGGTTTCTATGCTGCCGACAAGTTCCGCCATGCTCCGGGTCTCTTCGATCAGGCGCGGCTTGAAACGATTCTTCGCGTCGCCCGGATCAAGGCCTTCGGTCGCAGCCTTGATCGTGCCTAGCTTCACTTCCAGAACACCATACGAATGACGGGGCCACAGGATCGATCACCAAGTACAGAACCAATCACAACCCCAGTCACGGCAGAAGCGCGCACTTTTCTTTGTGTTCGACGGCGGGACCGGGATCGGGCATCTGCGCCGACTGTCGAGCATAGCAAGGTGCCTGCAAGGCAAGTTCGCCTGCCTGATCGTTACCGGGCACCGGGCGGCCGCCAATTGGTTCGTGCCGGCGGAATGCGAATATGTGCATGTTCCCGCTTGGGACAGCCTGCTTGCGGACAAGGCGGACTATTGGGGCAGACGTCCGTTTATCGATCTAACCCCCGAAGCAGCGACCAAATTTCGGACCGAGGTGATCCAGGGGATTGTGGACGCCTTTCAGCCCGATGCGATTATCGTCGATCATCTCCCGCTTGGAATGCGCGAAGAACTTTCGTCGATTATCGCAAACACGCCATGCAAGAAGTATCTCGTAACCAGGGCAGTTCAAAACGAGACCGAGGATCTCGAGAGACTGCTATTGGCGGGCGAAGCGCTAGGGGCGATCGAACAACACTACGACCGGGTCTTCCTGGCGATCGATGAGCGCGTTTTCGGACTTCAGGCTGAGTATCCCCAGCTTGCGCGGATCGATCACAAGTTCTGCTCAGTCGGCTATGTCGTAGACACGTCGCTCACCCGGGACCGAGAAGCGACGAGGCAACAGCGCGGACTGTCAACCGACCAAACCTGGGTGGTCGCCTCGGCAGGCGGCGGGCAACATGGAGAAAGTTTGATCGAGTCCTCATGCGCACTGGCGATCGCGCACCCCGACATTGCTTTCGACGTGATCGTAGGGCCTCGATCGAGCTTGTCTCTTGAAGCCATGAAGCAGGATATGCCCCATTCCCCGAATCTGCGCCTGCACAAGGAGATTGCCAATCTCTCCGCACTCCACGCAGCAGCAGATATCACGATCTCATCCGGCGGTTATAATTCTCTGCTGGAATCCTTGCAGGGAACCGCGCGCGTCTTGGTCGTTCCTTCTCGAAAAGACAGGCGCGACGAACAGTACGTTCACGCCAAGAGACTGTCGCAGTTTGCGTCGATTGACGTCGATCCTGATGTATCGAACCTTTCCGCCATGTTTGCCGCTGCTCTGGAAGCGCTGACGCGCGGCGAAGCCTCGGATGACAGGAGCAAACTGAATCTGGCTGGCGCGGAGAACATCAAGCGATTTTTGCTCGAAGATTTGGAGATGGACTCGGCTGATGAGGGCCGGGATGCAAATCTCCCGTGAACCGAGACTATGTGACAATTGGCACTCTACATCGGGAATTCATGGGATTTTAAAACCACTCCAACGCAAAGTCTGCCAAAGCTTCAAGCGCTCGGAGAAATGGCAGTGTAGGTTGCTTGCGCGCTGAGAATCTTTTGATAGAGTTGATTGGATGGGGCCGAACCGAACCAGATTTATGCTTGGTATAAAGCCATTGGTTTTCGGGCCTTTCGCGGCAGTTCGCTGCTTTTAAAGAGGGTAAGCAAAGGATGTCGATGAAGTATTTTGAATGCGACGGCATGCAGCTCTCAACCATATGGCATTGTTTTGGAAACTACATGCACAAGGTTGACCTCGACCAAGTCCTCAAAATGCTCGCAGCGTCGCGCTCAAATGTCATTCCGGTGAATACGCATCTGCTGGGCCAATCGAGGTCGCGTGATGATCTGTTGATCGGATTTGGGGACGTTACCTACGATGCCCTGATGTCTTCGATCGACGGATCGGGTTATCACATCTTCGCCAACATCAATCACCAAACCACCGCCGCCGACGCGGTCGAAAAAGTGAAGCTGTGCTGCGATCTGGCCGGACTCTCGATCGTCAAGATGGAAGTCTTGTCGGAAGACCTCAAGACGTCCAACGATACGGCTCTGATCGATGCGGTCGTAGCGCTTCGCGAAGAGCGACCGGATTTGTGTATCATGCCGCTGCATTCAAGCGACCCTGTCGTCGCGAAGGAATTGGCAGATGCAGGATGTCCATTGCTCCGCGTCATGGGTGGTCCGATCGGCAGTCGCGCGGGCCTTATGGACGAAGGCGCCTTTGCCGAATGCTGCGAAGTTAATGTACCCATTGTGCTCGATGGCGGAATTGGCCGCGTCGAACATTACCTGCGCGCGCACGAACTCGGAGCGGCAGGGTGCCTTGTGAACAGCATGTTGTTCGATACCGAGCTGCAACCTTTCGAAGTCCTGGGCGATTTCGTGGATCGTGCTCTTCGCGAAACCGACCCGGTCGTCCCCGCGCATTCCGAGCAGCAGGTTGACCAGGCGGCCAAGGCCCATATCGTCTGAAGTTCAAACAGTCCGAAAGCTGTGACGAAAGCTCGCCGCGCTTCGAACCTTCGATCACTCGACCCATTCAAGCGAACCGCGAACCGCTTTGAGTAAGCGACTCAAAGGCGCCCCTCATCTCATTGATAAGTCTGGCATTCAAATCGGCCGATTCACCCCAATGCGGGGTCGTGTTCAGGTCGATGGCATAGACGAAGCCCTGATCATCGATCGCCAAATCGAGCGCCGCAAAGTCAACCCGCATTGCCTCGGCCAGTGCAAAGGCGACCGAAATCGGCTCCTTATTGTCAAGCGGAAGGGATGCGGCTGACGGTGTCGAGACCAGCTCGACGCCGTGTTCGTGACTCATTTCCTTTACCAGCTTGGTCGAGACCGATGTCGCCACTGCGACGTATTCGCCAACCACATAGGCGCGATGAAAACGATCAGCGCTGTTCGTGATATAGCGCTCAACCGTGAGCTGGCGATTGGCCCAGATCCGGTCCGGGATTTCCTTCCGCTTGAGTGTATGCACCCGCTCCGGGTACGGCCAATCTGGAGGGGCCATATCTCCGGCAACTTCGCTGGGCAGAAGACCCTCATGCAGTCCCCGGTGATTGGCGCGCGATTTGATCAGGAGCGTTTCCTCCGGATCTCCCTCAGGAGTTGCGCGAACCTCAAGGATTCCGGCTTTGGCGCAAGCGGACTGCGTGGCCCATTTGTCGAGACTGTCACAGTATCCGTTCAGCACCGGTCGTCCTGCATCCTCGTAGACGCGCAGCCAGTCCTCGTAATCAGGGAAGATCGTCTGCGGGCGACTGAGATTGACGTGGACCATTGCGGGTCTTGAACGGTCCGCATGAGAACACAGCATCGCTCCGGGCGACACCTCCACCCGCTGAGAACCAGGTGCAGCATGCGTAATCAGAAACTTGTGCCATCCGCCCCATTCGAACACCTGCAACCGATCGGTGCTGACCTGTTCATGACGATCAAGCATTCGTTGGGCTCCTCTGAATGCCATCGCGGCAAGCTATCGGCGATTGCGCGAGTTTTCGGGAAATCGGTAGTTCGGTACACCTGTCTTTGCTAGTAGAGTTGCCGCAAAGGCAAAGCCGTTTTCTGCAGGATTGGAACAGGAATATCATGCCAAGACTGGTCGCAGTAGTGCCTATTCGGCAAGGCTCCGTGCGGCTCAAGAACAAGAACTTCAAACCATTTGCGGGTTCGACCCTGCTTGAAGTCAAGCTTGACCAGCTCAAACGAGTGGACGGAATCGACGAGATCGTCGTCAACACCGACGCCCCGCGTGCGATCGAAATCGCCAAGGAAAAGGGCGTTAGCCACTTTGAGAGGGACGCCTACTTCGCGAGTTCCGACTGCGTGAATTCGGACCACTGGCGCAATCTGGCCGAGACGACTGAAGCGGATTTTGTGATGCACACGCTCTGCACGTCGCCCTTGCTGCGCGATGAAACGTACCATGACCTGCTGGAAGTCTATCGCGGCAAGCTGCTGACCGGAGAGAATGACAGCGTCAACACGGTTCGCGAAGTGAAGAAGTTCATGTGGCTGGAAGGACGCCCGCTGAACTACGAGATGGGCATGGCTCCCAACAGCCAGAACCTGCCCGATGTGCTGTCCATTACATTCGGAGCATCGATCATCTCGAGATCACAGATGATCGAGACCTCGAATGTCGTAGGCAGCAAGCCATATTTCCATCGCCTGGACGAAGTCGAAGCGGTCGATATCGATACGCCGTTGGAATTCGAGTTCGCGGAATTTCTGTTCGAGAAGCAAAAGCACCAATGATGCTCTGGGTTGGCGGGTTGTCTATTCGAGTTCGGCAAGCTTCCCATCGGTTAGCTCGAATATGCGATCGGCGCTCGCGATTGTCTCGCGCCGATGTGCGACGATCACACGCGTGATTCCCAACGCCAGGATCGCCTCGTTTATGGCCTTCTCGTGATGCGTATCAAGATGCGCCGTGCCTTCGTCCATCACCAGCAGTTTTGGCTCCCGATAGAGGGCACGAGCGAGAATGACGCGCTGTTTCTGCCCACCGGACAGGGATGAGCCCATCTCTCCTGTCAGAGTGTCATACTGCATCGGGAACGTAAGAATGTCGTCGTGGATGGCAGCTTGCCTTGCCACCTGCACGACCTTCTCCATGTCAGGAGCGGGTTCGAACATCGTTATGTTGTCGAGGAGCGTGCCAGAAAACAGGATGTCGTCCTGAAGCACCCCCGCCACCTGCTCGTGGAAGCTCTTGTGACCAAAACTTCGTAGCGGTCGCCCATCGATTGACACTGTCCCCTCATCCGGTTCGATCAGGCCGAGCAATATCTTGATGAGCGTGGACTTGCCTCCCCCCGATGGCCCTGTGATGGCGACGTATTCGCCGGGCTCGACCTTGAGGTTCGCGCCGGTTAGCACCGGGCTTTCGCCGCGCGCGTATCTGAATCTGATATCGCGCAATTCCACCGCTCCTTCGAGTTCGGTCCGGTCGGTGCCTCGCGATTGATAGCTGATGTCGTCGTCGTTGAGCGCAATGTCCGCAAGCCGTTCCAGATGCAGTCCGATCATCCGGAAGAGAATGAACTTTTCGGCCAGTTCAATGCCCTTGGTGACGAATTGCGTCTTGTACGCAGCGAATGCGAACAACATGCCGATTGTCAGCTCGCTCGCCATGACCGCGACAACGCCAATATACAGGCTGAGTATGAACTCGACCCCGAAGATCAGGAGATTTGAGTTCTCCTGCCACACACCAATATGCCGATGCTTGAGGTCGGCATTGATCTTGCTCGTAAGGTGGTTCTGCCAGACGATCTGGCGCATGCTTTCCCGGTTTGCGAGTCTTAGTGCCGGCATGCCGCGGACGCTCTCGATCAGAGTCGTCTGCTCGATTCCGGCAGCGATGATCACGTCTTCCTGGGCGTGGCGCTCGGCTGGGAAGGTCAGAATTCTGACCAGCAGATAGAGCAGGAATGCTCCGACCGCTACCAATGCCATGGTCACATTGTAAAAGAACATGACGACCAGCAGAAAGATAGCCATCACGCCGTCAATCAGCACCGCCACCGATCCGTCGATCAGCAGCTCTTGAATCGGACGCACGGACTGGAAGCGCGACAGGATGTCACCGACATGGCGCTTTTGAAACCAGGTCAATGGCAAGCGGAAGAGCTTGCTCGCGATATTGTTCGAGACACCAAATCCGAAGCTGGCGCCGGCCGCCATCAGCACGAACGCCCGCAGCAGGCTGGCGCCGACATTCACCAATAGGAACATGAAGAATCCGAACGCCAACAAGGTCAGCAATTCCATGTCGCTTGTCGGCAGGACACGGTCGATCGCGAACTGGGTGTAGTACGGGAGGATCAGGATATAGGCCTGCATGACCAAGGTGAGCAGGAGCACCTGCAGCATCGAGCGGCGAATGCCGGTGATCGAACGCCACAGGCCAGAGAGCGACAGCCGTTCGGCGGGCTCCATGCGCGCAAGCTCCGCCGAAGGCATCAGTTCCAGCGCGACACCTGTGAAGTGCTGTGACACTTCCTCGAGCGACATCTTGCGGGTCGCGCGGGCAGGATCATGGATCAGGCACTTGCCACCGGAGACGCGCTCGAGCACGACATAGTGGTTCATGTCCCAATGCAGGATGGCCGGCAAGCGGAGCTGGCCAAGGTCTTCCAGTGGAACGGTGACGGGTCTGGGAACGAATCCCATCTCTTCCGCGATTTCGATCAGGGCCGCGAGCGTCGCCCCCCGCGATGAAGGCGAATACCGCCCTCGCAGCGATGAGATGTCCGTCCGCAACCCGTGAAAACTTGCGACCATCGCAAGACATGCGATCCCGCATTCGGCGATCTCGGTTTGTCTTTGCAACCGTATCCGTGAACGACGGATTATCTCGATGTTGAAGGCCGGCTTGAACTCCATCAGCTATCCCAAACCGAGAAAAGAGGTTGGAAGAGCCACTCGGCCAACGTTCTCTTCTCGGTGGTGATTGTTCCCGAACAGGCCATGCCCGCAACCAGCGCTCGGCGCTCGCCATCCGCCATGACCCAGTCTCGCTTCAGCGCAACCGTCACAAGATAATGGTCTTGCTCGGAACCGTCGGGCGCCCTGCCAACAACAGGTGCTGCAGCGATCGTTTCGACTTGACCTTCGATGGTTCCGAAATGTTCGGAGGGAAAAGCGTCGATCGCCAGCTGAACCGTCTGCCCTCGCTCGAGAAAGCCAATCGCCGTACTTGGAACCTTGAGCTCGGCGATGAGGGCCGATCCTTCCGGCAGAACCAGCATGACCGGCTCGCCGACAGAAACATGATCGCCGCGGCGGGCCGCAACGACTGCCACGCTCCCGTCTACAGGAGAATTCAGCTGATACGCTTCCTCGAGGAGAGACTCGGTGTCTCGCTGTTCGATATCCGATCTCAATGTAGCCAGCGAAGCGAGCTGCGCTCCGGCTTCGGATCGCACCGTCGATTTTCTCTGAGATAGCTCGGCGATCGTGTTGCGATTCTGGTCGAGATCGCGCTGTAACCGCAGAAGAGCCTGTTCGCGCGCATAGAAGGTTTCGAGGCGCTGATCGATTTCGCGTTTCGAAACGAACCCTCGCTGAGCGATTTCTCTGGCCCGTTCAAGGTCGTCGCGAGCCGTTTCGACCAGCTTGGCCTGACTGTCGATCTGGCGGTTAAGGGATGCGATCGCCGCGCGCCTATCGGCAATTTCTCGGTCGATCTCGTTCGCTCGCGAACGCGCGGCAGCGGCGATCTCACCTTCCTGCCGAGCCAGACCCAAACGCTCCTGAGCCAGTATCCGCTCCTGAGCCTCGGATTTCCCTATTCCTTCCGTGAGAGTCACTTCCGTTCGCACAACCGCCAACGAGCTGCCCTTTGAAACCCGGTCCCCAGCTTCAACCAGAATTTCATCCAGTGTTCCTGACACAGCCGGCACGACCCGTGCGACCCCTTCGGCAGGCTCGATCACCCCTGATACCGTTTCGACGCGAGAAAAACTTCCCACCATCAAAAAGCCCAGCGCGACGACGACGATGCCGAAGAAGAACACCCCGACAATCTGCCAGGTGATCGGCAAAGCCACACTCACTTCACCTTCCAGCCGAGTACGCTGGCGGTTTACAACTTCAGATCGGAATATTGTCATGAAGACTGAGCGTCACAGGTAAGTGTATCGCGGTGAAAAATCATCGCGGTATCGTTATCGTACACTTTGAGCTTAATCTATAGGAGAGTGACGAGCCGTGGCGCTTACAAAACGATGCTCGGTGCGGCCCAGAATCATTATTGCCGAAGAGCAACGTAAACGTGCTGTGTTCCCATCCGCTCGGAACAACTGACGCTCCATTCAAACTGGCGGACCATCCGTCTTGCTTTTTGGCAAACGATCCAAAAGTCTGCACACTTCATCGCAGATATTCCAACGCTTCGTGTATCGGAGAGCAATCCTGCGTGTTTCTCTTGTTGAATTCGCTCGCGATCTTCAAGACAAGGAATAACGATCATCGCGTCGTTCAGCTGACATGATCAGTCGGAGTTGGAATTGTGATCAAGTGTCCGGGAAATTGCCGCTTATGACAATCCAAGTGGTCGGGTTGGTCGGAGCTGGAGTAATGGGAAGGGGCCTAGCTGAGGCGCTGGCGACCAGTGGGCTGCAGGTCATACTTGTTGACGTATCGGAGCAGATCCTGGCCGATGCGATGGACCATATCGGCTATTCATTGAAATCGGCCGCGCTGTTCGATCCGAAGCTGCGCGAAAACTTCAATGAAACCATGGCCAGGATCAGAACGACGACCGACTATGGATCGCTTCAAGCTGCCCAATTCATCATCGAGAGCACAACCGAGAAGTGGAGTGTAAAGAAGGACGTTTACGCAAGGTTGTCCGACATATGCAGCCCGGATTGCGTGTTGGCAGCAAACACTTCGGTGATCTCCATCGCCAAGATCGCAGCGGAGACCAGGGATCCCTCTTCGGTCCTCGGCATGCATTTCATGAACCCGGTTCCCAAGAAGCCAGCGGTCGAAGTGATCCGGTCCCCATTTACCAGCGACCGAACCATAGAGACGGCCTGCAACCTGCTCGATCAGATCGGCAAACGAGCGATTATCGTCAATGACAAGCCTGGCTTTGTTACCAATCGCGTCCTCATGCTGACCATCAATGAGGCCATTGCTGTCGTCGAAGAAGGCGTTTCCACGGCGAGCGATGTTGACGATATTTTTGTAAGCTGTTTTTCGCACGCAATGGGTCCGTTGGCGACCGCGGATCTGA
>CAZJZO010000027.1:26180-31067 GCA_964550495.1 uncultured Porphyrobacter sp. | reverse complement strand
TACAGAGACACGGTCTTTCTTCCGAAGACCGCGTTTCCGATGAAGGCCGGCCTTCCGCAGAAGGAACCGGGTATCGAGGCGCGCTGGCAGGAGATCGGTCTTTACGAAAAGCTGCGCGAAAGCCGCGCCGGACGCCCCAAGTTCATCCTCCACGATGGCCCGCCTTACGCCAATGGCGACATGCATATCGGGCATGCGCTGAACCACATCCTTAAAGACATGGTCTGCCGCACGCAGAACCTGCTCGGCAAGGACGCGCCCTACGTGCCGGGATGGGACTGCCACGGCCTGCCGATCGAATGGAAGGTCGAGGAAAAGTACCGCAAGAAGAAGCTCGACAAGAATGCAGTCGATCCAAAGGAATTCCGCGCCGAATGCCGCGCCTACGCGCAGCACTGGGTCGACACCCAACGCGAGCAGCTGAAGCGGCTCGGCATCATGGGCGACTGGGACAATCCGTACCTGACGATGGATTTCCAGGCCGAAGCGACAATTGTCGCCGAGCTGATGAAGTTCGCCGAAGCGGGCAATCTCTATCGCGGGTCAAAGCCGGTGATGTGGTCCCCGGTCGAGGAAACCGCGCTGGCCGAGGCCGAGGTCGAATACGAAGACCTGACGGACTCGCCGCAGATCGATGTCGCGTTCGAGATCACCGAAAGCCCGATCGAAGAACTGGTCGGCGCGTATGCGGTGATCTGGACGACGACACCGTGGACGATCCCGGTGAACCAGGCTTTGGCCTATGGGCCGGATGTTGAGTATCGGATCCTTACCAATCCGCACGATGACAAACGCTATCTTGTTGCCTCATCCTTGATGGAAGCGTTTCAGGATCGCTCAGGCATAAAGGACATTTTTCCGTCGGAAGGGTCCAGAGAGGCTTGGCTCAAGGCCTTGGGTGAGCCTTTCAAAGGCTCCGAGCTAGCCGGAACCAAGGCCCGCCACCCGATGCACCATCTCGGCGGGTTCTACGCCACCCCCCGTCCCTTCCTCGCAGGCGATTTCGTCACCACCGAAAGCGGCACCGGGCTCGTCCATATGTCGCCCGATCATGGCGAGGACGATTTCGATCTGTGCAAGGCCAACGATATCCATCCCGTCTTCGCGGTGATGGACGATGGGCGTTATCGCGACGATTGGGCGTGGCTGGGCGCAGACGATCTCGACGCGAAAGGCAAGCCGCGCCGCCGCTCAGTCATCAACAAGCCGTTCAATTCGCCCGAAGGCCCGATCTGTTCCGATCTGGAAGACGCGGGCGCGCTGCTCAGTGCGTCGGCCGATTACGCGCACTCCTACCCGCACAGCTGGCGATCCAAAGCCAAGGTGATCTTCCGCTGCACGCCGCAATGGTTCGTGCCGATGGACACCGACCTTCCTTGGCTCGAACCCAAAACGCCCGAAGACAAGGCATGGGAGAGCGAAGGCGGCGCGGTCGACATGTCCGAAGAGACGATCTGCGCCGCACCGACCCTGCGCGAACGCGCGATGGAAGAGATCGACCGCGTGCGCTTCGTTCCTGAAAAAGGCCGCAACCGCATCGGTTCTATGGTTGAGGGTCGACCCGACTGGGTGCTTTCGCGCCAGCGCGCCTGGGGTGTCCCGATTACTTTGTTCGTCCGCCCCGATGGCAGCTATCTGCAGGATCCCGAAGTCAATGCGCGGATCGTGAACGCCGTCAGCAATGACGGTGTCGATGCCTGGGAAGAGGCGCGCAAGGCCGAATTCCTAGGGCCCGAACACAACCCCGACGACTACGAGATGGTCATGGACATCCTCGATGTCTGGTTCGATTCGGGCTGCACCCACGCCTTCGTGCTCGAGAGCGGGCGTTGGCCGGACCTGCAATGGCCCGCCGACATCTATCTCGAAGGATCGGACCAGCATCGCGGCTGGTTCCAGTCCTCGCTGCTGCAAAGTTGCGCCACGCGCGGCAGAGCGCCTTACGACCAGGTGCTGACCCACGGCTTCACGATGGATGCCAAGGGCAAGAAAATGTCGAAGTCGCTCGGCAATACCATCGATCCGCTGAAGATCATGGAGCAGACCGGCGCGGATATCATCCGGCTGTGGGCGCTGAGTGTCGATTTCACCGAAGACCACCGGATCGGTGATGAAATCCTCAAAGGCGTCGGCGACCAATATCGCCGTCTGCGCAACACCTTCCGATACCTGCTGGGTGCCCTCGACGGGTTTGTCGGCGATATGTCGGATGCCGGTGAAATCCCCGAACTGGAGCTGTACATCCTTTCGCTGCTGAGCGAGTTGGACGGCAAGCTGCGGCAAGCGGTCGAGGATTACGACTACAACACCTACACCCGTTTGTTGGTCGATTTCTGCAACGAAGACCTGAGCGCGTTCTTCTTCGATATCCGCAAGGACTCGCTCTATTGCGACGGACCGGACAGCGTCAAACGCAACGCCTATCGCACCGTGCTCGACCTGCTGTTCCACTCGTTGGTCCGTTATGCCGCACCTGTGCTGGTCTACACTTCGGAGGAAGTGTGGCAGTCGCGCTATCCCGAGGATGGCGAACAGGGCGGCAGCGTCCACCTGCTCGAATGGCCGAGCGTGCCCACCGTGCCCGCCGACAAGGACAAATGGGCCAAACTGCGAGCGCTCCGCGAACGCGTCACCGAAGCGATCGAGCCACTGCGCCGCGACAAGGTTATCCGTTCCAGCAACGAAGCCACCGTCACCGTGCCCGCCGATGCGGTGCCCGAAGGCGTGAGCGACGAACAGCTCGCCGAATTGTTCATCACCGGGACAGTGACGCGCGGCCAAGGCGATGCAGTGACAGTCACCAAATCCACCGACCACAAATGCGGCCGCTGTTGGCGCTTGCTTCCTGATGTCGAGGAAGACGGCGCGCTGTGCGGGCGCTGCGACGATGTCGTGTCGGCCATGGATGCGATCGCATGAGCGGCTGGTTCACCCGCAACCGAGTGATCGGATTGGCATTGGCGCTGTTTATTGCGCTGATCGATCAGCTGGTGAAATGGTATGTGATCTTCCCGCTGCAGTTGCGGCAGGTGAAGCATATCGAATTGCTGCCCTTCTTTGATCTCACTTACACCGAGAATCGCGGCATTTCGCTTGGCATGCTGCAGGCGACCAGCATGGAGATGCGCTGGTTGCTTGTGCTCCTGACCGCGGCAATAGCCTTGGTCGTCTTCGTCTGGATGATGCGCGAAAAGCTGATGGGAGACATCATCGGTCTCGCCATGATCCTGGGCGGCGCAATCGGCAATATCCGCGATCGCTGGAACCTCGGTTACGTCATCGACTATGCCGACTTCCATATCGGAACATTTCGCCCCTTCCTTGTCTTCAATGTCGCCGATGCGGCTATCACCATCGGCGTCGTCATCATCCTTGCACGCAGCCTGTTCATGCGCGACAAGGACGAAACAGATACCGAAGAGCCGCCCGCTGAGCGGCCTGTGGAGAGTTGAATATGCGTACCATCAAATCCGTGATCCTGCTGAGTGCGGGTTGTGCCATGCTCGCTGCGTGCGGCGGCAACGGCATCTTCAATCGCGACCGTCCGGACGAGATGGCTGTGCAGCGGCAGGCTCCCTTGGTGGTCCCGCCCGATTTCACGCTTACCCCTCCTGCGCCTGGCGCGCCGCGCCCCTCGGAAGGCGGAGCAGCCGAGCAGGCGCTCGAAGCCCTGTTCGGCGGACCGGCACCGCGCAGCCAGATTGAAAGCAGCACGCTGGATCGTGCCGGCAGCGCCGCTCCGGGAATCCGCTCGACCATTGGCGATCCTGGCACCAACACGGTAGCCAAGGGGCGCGTGACCCGCGACATTATCGCAGCACCTGAAGGCGATGGAGCCTCGGCTCAGACCCTTATTCCAGGGGCCTAGTCGGCCACTTCTTCGACGGCTTCCTGTTTGACCAGGATCTTGTCGATCCGGCGGTTGTCCATCTCGACGACCTCGAACCACCAACCCTGATCGCTGAAATTGTCGCCTTCGACCGGCAGCCGTTTCAGGACCGACAGAACATATCCGCCCGCCGTGCCGAATTCGCGATCATCAGCGTATTCAAGACCCAATCGGTCGGCCAACGCGTCGGCTGACAGCGCCCCCGAGACCAGCAGCGATCCGTCGCTGCATTCGATCACTTGCGGCGCATCGCCTTCGTCCTGGTCGCTGGCAAAGTTGCCCGCCATGGCGGTCAGCAGATCGACCGGGGTGACGATCCCTTCGAAATGACCATACTCGTCGTGGACGAGAACCATCGCGATATCGGCTGCCTGCAACACGCGCAGCGCGTCCATCGCATCGAGCTGGTCCGGTACAACCTCGGCCTTGTGCATCATCGCCTTCAGCGACACCGCTTCGCCCGCGACAAGCCCGGCGAGCACTTCGCGTACCTTGACTACGCCCAGAATGGTGTCAGGCGATCCCTCTGCCACAGGCAACATCGAATGCGGACTGGCTTCAATCGCCTGCTTGATTGCCTCGGTGTCCGCTGCGGCATCGATCCAGTCCAGTTCGGTGCGCGGAGTCATCATCTCCCGCACGGGGCGCTCGGCGAGGCGCACCACACCGGTGAGTATCTGGTGCTGCTCCTCCTCGATCACACCTGACCGTGTTGCGTCCGCAAAGATCATCTGCAGCTCTTCGGCGGTAACGGTGCTGGTCTTCTTCGAACGGATTCCGAACAGCCTGATGATCCCCGCCGACGACTTGTCCAGTACCCAGACCAGCGGCGCGGCAATGGTTGCCAGAAGCGCCATTGGCCGCGCCATGACGAGCGAAATCGGGATCGCAGCACGCAACGCGAGCTGCTTTGGCACCAATTCGCCCACGACCACGCTCAAATAGGTCGTAAGCGCGATCACCACGACAAAGGCCACTTCGCCCGACATATCGCCGGG
>CAZJZO010000027.1:12715-26080 GCA_964550495.1 uncultured Porphyrobacter sp. | reverse complement strand
GCGAACACGCCGTTGAGCACGATCAGCGCGGCGATAATGAAAAGGTCGTCCCAGGGAAACGGTGTCACGCCTCAGTCGCTAGCACAAATGCGACGACTTGCCAGCCGTTCCTGCGCAGATCATCCCCGTCGTCAACTTTGTGGCAACAACGTGTTACAGGCCATTAAGCCTAGCGCAAACTGAGCAGGTTCAGGCGCATTGGAGTGGACCGGGAGCCCAAAAAGTGGCTTCATGCGCAAAGAGATCAATCGAGGAGGGACCACCACCATGAAGACTTCACGGATACTGCTTTCAGGGACGGCCGCGCTCGCCCTGATGGGCACAAGTGCTTGCGTGACCGACCCCAATACCGGCGAGCAGAAAGTATCGAGGACGGGTATCGGCGCCGCAGTGGGCGGCACATTGGGCTATCTGCTGGGCGGCGCGATCGGCGGCGATGCAGCACGGATCATCGGAGCCGGCATCGGCGGATCGGCGGGCGCAGTCATCGGCAAACAGTTCGACGATCAGATTCGCGAGCTGGACGAACAGACCGAAGGCAGTGGAGTCGATGTCGAAGAGGTCGGCGATGGCGACGCAATTCTTGTGCGTTTGCCCGATGGCGTGACGTTTGCGCGCGGTTCGGCCGACATCAATCCCGGCTTCTACCAGACGCTCGATGCGGTGGCGGAGAGCCTGATCAAGTACCCGAACAGCCTGGTCGATGTGTATGGCTTCACCGATACGACCGGCTCCGAAGCCCTGAACCAGGGGCTGTCAGAACGTCGCGCACAGGCGGTCGCCGACTACCTTGCTGCACGTGGCGTTGCCCGCAGCCGGTTTGCCACCCGCGGCTATGGCGAGAGCTACGACTTCCTGCGGGTCAAGACTGCCGACGGTGTCGACGAACCGCTCAACCGCCGGGTCGAGATCAAGATTATCCCGATCAGTCAGGAAGACGTTGCCGCTGCGAGGCAGTAGCTTTCCTCGCGCTGGAGCCCAACGATCGCGGGCCGCCGCTTGGCGGCCCGTTTCATTTTAGCCGGGCGGCCCTGTCCGCCAATCGCGCAACCGCCTCACCGTGGATGGCCGGCGAGCAGGCGAGTACGCCGAAATCGCGCGGATCTCGCTTGTTGTAGCCCAGCGGCTTGCCGCATGCGTCCGAGACCTGCGCTCCGGCTTCGCGCGCGATGAGCGTTGCAGCGGCGATGTCCCACTCAAACCCCCAGCGCAGAGTTGCCACGAGATCGGCCTTGTCGGCTGCAACCATGGCAATTCTCAGGGCGATCGAATTGGGCTTTTCGACCTTCACAAGATCGGAATCGGCATTGGGCAACTGATCGATGGGAATGCGCGAGCCGCTGAAATCGGCGCGCGTGCTTGCCGTGATTGCCTTGTCGTTCAGCGTTGCTCCTTGCCCGGCTACGGCGCACCATTCTTCGCCGCGAGCAGGTGCGGAAAGCAGGCCGATCAAAGGTTTGCCCGCGCTGATCAAAGCAACCGACACCGCCCAACCCGGCCTGCCGCGCACGAAATCGCGGGTGCCGTCGACCGGGTCGACGAGCCACAACAGGTCGTTCTTGAGTCGTGCAGGATCATCGGCCGTCTCTTCCGACAACCATCCGGCCGAAGGCAGCAGAGCACCAAGCTCGCGACGGAGGAACGAATCGACTTCCAGGTCGGCCTCACAGACCGGATTGCCGGGCGTCTTCTCCCATATCGACACTTCGTGCCCTGCTCCGGGCCAACGCGAATGCGCAATCCTTCCCGCCTCGCGGGTGATGTTCAAAAGGCGATCTCGATCAATCATTATCGGCAATCATGTCAGACATTAGTGGTGGTCGCACTAACCCTACTTTTCAAGCGCCGCGAACCGTGCTTAGGCCTGCGGGAAACTTTCCTCCCCGGAAGCGAAATTCAACCAAGGGATCACCGCACATGAACGTCCACGAATATCAGGCCAAGGAACTGCTCAAGGAACACGGTATTGCTGTCCCGGCAGGTCACGCCGCGCTGACTGTCGAGGAAGCAGTGGCCGGCGCCAAGCAGCTGCCCGGCCCGCTCTATGTCGTGAAGGCGCAGATCCATGCCGGTGGACGCGGCAAGGGCAAGTTCAAGGAATTGCCGGAGGACGCCAAAGGCGGTGTGCGCCTCGCCTTTTCGCTCGACGAGGTGGAGAGCCATGCCAATGAGATGCTCGGCAACACGCTGGTGACGATCCAGACGGGCGAAGCGGGCAAGCAGGTCAACCGATTGTATGTGACCGACGGCGTCGACATCGAGAGCGAATACTACCTCGCCATGCTGGTCGATCGCGCAACCGGCCGGGTCGCCATGGTCGCTTCGACCGAAGGCGGGATGGATATCGAGGATGTCGCACACGAAACCCCCGAGAAGATCACCACCATCACAATCGATCCGGCACAGGGCTTCATGCCGCATCACGGACGCTCGGTCGCCTTCGCGCTCCAGCTGACCGGTGATCTCAACAAGAAGTGCCAGAAACTGGCCGCGCAGCTCTACCGAGCGTTCATGGCGAGCGATTGCGAGATGCTCGAAATCAACCCGTTGGTGGAAACCAAGCCGGATGCGGACGGCAATGCCGATCTGCTCGTGCTCGACACCAAGATGAGCTTCGACGGCAATGCGCTCTATCGTCACCCGGCGATCGAGGCGATGCGCGACGAAACCGAGGAAGATCCGGCCGAGGTCGAAGCCAGCGAATACGATCTCGCCTACATCAAGCTCGACGGAAACATCGGCTGCATGGTCAACGGCGCGGGCCTTGCAATGGCGACGATGGACATCATCAAGCTGAACGGAGCGTTCCCCGCCAACTTCCTCGACGTGGGCGGCGGCGCGACGACCGAGAAAGTGACGGCGGCGTTCAAGATCATCCTTGCCGACGATGCGGTCGAAGGCATCCTGGTCAACATTTTCGGCGGGATCATGCGCTGCGACACGATCGCCGAAGGCATCGTTGCCGCGGCCAAGGAAGTCGAACTCGATGTGCCGCTGGTCGTCCGCCTTGAAGGCACCAACGTCGACAAGGGCAAGGAAATCCTCGCGAATTCCGGCCTGCCTATCGTCCCGGCAGACGACCTGGGAGACGCCGCGAAGAAGATCGTCGCCGAGGTGAAAGAGGCGGCGTAGCCTCAATCAAGATTGTCATTGCGAGCAGCCACAGGGTTGCGCGGCAATGACGAAGGTCGGCTACTTCGACGGCATCGGCTCCGGCAGGATCGGCGCGCTTGAGTCCTGATAGGTCAGCCAGTTCTGCCAGATATCGTGCGTGCGCCGGTCGGTCAGCCGGATCGAGCAGCGCAGCGTCATTGCGTTTCGGATCGTCCCGTCCTTCCATTGTTCGTAAACCGACGAGCACTCTCTGTCGCGGTAGAGGTTGAAGGCGACGTCGGATTGACGGATCTGCTCGGCGAGTGCGCTGTCATTGTCTGCCGAGCCCAACGCGGCTTCGAGATACTGGTTTTGTCGCAATTTGGCGCGGTCGGAAATTGCGGCAAGGCACTGGTTGATCGCGTAGGTCGTGCCATCGCAATCATGCGAGCCGGTGATGCGCGCGGCGCGCTCAAACCGGAACTGCAATTCTTGCGGCTCTGGCTTGTCGGTCTTCATCCGCACGGCAGCGACCAATCCTTCGCCGGGTCGCTCAGGATCGGCGCAGCGCAAGGTCAACGCATTGAAATAGACTGCACACGGCTCGATCGCGACGAGGCGAAAGGTGAGCATGTCATCCTTCTCTTCCCACCCGGTCAGATCCGCATTGAAATGCTTGAGGCGCAGCGCGAGCGTTCCGTTCTCCTGCATGAGATAGAGATGCTCGGTGAACATGATTGCACCGTCGGGTGTCTCCTGCACGAACGTTCCAACCATCGTGCTGCCGGTGGGCGGCAACCAGCTTTCCATCGCAGGCGCGCCGCGAATGCCATCGCCGACCCACTGACCCACCAGCCAATCGAGTTGATCGAGTGTCGCCGGAGGTGATTCGAAGCCCTTTTCCCCGAGCCGGGTTTCAACTGTCGATTCCTGCGCTGCCGCTGTCCCTGCAAGCGCCAGCGCCGCCAATGTAGTTCCCAAAATTCGCCCGATTGCAATCATTGCACGCTCCTCCGCTCACTAAATTCACCCGCACGCACCGCAAATGCAAGCGGCGTCAAATGCGAGGGTTGACGCAGGAACGACGGACGGCGAGACCGCGATTCGACAGAGAAACAAAAAAATTCTGCCGCTCCAGTTTGCTTGACGTTTACGTAAACGCAATCTAGGGCGGCGCCAACGCATTCGTTCAGCACGGCCAAGCCCAGGAATCGGGCAGCCAAAGGGAAGGACACGAACCCATGAAAATCCTCGTCCCCGTAAAACGGGTGATCGACTACAACGTAAAGCCGCGCGTCAAGGCCGACGGCTCGGGCGTCGATCTCGCCAACGTCAAGATGAGCATGAACCCATTTGACGAGATCGCGGTCGAAGAAGCGATCCGCATCAAGGAAGCGGGCAAGGCCGAGGAAATCGTGGCCGTTTCGATCGGTCCGGCGAAGGCGCAGGAAACGCTGCGTACTGCGCTCGCCATGGGTGCCGATCGCGCGATCCTGGTCGAAACCGACGAAGAGGTAGAGCCGTTGGCCGTCGCAAAAATCCTGAAGGCGATCGCCGATGAAGAGCAACCGGGCCTGATCCTGCTAGGCAAGCAATCGATCAGCGACGATTCCAACCAGACCGGCCAGATGCTTGCGGCGCTTATGGGGCGCCCGCAGGGCACCTTCGCCAACACCGTCACCGTTGATGGCGACAGCGTCGAAGTGAAGCGCGAGATCGATGGCGGTCTTGAAACCGTCAAGCTCTCGCTACCGGCAATTGTAACCACCGACCTGCGCCTGAACGAGCCGCGCTATGCTTCGCTGCCGAACATCATGAAGGCCAAGAAGAAGCCGCTCGATACCAAGGCTCCGGGCGATTACGGCGTCGACATCGCACCCCGACTCACCACCACCAACGTTGCCGAACCGCCGGTGCGTCAAGCCGGTGAGAAGGTCGAAGACGTCTCGGCGCTGGTCGAGAAGATTAAGGCTCTGGGCATCGCCTGAGGGCGCGCCGAGCAGGAAAGGGATAGACAGACATGAACACTCTGGTTCTGGTCGAACACGACAACACCTCCGTCAACGATGCCACGCTCGCGGTCGTCACCGCCGCCGGCAAGCTGGGCGATGTCACCGCTCTGGTGGCCGGGCACGACTGCGGTTCCGTCGCCGAGGCCGCGGCAAAGATCGCTGGGGTTTCCAAGGTTCTGAAGGCCGACGACGCAGCCTATGGAAATGCGCTGGCTGAAAACGTTGCGCCTCTGATCGCTGGCCTGATGGAGAGCTATGACGCTTTCCTCGCTCCGGCGACCACCACCGGCAAGAACATTGCCCCGCGCGTCGCAGCGCATCTCGATGTGATGCAGATCTCGGACATTCTGTCGGTCGAAGGCCCGAAGACCTTCACCCGCCCGATCTACGCGGGCAACGCGATCGCGACCGTCGAATCTTCCGATCCCAAGCTGGTTATCACCGTCCGCGGCACCGCGTTCGAAAAGGCCGCGACCGAAGGTGGGTCGGCCAGCATTGAGGATGCGAGCGGTCCGGGCGACGCCGGCCTTTCCAGCTTTGTCGGAGCGGAAATCGCCAAGAGCGAGCGCCCGGAACTGACCAGCGCCAAAGTCATCGTCTCGGGTGGTCGCGCCCTCAAGGACAGCGAGACCTTCGAAAGCATCATCACTCCGCTTGCCGACAAGCTCGGCGCAGCCATTGGCGCGTCGCGCGCCGCCGTCGATGCGGGCTATGTCCCTAATGACTACCAGGTCGGCCAGACCGGCAAGATCGTCGCTCCCGAAGTGTACATCGCCATCGGCATTTCGGGTGCGATCCAGCACCTCGCCGGAATGAAGGACTCCAAAGTCATCATTGCGATCAACAAGGATGAAGACGCACCGATCTTCCAAGTCGCAGATATCGGCCTGGTGGCAGACCTGTATAGCGCCGTCCCGGAACTTACGGGCGCACTCGGCTAAATCACCGAATACCTCGTATTGTCAAAGACCTCCGCTGCGCTATTCTGCGCGGCGGAGGTTTTTCTTATGAACTGTCGCATCCTGGTCACAGTCCTCACGGCGAGTCTTGTTGCAACGTCTCCGGCCGCACTGGCCGAGGAGTATCCGGCGACTGCGACGGAGCGGCCAGGTGCCGTCCTGCTCGAGCCTGCTTCCAACTGGAATATCGATTTCGCAGACAATCGCTGCAGGTTGTCGCGATTGTTCGGCAGCGTGGATAAACCACACCTCCTGTTCTTCGAGCAAGCGGCGCCGCGCAGCACATTCGGGGTGACACTCGCCGGTCCGGAACTGGATCGCCTGAAAAAGACCCGACGCCTCAAGATCGGGATGGAGCGCGACAAACCGATGGAGCAACTGAATCTCTTCAACCACGGCTCCGTCGCGCAAGTGGGCTCGGCTGTCATTATTGGCAACTACAGCATCGGCGAGAGCGATGCTGGAGAGGGAGAAGCGGCCCTGCTGACTTCCGCCGGGATCGATCTGGCCGTGGCGGAGACGGTCGATCGGATCGTGCTGCAAAAGGGCAAGCAGGTGATCAGCTTTGAGACCGGCAGTATGATGCCGCCGTTTCAGGCGCTCAACGTTTACACCAGCGATTTGCTTCGAGAATGGGGCCTCGATCCCGAGCAACACAAGTCCTATGTTCGCCCAAGCTGGGAGAATTCCAAGACAATTGTCCGTCGCATTCAGGACGCGTATCCGCGCAGGGCACTCAACAGCAGGGAGCAAGGCATTTTCCGGATGCGTGTCATCGTCGAGCAAGACGGCTCGGTCTCCAACTGCCATCTCGAAAAATCGACCGAAACGGAAAAGCTCGAATCGCCTGCCTGCAAGGAAATGCGCAGCGCCAAATTCACGCCTGCCCGCGATTCGGAGGGCCAGCCCATGCGGTCATTCTATGCCACCACCATCACCTATGCGATCAATTGAGGCTTGGACGGCAAAATCGCCATCCGATCGCGGAAAGCTCAATCTTGTCAAAGACCTCCGCTGCGCTATCGTGCCGAACGGAGGTATTTATGGGTCGCATCGGAATTCAACTTGCAGTCGGCATGGCAGTGGCGGGAGCGGCACTTTCCACTGGCCCGCTTCAGGCGGATGACGGCCTGACGCTTTCGCCATCGTCGGACTGGCGCTTTCGCGAGTATGAAGACCGCTGCCGCGCCAGCCGATCTTTTGGGGAAGGGAAAAACCGCACCACGTTGTGGATCGAGCAAGGCGGCGCCGAGCCGAACTACAATCTCACTCTCATAGGCCGCCCATTGCGGCACCCCTATGGCGCGGGCATCCACATTCAGTTCGGCGAAGAGCCCGAAACGATCCGCAGCTATATCAGCGCGAAATCGAGCAAGGGTCGGCCGGTATTGCGCATGTACGGGGTCAACTTCGTGCAACCCAAGCTCGAGAAAGACCAGGACAGCGCGTCTCCGGACGTCAACGTCAATGCAGGGCGCCTCGATGCGATCGACGCATTGCGGCTGCGCAGCGCCATTCCAGAACCGATCGAGCTTGAGACCGGGTCGATGTCGGAACCCTATGCGTTCCTCAATATCTGCGGCGCGAAGTTGGGCACACTGCTTTCTGAAGCCGGACGCCCTCTATCCTCGGAAGCAAGCCCACCGGTCCCGATCGATTCCGACGATTGGCTGCGCAACAAGGATTACCCCGCCTATCTTGCACGCGCCCGAATGGAAGGCGTGCTCACGGCGCGGCTGACGGTCAGCAAGTCCGGCAAGGCCAGCTCGTGCTTTGTGGTCGAATCGAACAAGCCGCAGCTATTCGACGATGCCGTCTGCCTCGGCCTGATGCGGCGCGCGCGTTTCGAGCCGGCGCTTGATGCGAGCGGCAATCCGGTACCGTCCTACTTTTTCTACAATGTCACGTTCCACATGAAGTAACCAAAGGCGTCTGGATAATGAGCTTTCGAACCTCGATCGCCGTCCTTGGGCTTGTCGCAACATTCGCCGCAGCGCCTGTAGCCGCGGAAGATCTGGTGCTTGAGCCCGCGTCCGAATGGAAGCTGCGCGAATATGACGACAAGTGCCGGATGAGCCGCATCTTCGGCACCGGCGAAGACAGCGTGACCCTGTGGCTGGACCAGGGAGGCGAACAGCCGACCTACAACTTGACGCTGATCGGTCGCCCGATGCGCAATCCTTACGGCACCAATATTTCGATCCAGTTTGCACCTGAACCGGAATATTCTCGTGCCTATCTGCAAGCGAAATCGAGCAAAGGGCGCCCGGTCATCTCGCTGTTCGGCACGCGCTTGACGCCCACCAAAGCGGAGCGCGAATTGCTCGGTCTCGACGAGGCAAGCGAAAGGTCGGACGAACCCGTTCCGCTTGAGGCGCCAAGATCGATGTCCGACGATCGGATTGCCGCGATAACCGAACTCAGGCTTGGTCGAGCGCTGATGAAGCCGATGGTGCTCAGAACTGGTGCGCTCGCCGAACCTCTGTCGCGATTGCAGACCTGTGCCGAAAAGGTCACGGAGCTGGTGGCGCGCAACACCGCGCTCGCGGCCATTCCGCCGCAACCCACCGAGATCGAGCGGTGGGCAGGGATTATTCAGCAGAACTACCCCAAGCACCTCATACGTGCCGGTGAAGAGGCGCGCGTGGCTGTGCGCCTGACGATTTCGAAGCAGGGCAAGCCAAGCTACTGCGAGATCACCAATGTCAGGGGACTTACTTCGTTCAACGATACGGTCTGCCTGTTGTTGCTTCGCCACGCGACATTCAAGCCCGCGCGAAGCGCCGATGGGACCGCGATAGCCGCGCGGTACGCGACCCGGGTAACCTTTCGGTTGAACTAGAATTCGCCCAAGGCCGGAGCCAGAGCCTCAGTCTCTACGCTGTGCTATTCGGGGCAATCCACCTCGCCCGCTGCGCCCGCATCCGAGACCCGATGCCACGAACGGCTGAAACTGCGCAGGCCGAGCTGCTCCGACGGGCAGGCCCGATAACCTCGCGATTCGAGAAGCGCACCCGCTCCCCAATAGGTGGAAAGCGGAAGGATGATCGCGAATGCCAACAAGGCGATCGAAAGCCGCAATAGATACGAAACGAATGCTCGGCGCGGATTACCAGGTTCGGCTACTCGGCCTCCACCGAAGGCGATCACCCCGGCCAGGATCAGCCAGACAATCGCGATGGGCAACGCAATCCAGCTTCCGCCTTCGAAGTGGATGACGGTCGACCGAGATGCGACATCCGCAATGAAGCCGACAATTGCGACGACGGCATAGGCCAGCAAGGCAAGACCGCCAGCAAACATCGCCCACCCCAGAACCCGTCCTTGGCAGGTGGGAAATTCGGAACCGTCTCCCGGATCGTTCATGGCACGGCAGGTGGAGCTATAATCGCGGAACCGGGATGCGGCGGAACCACTTGTTGAATTCACGAATCACCTGGCGGCGAGCGCTCTCGACAGCGACATCGATCAGCCCCTCGACCAGGTCGGCTGCCGTCTCGACGATGCCTTGCTTGATGTCTTCCTTCTTCTCGGCAATCGCCTGATTGACCTCGGCAATCTTGTCATCGAGTGCCTTCTTCAGTTTCTCGGTCCAGCCGAACTTGTTGTCGAGCCAATCGAGCACCAGGGCCACTCCGACACCTACCGCAACCGCGACGATCAGAGGGCCAAGCGCGAAAGTTCCGATGACGGTTCCAACCGCCGCCGCGCCAGCGGCGGAGCCGATGAACGTGGACACGGCAATTTTGGAAATGTCGGTCGCGGTCTGACCGATCAATCCGCCCAGTGTCGCTTGATCGTTGAGAACGTAATCGACCACATTCCATGCCGTGATCAGGATGACCGACAGGATGCCGCCCTTGCGCATCGCCTGCTTCACGCCCTTTTCACCAATCCCGAGGCCAACAACCTTGGCGTTAGTGACCCCATACTTCGGCGCGGTGAGAATGTTGCGGAGGCCGGGATACCCCTTGAACACCACGTGCATCTTGCCGCCATAGCTCTTGAAGTAAACGCGCCCAAGCGGTGTACCGAGGTCAGCAGCAAGCTTGGTAAGCAATGCAAGATCGCTGGCGGTCGCAAAATACGTCGCCAGATAACGTGAGCCCTGACGGGTGTAATTGTTCCAGAACTCTGCAGCCTGCCGTTCGGTCATCTTGCCGCTGGCGACCTTATCGGTCAGCCAAAGGCGCAGCATCGAGTCCGTATCAAGCACATAGATGTCAGGATCTTGTTCCATACCGTTCTCCCAGCTCACGCAAACTTCGCAATACTATGAAATTGCGAATTGCATAAGACAATGTCTTGCGCGGAGCATCGGCACTGGCGGAATCAAGCTTTCGGAAGTCGCGATTGCGAGATCGACCGGACCGTCAGAATGGTTGCACGGTCGTGCGCAAGCCCCGCATCACGCGAGCGCCCATCCGGTCAGGCCGCGCGGTGCTCGGGTCTATGCACGCACATCGTCCGCGAAATACCTGGCGCGCGGATATCTGACGCCATTCGACTGATCGTGCGCCAACATCGACCTGCTTTCCAAGCGATCAGACGCCAGCCTTGCAGCGCAGCGCACTGCCGCATCACTTTCCCCGGTCATGACAGCGGCCGCAAAGGCCGCGCATTCACGCTGGCCCTGATAGGTGGAATCACTTGCCACAACCTGCGCCAGGACTTCGAACAATCGGAACCGGGCATCGGCAAATCTGCCCTCGTCCGCACAGACCTCGAGGGTGGAAAAGTACAGTTCCTCGCGCGGGTTGCGGAGCAGCCTGCCTGACTGAGCAAGGGATGAGCCGGTCAATACGAACGTGCCGGCCCCGACTTCCAGCTCGCATGCGGTGACAGCCGTAACCAATGCACCATTGATGACCGCCTGACTGCCTTCGGCAAGGCTGACCTTCTTCGGGGCGAGATGATCTTCTGAACCGTTCATTGCAGCAAAGAGAACGGCTCGCCGACCACGCGATTGAGCCGGGATTACTACTTATCATGTTGTGTCAGAGAAAACTCACGATGAAATGCAAGGTCATGCCAACCAGTCCGCCAACCAGCGTGCCGTTGATCCTGATGAACTGAAGGTCGCGCCCGACTGCATTCTCGATCCGGCCGGTGATCGTGGTTGCGTCCCATCTCTTGACGGTTTCCGAAACCAAGGTGACTATTTCTGAGCCGTAACGGGTCGCAATTCCTACCGCTGTTCGACGCGCGAACCGGTTGATCTGAAGCTGCAGCCGTTCATCCTTCCGCAGCGCCTTGCCGAGATCGGATAGGCCCTTGCGCATCTCACCACCCAGCGCGCTGTCGGCTTCGCGGGCACGGCGGATCAGCGAGCGCCGGATGCGTTCCCAAACGCCCATCCACCATTCCGCCAGCGCCGGGTTTTCGAGCAGGTCGCGCTTGATCTCTTCGACACGTTCGCGAGTTTCCTGATCATGCTGGAGATCTTGCGCGAGCTTCTCGAGCCCTTCCTCGATCTTGTGCCTCAGAGGGTGATCGGGATCGACCAGCACCTCGGCCAGAAGCTTGTACAAACCGTCAAGCACACTCGCGGAAATCCTTTCATCGAGACCGGTCCAGCGCAATACGGCGTTGGCGCGGTTGTGAATGATTTCGCGGACGGTTTCTTCATTGTCTTCGAGCGTCAGCCCGGCCCAACGGATCAATCCGTCGATGAGAGGCAGATGCCGACGGTCGGCAATCGCGCCTTCGAGCATCCGGCCGGCCAGCGGTGAAACATCGATCTTGGCGAATTGCGCCGCCATTCCCGATCGAACCTGATTGCCGAGCCGATCCGGATCGAGCGATTCGAGCACTTCCGCGAACAATTCCGCAGCGCCGCCGGTAATTCGCGAATTGGCGTCTTGCCCCGACGAGTCCTTCGCGCTGTTGGAAAGGAAGTCCCCGACACCTCGCGCAACATTCATTCCCGACATACGCCGCGCCACTACGGCGGGCGTGAGGAAGTTCTCGCGCAGGAATTGCGCCATCGTATCGGCGATGCGATCCTTGTTTTCCGGGATTATCGCAGTGTGGGGGATCGGTAGGCCGAGCGGGTGGCGGAACAAGGCGGTGACGGCGAACCAGTCGGCCAGTCCGCCCACCATCGCCGCCTCTGCGAAAGCATTGACGTAACCCCATGCGGGGTGGTTGCCGAGCAGGCCGTGCGTCGTGAAGAACAAAACCGCCATGACTGCAAGCATCCCGGTTGCAGTCCAGCGCATGCGCCGAGCACGGTCCGCGGTCAGCGGTTCCCCGCCAAACTTGAGCGGCACAGGCTGGGCAGTGGAAGCCATATCCACCCTAATAGCCTCGATTTTCCCGCAACGTCACGTAATTGCGGGTCATTCCGCCGGTTCAGCTCCCGGCGGGAGCCGCGTCGCCGGTTTGCCCGGGAACGGCACATCGGGGCTCGGGGCATCTGCCGGCGGGCCGTAGGGCTTGGTGTCGTCGCCCGGCTTGTAGGTCAGCATTTTCTGACGCAGCCACGGGCCAGCACGTTTCTCGAACCCGTCAGCCAGGCTGAAGCCCGCTGGAACGATCAACAGGGTCAGCAGCGTGGACATGATCAGGCCACCGATCACGACAATCCCCATCGGCTGACGCCAAGCGCCATCGCCGGAAATGGAGATCGCAGTCGGAACCATGCCCGCTGTCATCGCCACAGTCGTCATGACGATCGGCTGCGCACGCTTGTTGCCCGCCTCCATGATGGAGCGAAGCTTGTCGGTCCCCCGGGCCATTTCCTCGATGGCGAAGTCGATCAGCAGGATAGAGTTCTTCGAGACGATGCCGAGCAATAGCAGGATTCCGATATAGACCGGCATGGTCTGCGGCATTCCGACCACCCAGATGAACAGGATGCCGCCCAGAGGCGCGAGCGCCAGCGAGGTCATGTTCACCAGCGGGCTCATCAGCCGCTTGTAGAGCAACACCAGGCAGGCAAACACCAACAGCACGCCGGCAATAATGGCGATGGTCAGGTTTGCGAGCATTTCCTGCTGCCATTCGTCCTCGCCAACGACATCGCGAATGACCCCGGTCGGCAAGTCCTGCAGGATCGGCAATTGGTCGATCTGAGCCTGAGCTTCGCCCTTGACCACACCGCTGGCAAGATCGGCGCCGATAAGCACGCGGCGATTCTGGTTGTAGCGCTGGATCGCGGTCGGACCGGAACCGAACTCGATATCGGCCACGCGCGAGAGCGGGACGGAGCCGCCACTGTTGGTCTGTACCGGAAGGTTCTCGATTGTCGTCAGATCCCCGCGCGCCTCAGCCGACAGCTTGACCCGGATGGGAATCTG
>CAZJZO010000027.1:0-12615 GCA_964550495.1 uncultured Porphyrobacter sp. | reverse complement strand
CGGTCTTCTTTCAGCGTGATGTAGATGTTGGCATTGCCGATCCGTACACGCTCCAGCATGATGTCGACTTCTTGCTGTTGCTCAAGAATATCGACGACCTGCTCGGTCACCGCACGAGTGGACGCGAGCGTCGTGCCCGGAACCATCTCGATCTCGACCGTGCTGTTCTCGCTATCGGTGGTTGGCTGGAACTGGCCCGGGATCTGCCCGAACAGCATCACTGTAATCAGCAACGCAAACCAGCCGACGCCCAGCATCCAGACACGGTGGTCGTAGAAGCGAGCGGTGAGATAGCGCGTATTGCTGGCAAAGCCGCCGCCGCCGCGCGCGGGCAATTCGATCAGCTTGAACACCAGCCATCCGCCGACGAAGCCGATCGCCGTTGCCAGGATCACTTCGATAGTCTCGAACAGACGCGACGCGAGGAAGTGGATCGTCGAGTTCTGATCGCTCGATACGCCATTGGCGACCTTATCGGGGATTTCGAGGCCGGCTATTGCCCCGAACGATACGAACATGGCCATGGCGGTCGCTGCGAGGACGATAATCACGACCAGCAGCAGAGCGAGCGAATAGAGCCAGCGTGAGCGCGGTCCGGTCAGTTCGCCGCGACGCGCTTCCATCTTGCCGGTCTGCAACGTCCAGCGCAGCACACGCATATAGCGATCCATCCATGGACCCTCGCCGTGCGCCCTGTGTCCGTCAGCCTTGAGGAAATAGGCCGCCATTAGAGGCGTAATCATTCGCGCGACGGCGAGCGACATCAGCACCGCAACCACCACGGTAAGACCGAAGTTCTGGAAGAACTGGCCGGAAATACCCGGCATCAAACCGACCGGCAGGAAGACGGCGACGATGCAGAAGCTGGTCGCCACCACCGGCAAACCGATCTCGTCGGCTGCATCGATACTCGCCTGATAGGCAGTCTTGCCCATGCGCATATGTCGGACGATGTTCTCGATCTCCACGATCGCATCGTCGACCAGCACGCCGGCCACCAGCGCGAGGGCCAGCAACGATAGCTGGTTGAGATTGAATCCGAGCAGATCCATGAAGAAGAAGGTCGGGATCGCCGAGAGCGGAATGGCGACCGAAGAAATGAAGGTAGCGCGCCAATCCCGCAGGAACAGGAATACGACAACAACCGCCAACAGCGCGCCTTCGATCAAAGCGGCCATCGAGCTCTTGTACTGGCCTTCGGTGTATTTCACCGTGTTGAACAGCGGGATGAACTTGACGCCTTCGTTCTCGGCTTCGATCTTGTCGATTTCTGCCTTGGCGGCCTCAAAGACGGAGAGGTCCGAGGCGCCCCGTGCACGGCTCATGTAGAAGTTGACCACTTCCTTGTCGCCGACTTCGCCGATCGAGGTTTGCTCCGAGAAGCCGTCGCGTACGGTCGCGACATCGACCAACCGGATCGTTCGCCCGCCACCCAGCTGGATCTGACGTTGCGACAATTCGTAAGCGGACTCGTTGTTGCCGAGGACACGCAAGGACTGGCGCGTGCCGCCGACTTCGGCGAGGCCGCCCGCAGCGTCGATATTGGTCTGACGCAGCACTCCATTGATCTGCGATGCCGTGACCCCGAGCGCCTGCATCTTGGCCGGATCGAGCAGGACCTCGATTTCGCGGTCGACACCGCCCCAGCGGCCGACTTCGGCCATACCGGTGATGTTGGTCAGCCGCTTGCTTACGGTGTCGTCGATGAACCAGCTCAGCTGTTCGATCGTCATGTCGTCGGCCTGGACAGCATAGATGCCCAGGAATCCGCCAGCCGCATTGACCTTGTTTATCCGCGGTTCGAGGATCCCGTCCGGCAGACTGCCGCGGATCGTATCGATCGCATTCTTGACCTCGACCACAGCATCATCCGGATCGGTGCCGATCTCGAATTCGACAAACGAACCGGAATTGCCTTCGCTCGCCGTGGAATTGATCGATTTGACCCCGTTGATGGAGCTGATCGCGGTTTCGACGCGCTGAGTGATCTGGTTCTCGATCTCGGTCGGTGCAGCGCCCGGTTGCGAAATCGAAATCTGCACACCCGGAAACTCGATGTCCGGGTTGTTGGTCACGTCCATGCGCGAAAAGCTGACCATGCCGGCCAGCAGCAAAGCTGTAAACAACACCAGTGGGATCACGGGATTGCGGATCGACCAGGCGGAGATGTATCTCATTGCTTCCTCATCTCTGACGCGACACCAATCAACGTCGCGATGTGAGTTGTCGTTCCGACAATAAACAGCGGCTCACCGTCGACTGCCCTTGAGCCACCCAAATTCCAACCTCAGTCCTGGCGACGCGGCTTGACCGTCTCGCCGGGATTGAGGAATCCACCTGCGCGCAGCACAACCATTTCGCTGCCCGTAAGACCTTCGGTGATCGCAATACCCTCGGCAGTCACCAATCCTGTCTTGACTGACTGACGCGTCGCCTTGTTCTCGTCATCAATGATATAGACGAACGCCCCTTCGCTATCGGCCAACACCGCACTTTCGGGCAGCACCGTCGCTGTCAAAGTGCCGCTGTTGATCCGGGCGGTCGCAAATCCGCCGGGCCGCAATTCGGGTGCATAGGACAGCGCAATCCGCGCCGTGCCCTGGCGAGACTGCTGGTCGATGACCGGCGAAAGCTGCCAGATCTGGCCTTCGAACTGCTTGTCTGAGCCCACAGGGATTACGCTGGCCGAAATGCCTTGCGATAGGCCCGCAAGCTGATCTTCGCTCAGCGCGGCAAGCATTTCCAGCTCACCGCCGCGCGCGATACGAAACAGCGCAGGTGTCCCGGCAGTCACCGTCTGCCCCGGTTCGACATTGCGCTCGAGAACGTAGCCCGCCGCCGGAGCGACGATGTTGAGACGAGCGGTGCGAGCCCGGAGTTCGCTCAATTGCGCTTCGGCTACCTTGACGCGCGCAACCGCCGCATCGCGGGTTGCGGTCAGGCGATCGACATCGGCTTGGGAAACAAACCCACGCTCGACCAATTGCAGCGAGCGATCGAGGTTGGCTTGTGCGATGTCGGCATCCGCCTTCGCCACTTCGATTTGCGCAGCTTGCGCGGCGGCTTGCTGCGTTTGAACCGAACGATCGATCACTGCGAGCACTTGCCCCGCCCTGACCCAGTCGCCCGCATCGACGCGCACCGAACGCACTTGCCCACCTTCACCGACGACCCCGACCGGCATTTCCCGCCGCGCGGCAATCGTACCGGCGGCTTCGATCGTTCCGGTCACGGTCGTTTGGCCCGGCGCGATGACTGTCACCACCGGCGCCTGCGCATCTTCGTCGGCGACGGCAACGGTCTCGCCCGTGGTCAGCGCGAAATAGGCGCCAATCGCGAGCAAGAGTCCGAGCAGCCCGAGACCGCCCCATAGCAATCCGCGCGACAGGCCTGAGCGTCTTCCGCGTGCACCGATGGTTCCGTCCTCAACGTCAGCAGCGACGTTGTCGGCGGCTTCGGCAGTGATGGTAGTCTCGAAATTCATTTGGTTCCCTTAAACGCCAAGGGTGTATTACCGATATAACTCACTTGACGCAAGAACTCTTAGGCGCGCCTCGTCGACGGGGCAATCCGCGGTTCGACTGATGACTTTGAGCCTAGACGAAAGACAAATGAGCAAACAGGCATACAAATACAAAGAGGCGACGCAGCATGATGCTGCATCGCCCCCGAAAGCTGTGGCAGAGCCCCCGCTCTGCCCGGATTGGAAACTTACGTTCCGCGCACGTTTCCGCGCTGAATCAGGTTGAGAACTCCGAGCAGGACGATCGCGCCGATCAGTGCAGAGACGATTCCCATGATGTCCGGAGGCCAGCCGCCAATGGTGCCGCTGCCAAGAACGAATGCGAATACGGTGTTGCCGATGAACGATCCGAGAATCCCGACGACGACATTCCAGAACTTGCCCATTGCGGCATCGCGATTCATCACCAGACTGGCGACCCAGCCGATGATCCCGCCCATGATGATGAACCAGATAAATCCGAGCATATTTGCCTCCCTTTAGCCCGCGAGCGCACAACCGATGTGCGAATCCCAGCGCGGACGCGGCAGGGAATTAGCGCAAAACTGCGCCGGAGAGAACCTGTGCTAGTGGAAAGCGGCTCTTGCGCGCGCCGCAGCGTCAGTATTTGAGTTGGCGCTCGTAGAGATCGCGATAGTGCTGGATCCGGGTAACGCGGAGGCCCTGCATCCCCGACCGATCGACGGCACGCTGCCAGGATGCGAATTCTTCGAGAGTCAGGCTGTAGCGTTCAAGCACTTCATCAATAGTCAGCAGGCCGCCGTTTACGGCAGCCACAACTTCGGCTTTGCGCCGCACGACCCAGCGCTTTGTGCTCGGCTTGGGCAAATCGTCCAACGTCAGCGGTTCGCCGAGTGGGCCAATCACCTGTGCCGGGCGGATGTCCTGATTCTCAATCATCAAACGTCTCTCGCATCGCCTGTTGCCGCTTCACCATCTGGTTTACGGATAGTGGCGCACCAAGCTTTAGAGGGCTCTAAAGCAACAGGGTTAACGGGCCGTTCGCTTTCTCCAAGTGACTGGAAATAGGTCGCGGCAGCATCGCCAAAGCTGGCAGCCGTGGCATCGATATTCACTCGCGAATCGCGACGCAGCACGCGGCGCAGGTCGCGCGCCGCATTGAGCCGAGCGGTCAGCTCGCCCCATTCGATCGCGCGCAGCGCATCGCCGCCGCGGCCAGGCACACGATCGCGGCTTCCGACAAGCAGGTCGCCGGGGACGGATTCGCTGGACTTGGCCTTGGTAATGGACGTCAGATTCTCGAACATGACGACTGCTATAGGGTCCGCTGGTCAAGATCCGGTAAAACCGGAATTTACCACCCCTTAGGATTACTGCTGGCGTTGGACGCAAAAATTTGGATGCGATTTTGATGAACCGAGACCCAGCAAGGCTGGCGATCTTCGTGCGTGTCTCCTATATGCACGCGGCTCATGGATACAGCGACGAACCTCAAGCGCAGCTCGACCTTCGGGCTCGATACCGCCAGCCTGTTCGACCTGCCGCGACCCGCATCGGATTGCCGGATCGTGGTGGCGATGAGCGGCGGCGTGGATTCCTCCGTTGTCGCCGCGCTGGCGCACGACACCGGGGCGGAAGTGATCGGGATCACTTTGCAGCTTTACGATTATGGCGCTGCTACGGGTCGCAAGGGCGCATGCTGCGCGGGTGACGACATCCGCGACGCGCGAGCTGTATGCGACCGGCTCGGCATCGCGCATTACGTGTTCGATCACGAGAGCGCCTTTCGCGAAGATGTGGTCGAACAGTTTGCCGACGAGTATCTGGCTGGACGGACTCCGGTCCCCTGCATTCGCTGCAATATGGGGCCCAAGTTTACCGACCTGTTCCGCATGGCGCGCGAACTCGGCGCCGATTGCCTGGCGACCGGTCACTATGTCCGCCGTATCGAAGCCGAGGGCGGACCGCATCTCTATCGCGCGGTCGATCCGGCGCGTGACCAGTCCTACTTCCTCTATGCGACCACGCAGGAACAGCTCGACTACATCCGCTTCCCGCTCGGGGGCCTGCCCAAGACTCAGGTGCGCGAGCTGGCGGAACAAGCCGGCCTGCGTAACGCGGCCAAGCCCGATAGCCAGGACATCTGCTTTGTCCCCGACGGGAACTACGCCAAGATCGTCACCAAGCTGCGCCCGGAAGGCGGGGCACCGGGCAACATTGTGCACGCGGCGACCGGCGAGGTGTTGGGTGTGCACAAGGGCATCATTCATTTCACCGTCGGCCAGCGCAAAGGCCTTGAGATCGGTGGCCAGCCCGAGCCGCTCTATGTCATCGGCCTCGACGCCGAGACCCGCGAGGTACGAGTCGGCCCGAAGCGGATGCTGGCTGTCGAAAGCGCTGCGCTGATCGAAACCAACTGTATCGGATCGATCCCCGCTGAACCCCTCACCGCCAAGGTCCGCAGCCTGGCCAAGCCGGTGCCGATTGCGTTGGAGGGTCCGCTGGGAGATGGAGCGGCCTCCCGGATTCGTTTTGCCGAACCCGAATTCGGAGTCGCGCCGGGTCAGGCTGCGGTGATCTATGCCGGCGAACGTGTTGTCGGCGGCGGCTGGATCGATTCCACCACGTCCGTCGCCAGCTAGGTTTCAGTCCGCCCACTTCTCCAATACGCAGCCGTAGCCTTCGCGATAGGTTGCGGTGTTGGAGGTCACCAGCGGAAAGCGGGCGGTGACACTCTTGGCGTCGGTGTCGTCGATCAAGGTGACCAGTTCCATCCCGGACAACTTGTCCTTCTCGCAATCCTCGAGCGATCGACCGGCGACAAACCGACATGAGCATGCAACCCGGGCGGCATAGGATGTGCCGACCGAAGCGTATCCCTCGATAGGCTCACGATAGGCGTAAAGCGCGCCCGCTATCGCAACGGCGATCACGAGCAACAGCCACAGGCCGAGGCGGGAGGAAGTTGAACGCTGTGCTTTTGCCATTGCCAATCCGAAGAGCTTGGGGAATTGAGAGCACCATGATGTCGCGCCCGCTTTCCCTTTTCGTTTCTGCCGCGCTCCTGCCATGCCTTGCCGCGTGCAGCAATGCCCCAGCACCTGACCCCGTTCCATTGACCGACGAAGCGCTTGCGGCGGTGACCGACACAGCCGGTGCGCCGAGGGACCAGCTGGCCCGCGAAGTCGACGATCTGTTTGCGATGGAAGGCCTGGGCGAGACCCGCGCTGTCGTGCTCATGGCCGACGGAGAATTGGCTGCCGAGAGATACGGTGTTGGGTACGATGCCGAAACCCGGTTTATCTCGTGGTCGATGGCAAAGACGCTCACGGCGGTGCTGATCGGGATGCTGGTGGCCGACGGCAAGCTGAGCGTCGACGATCCGGCTCCGGTGCCGATGTGGCAGCGGCCGGGCGACCCTCGCGCCGAAGTCACCCTGCGTCACCTGCTGCAGATGCGGGCCGGGCTGCGCCACACCGAAGCGGGTGACCCACCGTACGAATCCTCCGAAGTGCGCATGCTGTTTCTCGACGGACGCGATGACATGGCCAAGTGGGCCAAGGAGCAACCGCTCGAATCCGAACCGGGCGAGCGCTTCGAATATTCCTCCAACACCACAGTGATCCTCGCCGACATAGCTGCGCGGGCGCTGACCGAACGCAGCGAACCCGATGCGCGGCGCCGAGCGATCGACGAATACCTGGCTGAACGCTTGTTCGATCCACTCGGCATGTCCTCGATGATCCCCGAATACGACGCCAGCGGCACTTTGATCGGTGGCAGCCTGATGCATGCGACCGCGCGCGACTGGGCCAAGTTCGGCGAGTTCATGCGACGCGGCGGCCAGTCACCCGACGGCGAGCAACTGGTTCCCAAGCGCTGGATCGAAGCGATGATCGAACCCAGCCCGACCGCTCAGCAATATGGGTTCCAGACCTGGCTTAACCGCCCGCTCGGGAAGGAAGGCGCCGAATGGGGGCACCCGCTGTTTCCGGAACGCGCTCCTGCCAGCCTGTTTTCATTGATCGGACATATGGGCCAATACGTCCTGGTCTCGCCCGATCAGGGTCTGACGCTCGTGCGGCTCGGACATTCGACCCGCGACGAACGCCCACCCATGCTGCAACAGGCGGCGGATGTGCTGGCGCTTTACCCGGTCAGGTAAAACTTCCCCTCCACTATCGTAGCGCACGGCCCGCCGAGCCAAACACGTTCTCCGTCCAGCCTCAATGAGAGCTCGCCGCCGCGCGCACTGGCCTGAAACGCGGTCATTTCCGTGCGCCCAAGCCGCTCGGCCCAGAACGGAGCCAGCACTGCATGCGCCGAGCCGGTCACACTGTCTTCTGCGACCCCGCCTCCGGGAACGAAAACGCGGCTGACCATGTCGGTCCTTCCCCCAGGCGCAGTGCAAATGAACTGGTCGTTCCCAAGCCGGCCCAGCCCGCGCAAGTCCGGATCGAGCGCATGAACCTCGGCTTCGCTGTCGAACAGGAAGATATTGTAGCGGGTATCGTTGCGCCGGACTTCGAGTGGCTCCGCCCCAAGCAGCGCGACCGCTTCAGGATAGTCGCGCGGCTCGGTCGGGATTGCAGGCAAGCCGACCTCGCACCCGTCGCCGTTGCGGCGAACCTCGACAATTCCCGCCTGCAGGGTTCGAAAGCTGACTTCCTCCCCACCGTCGCGGGTCAGCAGGGCATGGCCGCTCGCCAGCGTCGCATGCCCGCACATGACAAGTTCGGCATGCGGCGAGAACCAGCGCAGTTCCCATTCGGCCTGCCCGGTTGCATCACGAACAACAAAGGCGGACGCGGCGAATTCATTCTCCCGGGCGATCGCCAATAATGCATCGTCCGGCAGCCATTCCTCCAGCACCATCACCGCCGCCTGGTTGCCGCTGAACGGTCGCGCTGCGAAGGCGTCGACATGCCAATAGGGAACGCCCGCCATCAGTTCTCGTCCAGCTTGTCGAATTCGTCCGCTTCGGTCAGCGGATTTCCAGGTTCATCGATATGTCCTTCCGGGTCGATATGGATAAGCAGCTCCATATCGGGGAAATGGCTTTCGAGGTCCGATTCGACCCGCTCGACGATCGCGTGCGCCTGCTCAACCGTCATCTCTCCGGGGAGATCGACATGGAACTGCACGAAATCGCGAGTCCCGCTGGTGCGGGTGCGCAGGTCGTGGAGGCTGGCGAGTTCGGGGTGCCTGGCAGCAAGCTCGACGAGTTGAAGCCGCTTCTCCTCCGGCCACTCCCGGTCCATCAGGTGGTCGACCGCCTCGCGCGCCGTGCCCCATGCGCCCCACAGCAGCCATGCCGCAATCGCCAGACCAAACAGCGGATCGGCGCCCGTTATGCCGAGGAACTGATCGGCCACTAGCGCCGCAATCACCGCGGCATTGAGCAACAGGTCGGACTGATAGTGGACGTTGTCGGCCTTGATCGCGACCGATCGGGTCTTGCGCACCACGTGACGCTGCCACGCGATCAGCGCGAGAGTTGCGATCATGGCGATCACCGACACTGCAATGCCTTCCTCCGCCGCGGAGGTGCGCTGTCCCTCGACCAGAGCGAGTATCGCTCGGAAGCCGATGCCCGCTGCCGACAAAGCAATCAGGATCACTTGGAACATCGCAGCCAGCGACTCGGCCTTGCCATGGCCGAAACGATGAGCCCGGTCCGGCGGTTGCGCGGCGATGGTAACGCCGATCAGTGTCGCGATCGAAGCGACGAGGTCGAGCGCCGTGTCCGCGAGACTCCCCAGCATTGCAGTCGAGCCGGTGCGTGCCGTCGCCCACAGCTTGAGCGCTGCCAGGAACAGCGCGGTCGCAATCGACGCATAGGCGGCGCTGCGCGTCAAGGACGCCTGGTCATTCACGGGTACAACAGCGTGTCGGTCCAGCCGTCACCAGTGCGAGTGAAAAGGCGACGATCATGAAGACGGTTGTCGCGGTCCATCCAGAACTCGATTTCGTTGGGCAGGAGCGTGAAGCCGGTCCAATGGTCGGGCCGCGGGACTTCGCCTGCGCCTTCATGCTCGGCCCACAAAGCCTTGACCCGATCGATATAGACTTGTCGATCAACCAGGGCGCGCGACTGATCGCTCGCAGCCGAGCCGACCTGGCTCTTGTAGGGGCGTGAATGAAAGTAGGCGTCGGCGCGTTCGGGTGTGACCTCCATCAGCGATCCTGCGATGCGGATCTGGCGGCGCCGACTCTTCCAGTGGAACAGCAAGGCGGCCTGCATATTGGCGCGGATCTCACTGCCCTTGCGGCTTTCGGCATTGGTGAAGAAGGTAAAGCCGCCGGTCCCGCTTTCTTCCGGCCCGTGCCCCTTGAGCAGCACCATCCGCACCGAAGGCGCAGCGTCGGCAGAGGCGGTGGCGAGCGCCATCGCGTTGGCATCGTTCGGCTCGCTCTCCTGCGCCAATGCAAACCACTCATCGAACAGCGCGTAAGGGTCCGCACCCGGGGGGATCTGGCTATTGGCCAATTGGGCCGCATCGAGGCTCTCTGGGGTTCCCATTGCTTTCAATACCTTAGTTGAGACATGGACCGCATGTTACACGGTCCAGAAGAAGAAAAATGCCCGGTCCCGACGGGGAGGCGTGAGTAGGCGGGAATATGGGAAGGCGCGAGCGTCATGCCAGCGATTTACGCCGACATGGAGCCGTAGGAAAGGCCGCGGGAGCGCCACAAGCTGTTCGCACTTTGCGACATACGCTTGCACCCGCGCACTGCCTCACCTAGCTAAAACACCATGGCAGACCCGTATGGCACCCTGGGCGTAACGCGCACAGCCTCCGAAAAGGAGATCAAGAGCGCGTATCGCAAGCTCGCCAAGGAGCTGCATCCCGACCGCAACAAGGACAATCCCAAGGCGGCCGAGAAGTTCTCCGACGTGACCAAGGCCTACGATCTGCTGTCCGACAAGAACAAGCGCGCGCAATTCGATCGCGGCGAAATCGATGCCGATGGCAATCCGCTGAACCCGTTTGCCGGGATGGGCGGCATGGGCGGGCGCGGTGCCTATGGCGGGGCCGGCGGCCCGCGCGGCTACAATCAGCAGGATTTCGGCGGCTTCAACGCCGACGACATGGATCTGGGCGACCTGTTCGAAGGGCTGTTCGGCGGTGGCCGTGCCCGTTCGCAGGCTGGCAACGGCTCGCGCCGGGGCTTCGGGCAACGCCCTCCGCCTCCGCCGAAGAAGAAGGGCGCGGATATTCAGTATCGCCTCGCCGTGCCGTTCGTCGACGCCGCGGCGGGGCGCGATCAGCGCATAACCTTGGCCGATGGCAAGGCGATCAATCTGAAACTGCCCGCAGGAGTAACCGACGGAACCCAGATGCGGCTGCGCGGCAAGGGACATAGCGGCCCGGGCGGGAACGGCGACGGGATCGTGATCATCGAAATCGGTGCGCATCCGTTCTTCTATCGCGATGGCGACAACATCCGGATGGACCTGCCGATCACACTCAACGAAGCGATCCGGGGCGCGAAGGTAAAGTGCCCGACCGTCGATGGCCCGGTGATGCTGACGATCAAGCCTGGAACCAGCGGCGGGACCGTCATGAAGTTGGGCGGCAAGGGCTGGACCAAAGCCGGGAGCAAATCGGGCGATCGCGGCGATCAGCTCGTGACGCTCGAGATTCAGCTGCCCGAAGACCTCGAAGGACTGCAGGAACAGCTCGGCGATTGGGTCGATCCTGCTCGTCCGCGTGAGAAATTCGGCCTCTGACGGCGGACCAGCGATGGGAGTTCCATCGAACCCTCAACCCCAAGACCCGCGCGAAATTCGTTCGCTCTCGCCCGAAGCGCGTCGGCGGCGTCATGCCTTCCTGGCGCAACACTTTGCCAGCCAGGAGCCGGTCGAAGAAAGCTGGTCGCAAACACTTGCCCGGCGGCTTGGACCCGGCACGCGCCCCTTCGAAGTGATCCGACGAACGGCGGTGGGTTCGTGGAACGATGGCTTCATCCACGCGGGCAACCTCGCCTATCTGTCGATGTTGGCAATCTTTCCCTTCTTTATCCTCGGCGCCGCGCTGTTCGAACTGATCGGCGGGCGCGAACAATCGGCCGCCTTGATCGAAACCGTCCTGTTGGCCACTCCGCCAGCCGTTTCCGAAGTGATCCGCCCCGTTGCCGAGAATTCGGCAGATGCGCGCTCGGGGTGGCTGCTGTGGCTGGGCGCGGGGATTGGGCTCTGGACGGTTTCGAGCCTGATCGAAACGATTCGCGACATCCTGCGCCGCGCCTATGGCACCACAGCGCGCCATGCCTTCTGGAAATATCGTCTGTTCTCCGCCGGGTTGATCCTCGGTGCGATGGTGCTGTTGATGGTCAGCCTGTTTGCTCAGGTCGGGATCGGCACTGCGCAGCAAGTGATCGACGCCTCCTTCCCGCAATTGTCCGAAGCGATCGACACATTGCGGCTGTCGCGCCTGGTCCCGGCGCTGGGCGTGCTCGGTTCGCTGTACATGCTGTTTTATTCGCTGACGCCGGAAGAATATCGCTCGCGGCGCTATCCCAAATGGCCGGGTGCGGTGTTTACCGCGCTGTGGTGGCTCGGCGTTTCGACCGCGATGCCGCCGATCCTGCGCAGCTTCTTCACCTACAACCTGACCTATGGCAGCCTCGCCGGGATAATGATCGCGTTGTTCTTTTTCTGGCTGGTAGGGCTGGGAATCGTTATCGGAGCGGAATTGAACGCGGCACTGGCCGAGCCGGAGCCGTGCGACAACGAAATGGATAAGGGAGATGCGGCATGAGCGGTCTGATGGAAGGCAAGCGCGGGCTCATCATGGGCCTCGCCAATGACAAATCGCTCGCCTGGGGCATCGCCAAGCAATTGTCCGAGCAAGGCGCCGAACTGGCCTTTTCGTATCAGGGCGAAGCGCTGGCGAAACGAGTGAAACCGCTGGCCGAACAGCTTGGCAGCGATTTCACCTTCGAATGCGACGTCTCGAACATGGAATCGCTCGATGCGGCCTTTGCGGCGCTGAAGGAGCGTTGGGACACGATCGACTTCGTGGTCCACGCGATCGGCTTTTCCGACAAAGCGGAGCTGCGCGGCAAGTACGTCGACACCAGCCTCGACAACTTCCTGATGACGATGAACATCTCGGCCTATTCGC
>CAZJZO010000026.1:0-31601 GCA_964550495.1 uncultured Porphyrobacter sp. | reverse complement strand
AAGGCTTCGGCACAATCCGCTTCACCGCCGCCGACGTGGTCCGCCACCCGATCGTCGGCCGGATCGTCGAGGCGTATGAGGGGAAGGGCGAGTGATCATAGCGTTCCTGGCTCTGATCCTCGCATCGCTGATCATTCCGTCCGGTTGGGCGGCGGCGCAAAGCGCGCAGGAGACCACTCAGGCTCAGGCGGATGCTGCAGAGGGAGCCAACCAGGTTTCTGCAGCCAATCAGGCCTTGCGCGAGCGCCTGGCCAAGCTCGAAGGTGCAATGGCGCAATCCGACCGGGCCGATGAACGGCAGGCCAACCTGATTGCCTTTCTTGGAATCATGACAACTGTCCTTGCGGCTGGGATCACGGTTTCGATCTTTGTCCTCACCCTGAAAAACCCGCGCGATGCACGAAGAGCCGCCCGGGAAGTGGCGAATGAAGCGATCAAGGAGGCGAACGAAGCGATCAAGAACGCCAAGGATTCGATCGAGGAGACAAGGAAAGAGTTTTCAGAAGTGGTCGCCGACAGCAAGCAAAAGTCGGAGCGGGCGAACAAGCGTATGGATGAGTTGGAGACACTTGTCGCAACTGCTCGCGTCCAGGGTGAGGAAGCTGGCAAACACCTGACGAAGATCGAAGAAGGCGTTGAAGTAGCAAAGATGCTAAACGAATTGCGCGCCTCGGAAGAAGCCACCGCCGAGGTAACCGATGATCAGAAGCTGAAGCTCGCCGAAGCCGTAGCAGAAAGCGCTGGCAAAGCGGAGTCAGAGTGGTCAATTGACCAGTTCAAGGTTGCGATCAGCAAGGCACTCTACAGTGACGAGGCATATGGTCGCGCCAAGGAACTCTCGAACGAGATGTTGGAGCTATTCCCTGTAGATAATGATGCGAGAAAGTTCGCGCTGAGTAACCGCGCGAAGGCCGAGCTAGATGAAGGTGAGTTTCTTGCTGCAGAGAGAACCTACACATCATTGGTGGAACTGCTGGAGCAGCTACGAGAAACTGAGTCTCCAGAATATGTCTACGCACGCCACCAACGTGCATTTATGCAAGAAAGACTCTTGAAGTACGCGGATGCTGAGCGAGAATTGCTTGAAGTGATTCCGTTGAGCGAGAAGGTAAATGGTAAAGAAGCGCGCAACCCACTGATTAGCAGGCATATATTGGGGCTTTGCATTCTAGATCAAGACCGGCCGAAAGAAGCTGAGATCTTGTTCGAAAGTCTGCTTCATCACTCTAAGCGTTCACTTGGAGAGAGCGACTCAGTCACGTTAACTGTTCAGCACGAATACGCGCGCTCAATCCTTGCGCAGGGCAGGGCTGTGGAAGCCGAGGAGATTTACCGAGACATATTGGAGCGGCGAAAAGAATTAGGCGAATGGGATGCAACTGAAACGCTTCCGACTAGGCATGAGTTGGCCCGATCATTACTGGAACAAGGCAATCCTCAGTTGGCTCAAGAAATGCTCGCTGAACTAGCCCAATTCAGACTAGCAAAGTTTGGCCCAAACTCGCCAGAGGTGAGCGTCACCAGATCGGTCTTGGCGAAGGCGCTTGTTTCGCTTGGAAAACAAAGTGAAGCAATTGAGATTCTCGAAGACGTGATTAGAGTCAGGGAGGCTAGCTCGAGGCCCACAGATCAGTATTACAGTCAATTAGATTTATGCTGGCTCGCAATGGCTGGCGTTGAAGCAGGTGAAATCGAAAAAGCTAAGAGGGCGCTTGGAGAAGTCTCTGAATCAGTCGTAGCTCAGCATTTCCGTCGCTTGGATTACGCCAGACTCGCCTACGCCCGCGCCCTTGTCGCCGACAAGACAGGAGATCGTGAGACCGGCGATGCGGAGATTGCAAAATCGCTCGAGATTTACCGCGAGATCTACCCCGAAGAACACGTTTACCGCCAGAAGGCCGAACAATACGCCATCGATCGCGACAAATCCGACGACTGAACCCCCACCTAAGCCCGCATATCCTTCGACGAGCCCAGGCTGAAATGCGAAGTGATGCTCGAGACTTGAGGCAACACGCCCAACGTCTCTGAATGAAACGCCTTGTAGTCTTCGAGGCTGTCGACTTCGACGCGCAGCAGATATTCGACCGAGCCGGTGATGTTGTGGCACTCGCGCACTTCGTCGGCTGCGTCCATCGCGCGTTCGAAATCGCGCGCGTCCTTGGCCAGCTGCGCCGATAGGCCGACCATAACGAACACGGTGATCGCGCCGCCGAGACGCGAACGGTCGAGCACCGCCCGGTAACCCTTGATCATGCCCGAGCGCTCGAGTTCCTGGACGCGGCGAAGGCAGGCCGATGCCGACAACCCGGCGTGCTCCGCGAGCCTGGCGTTGCTGATCCGCCCGTCGGATTCGAGTGCTTGCAATATTCTTCGATCAATTGTGTCCATCATCGAAGAATATGCTGACTTGGTGCGGCATTGCAACAATTTCGCAAGCAAATTCGACGCTGAACGCGGTATAGTTGTGCGCGATAGATCAAGACGAGGGATGTCCAGCCATGTTGCACCGCCGCGCCGCCAGTTCGATCATTCAGCCGCTGGCCGACTACGACATGTCCGACCAGACCGGTTTCCTGTGCCGGTTCGATGCCAGCTCTGTCGCACTGCCCGACACCTGGGTGGACGCCGCTCGCGTGGCGCTGCAATTGCCGGACGTCCTGCCATCGGGCAGCGTCAGGCGCTTCCTCGCCAAGTCGCTGCCGCCGCACCAGGAGCTAACCGATGCTGCGGACCTGACCGACGAGCAAGCGCGGATTGCGACGGTCCACTACACCTTCATGGTCCAGGCCTATATGTGGGGCGAGGAAGCGATCACCGATCGCCTGCCTGCCTGTCTGGCCGTCCCGATGGTGGCACTGGCGGACCGGCTGGGTCAGCAGCCTTTGCTCACCTACTCCTCCTATGTGCTCGACAATTGGGCGCTGATCGACCCTGCAAGGCCGCTGGCGCTGGACAATCTGCGGATGCTCCAGAATTTTCTCGGTGGAATGGACGAAGCTTGGTTCGTGCTGGTCCATGTCGCGATCGAAGCGTGCGCGGGACAGGTGCTTGCGCGCTTTGAGGATATCGTGAAGGCGGTGGAGAACGATGATCCGCGGACCGCGCAGTCCCTGCTCGAGGCCAACGCTTCGACTTGGCAGGACATCAACGCCCTGTTCGATCGCATGCCGGAACGCTGCGATCCCTACATCTATTTCGAGCGCGTGCGTCCGTACATCCATGGCTGGAAGGACAATCCCGCGCTACCCAACGGTGTGATCTACGAAGGGGTCGAGCGCTATGGTTCTGCCGCACAGGCGTTTCGCGGGCAGACCGGTTCGCAATCCTCGATCGTGCCGAGCATGGACGCGCTGATGGGGGTAGGGCACGCGGCCGATCCCTTGCGCGAATATCTCGATCAGTTGCACGAGTACCGGCCTGTCGGTCATCGCCGCTTCGTCGACGATGTGCGTGCTTGCAGCGGGCTCAGAGACTATGCCAAGCGGGTCCGCTCACCATCGCTCAACGACGCCTACAACGCCAACATCCAGGCGGTCGCCGATTTCCGCACGCGTCATCTCGAATACGCGGCGAGCTACATCAACAAGCAGGGCCGCAAGCACGCCGGCAATGATACCGACGTGGGAACCGGCGGGACGCCGTTCATGAAGTATCTCAAGAAGCACCGCGACGAGACCCGCGCCAACTTGCTGTAAGGCCTGCAAAGGCAATGCGCATCGACGTTTGCTCCCTCGCGGGTTGATCGATTACAGAGCGCTTTGACCTGATTTGGGGGCCAAGCTCTTTTTGCATGTTGGATCTGGATATTGCGGTTGAAGATTGGCCCTTGCCAGAAGGCGAATTCGGCGATTGGGAGGGCCTGGCTCGGATCGTCGCCGATGCTGCGTGCGAGGTGGCTCCGGAGCTCGCCAACGAGCGGCTGAGCGTGAGCCTGCTGTTCACGTCGGATGCGGATGTGCACACGCTTAACCGCGAATGGCGCCAACGCGACAAGCCGACCAATGTCCTGAGTTTTCCGATGCTCACGCGCGCAGAATTGCTCGAGCTTGCGCTCGAAGGCCCGCCTGCGATGCTCGGCGACATCGCGCTGGCGCGCGAGACTTGCGCAGCCGAAGCTGCGGCAAAGGATATCCCGCTTGGCCATCACGCCGCGCATCTCATTGTCCACGGTCTGCTCCACCTTGCCGGTCACGACCATGTTCATTCGGATGAAGAGGCCGAAGCGATGGAGGGTCTGGAAAAAGCCGCACTTGCAAAATTGGGCATTCCCGACCCATATGGGGCCTGATTGATTAGTGCTCCATTGAACGAAGGAACGCTCGCAAGGGCCCCAAGGAGATAATGCCCGATTCACCATCCGCCGCGGGAGACGCGGAGAGTAGCAGCGGGCTGTGGCTCGCTCTCAAAAAACTGGTCGGTGCCGGAGACGGCGATCGCAGCCTGCGTGCACAGCTTGAAGAAGCGATCGACGAGCACGAGGACGAAAACGAAGACGACCATTCGCACGACAATGGCGGCAACGGTGATCTGTCCCCTGTCGAGCGGCAAATGCTGCGCAACCTGCTGCATTTCAGTGAGAACGATGCCGACGATGTTGCCGTTCCGCGCGGCGAGATCATCGCTGTCGACGCGACGTTGAAGTGGGACGAACTGGTCGCGACCTTCAGCGAGAATGGCCATTCGCGCATGCCGGTCTATCGCGGCACGCTCGACGACGTGATCGGGATGATCCACATCAAGGATGTGTTTCCGTTTCTCGCCAACGGCAAGCCACCACCCGCCGACTGGACCACACTGATGCGGCAGCCATTATACGTGCCGCAGGTGCGCGGTGCGCTGGACGTGCTCGCCGATATGCGCGCGCGCCGGGTCCATCTGGCGATCGTGCTCGACGAGTTCTCCGGAACCGACGGGATCATCACGATCGAGGACTTGGTCGAGGAAATCGTCGGCGAAATCGAGGATGAGCATGACGAAACCCCCGAAGCGTTGATCGTGCCGATCGGAGAGGGGATGTGGGATTGCGACGCCCGCGCCGAGCTCGAAGACATAGCCGAGATGGTCGATCCGCGCCTTGCGGAAGTCGAAGAGGCGGTCGACACCCTCGGCGGACTGGCCTTCGTGCTTGCCGAGCAAGTGCCACCGGTCGGTGCGACTGTGGAACATCCGAGCGGTTGGAAGATTGAAGTAACGGCGGGCGACGAGAAGCACGTCACCCGGTTGCGGCTGCACGCTCCAATAGTTGAGAATGAAGTGCAGTAATCTCAACCGAGAGCGCGATTTTTCATTTTTTCTTCTGTTTTTTGCATCCAATTGGCGTCTCATTCGTATTTCCTTGCAAGCAAGGAGATTTTGATGCCGACCCGTCGTTTGCCCCCGTTGCGCGCGCTCGAAGCATTCATGCGTACCGTCCGCCTGGGATCCGCCCGTGCGGCTGCCGAAGAGATCGGTCTCAGCCCTTCGGCCTTGTCGCGCCGGATAACGAACCTCGAAGAGTTCGTCGGCAAGAAGCTCTTCACCCGCGCCCGCCAATCGATGCAACTCACCGACGAGGGCCAGGCCTTCTACGAAGCCGTGAATCCGCACCTGGAGTCGCTGGCGCGCGCGGTGGAGAGTCAGTCCGACAACATTTCCCTGCTGCGCCTGCGGCTCGGCGTCCTGCCGTTGTTTGGCAGCCAGCGCCTGTTTCCCCGCCTGGGCGAATTACGCAAACGGCATCCGCTGCTGCATATCGACATCGACACCGGACCCCACCTTGAGGATCGCGTCGGCGACACGCTCGATGCAGCGATCATATTGTCGCGCGGGCCAGCGTCCGGCTTGCACGCGGTGCGCCTCGATCACAACCTCGTACACGCGATCTGCAATCGTGAAGTGGCGCAGGCGCTGGGCGAGGAAATCAGTCCCGATGTGCTGACCAAACAGACATTCCTGATTCACAACGAATTGCCGGAAAGCTTCGTGGCCTGGAAGAAGGCACACAACCTGGAGGACTTTGAGCCGGGAGCGATCGACCACTACGATTCCGGCCAGCTGATGCTGGAGGCGGCGGCGCAGGGGCTGGGCATTGCAATCATGCACGATGACCATATGCGCCGCGCGCAGGACAGCCGTTTGACCGACCTCTCGCGCAAGCAGGTCGAAAGCCCTTACAGCTACTGGTTTGTTTGCAAGCCCACCGCACTGGAATCGCGCCCGGTGCGGCTGTTCCATGACTGGCTGGTCAGGGCCGGGCTCTAATCGACTTCAGAGGGAATTGACGGTTTGCGAGGCGCTTCATAGCGGATCGGCGCCACGTCGTGGCTGAAATCACGCAGCGGCTTTCCCAGCGTCTCGCATAACGCCTCCTCGATGCGCCGCCGCGCTTCGGCCCCGATCGCCTTGCGCCCATGGAAATCTTCCGGGCTGAACGGTTCGAGGAAATGGAGGTGCAGGTCGAACGAGCCCTTGCGTGACAACACGCGCTTGGCGTTGTTGACCCCGCCTTCTTCGCCGATCCAGCCGATCCATTCGGCGACCGGTCCGTAATCGAGCAGCACCGGCTGGACCAGGACACCGGGCGGGGGCGGTTCGAGCACGCTCAACATGCTGGTCTTGAACGGCAGCAAGGACTGGCCGTCGGTCGTGGTGCCTTCCGGGAAAACCGTAACGGCCCAGTTGTCGGCCAGCGCTTCCTTCAGCGAGTTGATTTGCTCGGCGACACCCATCCGGTGCTCGCGCTTCACAAACACCGTGCGGTTGAGCGATGCCAGCCAGCCGACGACCGGAGCATCTTCCAGTTCCGCCTTGGCGACGAAAGCCGTGCCGCACGCGCCGGCCATCGACAGAATGTCGAGCCAGGAAACGTGATTTGCCACATAGAACACGTCGCGCTTGAGGTGGGTGCCATGCACCTTGACACGCGCACCCGATACCCACGCGGCATATCGCAGGAACAACATCGGGATCGGCGAGCCGTAGACGAAGATGCGATAGACATAATGCAGCGGGACACAGACCAGCAGTCCGAGCAGCAGCAGCAGAGTGCGAAAGCTCAGGCGCATCCAGCCCATCGGCGAAATCGGAGTGGACTCGCCGCGTGCCGCTCCAATGCGGAGATCCCAGGCCTCGGTTTCGTCCGCGCTGCCCCGGCGGACATTGCCCGGGTGTTCAGTCATCCCTGGAAAGCCTCACACCGTAGAGTTCCATCCGGTGGTCGACCAGACGATAGCCCAGTTTCTCGGCAATCTGGCGTTGCAGCGATTCAACTTCGGGATCGACGAATTCGACGACCTTGCCGGTCTCGACATCGATCAGGTGATCGTGATGCGCCTCGGGCACTGGCTCGTAGCGCGATCGACCGTCGCCGAAATCGTGACGATCGAGAATGCCCGCTTCTTCGAACAGGCGCACGGTGCGGTAAACGGTTGCGATCGAGATCTTGGAATCGATCGCTGATGCTCGTTGGTGCAGCAACTCGACGTCTGGATGGTCGTCGCTATCGGAGAGAACCTTGGCGATCACCCGTCTTTGTTCGGTGATGCGCAGGCCCTTTTCGGCACACAACTGCTCAAGATCAATCTTCTGTGTCAATTCTCGCTCCGCCAGCAGAGTCCCGCCCCGTCTTTAACCAGACAGGGCGGGTAGCTCAAGTTGACGGCGGCCGGCTATACCGGCTGGCTCTTATGCGGCCTTCTTGCGGCGTCCCCGACCGGTTCCCGGCTTGCGGCCGAGGCCAATCTTCTTCGCCAGATCGCGGCGCTTCTCGGCATAGTTCGGGGCGACCATCGGATAGTCTGCGGGCAGGTTCCAGCGCGCGCGATACTCTTCCGGGGTCATGTCGTAATTCGTTCGCAGGTAGCGCTTGAGCATTTTCAGCTTCTTGCCGTCTTCGAGGCACACGATGTAGTCCGGCTTGACCGAAGCGCGGATCGAAACCGCGGGCTCGGGCGGAACTTCTTCGGGCTCGGCTTCTTCGCCCAGGCTCTGGAGCGCGCCGAACACGCTGGTGATCAGCGACGGCACGTCGTCCACATTCACATCGTTATTGCTCACGTGAGCGGCGACAATGTCGCTCGTCAGCGTGATAAGTGTTTCCTTCATCTCAATTTCCAGGTCTTGCATGAGTCCCTCACAAATGTTTTTCTCTAGTCGGATTGTTTCCGATTACTCGCCCATGGCGCAACTCAGCAGTGAATGCAACCCGCTGTACCGCCACAATGGAGATAATCTGTGAGTAAGATAGAATTAGATCGAGCGACCGAAAGTAATTGCATCAATCCTCTCACCATTAGCAGTCCGGTAATAGTTGGGCCGGGTGCCGATGGGTTCAAAGCCAACCTTCTGGTAGAGATGCAGGGCCGGGTTTCCCCTTCGCATTTCCAGATAGATACGTCCCGCGCCGCGTTTGCGCGCAGTCGCGAACAGCTGGTCGATCAAGGCCTGCGCAAGCCCCCTCCCGCGGTGTTGCGGGCGCACCGCGATAAGGAGTAATTCCTCTTCTCCGGGTGCATGTCGGGCAAGCACGAAACCGGCCGCCTCGCCGACGCGATCTTCGAGTATTTGACCTTCCGGATCGACGATCAAGGCATGGGTGCTCGGCATCGCCAAAGCGTCTCCGACCTGTCTGCGATTCCATGCCTCGCCGAAGGTCGGATCGAACGCATCCTCCATCACATCCATGATGCGATCGACGGTTTGCGCACACGGTTTCATGCGCTTTTAGCTTTCAAATTCAGGGAGTTGTTGGCCAATTTCGATTGCGGTTTCGCGTCGGGAGGGCGGCCGTAAAGCGGTGTAAGGACTGGTGAAAAGCAGTTCTGTGGCAGATACAAAGTTTTACTTGCGCATGGTAAATTTTTTGCGACCACTAAATAGTCAATATTGCTTATACTGGCGAACTCTTCGGCTTTGCTTCCTGACACAACCCTGTGACATTTCCGCGCCGTGGCCGCTTCAGGCGTGAGCGAGGCAAGCTCCGATTGCGGTTCGCACTCGGCATCGAAGTCCTGCACGAACCACTCGCCATGACCGCCGGTTACGCAGACGGTCACCGGTTCGGGGTGATCGAGCTGGGTCATCGAAGCGATCAGCGCGAGGGTCGGGTAGCCGACCACTTCGGCCTGCCACGCGACCCCAAGCGCGCGAGCTGCCGCGATGCCGATCCTGACTCCGGTAAAGCTCCCGGGTCCGAGCGAAACGAGAATCTTCTGCGCCCTGCCGCGCTCGGGCAGACCGGCAATCATCGGTACCAGCTGTTCCGCATGCCCACGACCGAGCACGCGATGGTCGTGCGCGATCAGGCTCGAACCCTCGAACAAGGCGACCGAACAGGCTTCGCTGGCGGTTTCGATGGCAAGAATGCGCATGGTTGCAAGGCCCTGCCTCAGGACTTGCCTCGTCGCAAGCTCGCAATATCGTCAGACAATCTGATTGAAGCGTTCGAAATCCGGACGGGGGCTGCGACCAAAGATGCTGTCAGGATCGCCATAGCCGATCGAGCAAATGAAATTGACCCGGTGCCGTGGTTCATTGGCAAAGAAGGCGGCATTGACGGCATCGGCATCGAACCCCGACATCGGGCCGCAGTCGAACCCGAGCGCGCGGGCAGCGAGCATCAGATAGGCACCTTGCAGCGAGGAGTTGCGAAACGCACCTTCCTCTCTCCCCGCCTCGTCACCTTCAAACCAGCTCTTGGCGTCGGTGTGCGGGAACAGCCACGGCAGCTCTTCGTGAAAATCGATATCGTAGCCAATGACTGCGGTGACGGGTGCGGCGAGGACTTTTGCCCTGTTCCCCTCCATCACGCACTCGGCAAGCCTGGCCTTGGCTTCATCGCTCTTGACCCAGACGATGCGGGCGGGCTGCATATTGGCCGACGTCGGAGCCATCTTGGCCAGATCCCAGACCGCTTCAAGCGAGGCATCGGATACCGGATGATCGAGCCAGCCATTGTAGCTGCGCGCTTCGGTGAACAATTGTGCAAGAGCCTCGTCCGACAAGGCGATGTCGTGAAATTGCTTGGTCATGGCATTCCTGAAGGTGCGTTATGTTCTGTTTATGCGGCCCGGACTTCAAGGACTTCCGGCACGTAGTGTTTAAGCAGGCTCTCGATCCCGTGCTTGAGCGTAGCGGTGCTCGACGGGCAGCCCGAACAGGCGCCCTGGAGCGCGAGATAGACCACGCCGTCCGAAAAGCCCCGATAGGCGATGTCGCCACCGTCGCCGGCAACCGCCGGGCGAACGCGGGTTTCGAGCAATTCGTTGATGGCAGCGATCGTCTCGGCATCTTCGGGCTTGTCCTCGACCACCGGGCTTTCGTCCTCGGCCGGAACCGAGATGCCGTTTGCCGATCCACCTGCGAACAGCGGTGCCTCCGAGACAAAATGGTCGAGCAATATGGCCGCGACTTGCGGCTTTAGCGCGCCCCAGCCGGCGCCGGGAGCGGCAGTGACGGTCACGAAGTTCCATCCGAAAAACACGTTCACTACTTCGCCGGTATCGAAGATCGCCTGCGCGAGCGGACTTGCTTCGGCTGCTTCGGGGGAAGCAAACTCGCGGGTTCCGGACTCCATCACCGTCTGTCCGGGCAGGAATTTGAGGCTCGCCGGGTTCGGAGTTGTTTCGGTCTCGATAAACATGGTCTGTATCTAGGATGCGAGTGCGCCAACGACAACTGGCGATTACGAGCGCACACATTCACTATCGCTTCAGGCCGTCACAGCCTATAGGAGAAATCATGAAGTTGTTTTCCTATGCGCTCCGCGCTCTTGTCCTGATTACTGCGCCGTTTGCGCTTTCGCTGCCAGCCACTGCACAGGATGCCGCAGAGCAGCTGGTCATCCCCGCGCCGCAAGCACTGCAGACCGGCGACGAAGTGCCGTGGCTGTACGAAGGCAGCAATGTCCCGGTCGATCGCGAATGGTTGTTCGGGAGGATGGACAATGGCCTTCGCTACGCGGTGCGTCGCAATGGCGTGCCGCCGGGGCAGATCTCTATCCGGGTCCGGGTCGATGTCGGCTCGCTGCATGAGCGCGATGACGAACAGGGCTTTGCGCACCTGCTCGAGCACTTGCTGTTTCGCGAAAGCCAGTATCTGGGGCAGGCCGAAGCGATCGCCGCCTGGCAACGCCTGGGCGCGACTTTCGGGGCCGATGCCAACGCCGAAACCAGCCCGACGCACACCGCTTACAAGCTCGATATTCCCGGAATAGACCGCGCAAAACTCAACGAAAGCTTCAAACTGCTGTCGGGCATGATCAAGGCACCGGTTCTGAGCGACGAGAACGTTGATGCCGAAAGACCAATCGTTCTGGCCGAAAAACGCGAAAGAGGCGGCGCGGCCGAGCGCGTAAGCGACTTCACTCGCCGTACCTTCTTTGCCGGGCAACGGCTGGCAACGCGCAATCCGATCGGCACGGTCGAAACTCTCAACGCCGCAAGCGGAGCTGCCGTCCAGGCCTTTTACGACCGTTGGTATCGTCCTGAAAACACCGTGATTGTGGTGGCGGGCGATGCGCCGGCGGAAACGCTGGCCGGACTTGTCGAGCAATGGTTCGGCGACTGGCAAGGGACTGGACCCGCGGCGGTAGCGCCCGATTTTGGCGATCCGGTAGCCCCCGATGGCGCCACACTGGCAGCGGGAACCGGCCTGCCGCTGGGCGAGATCGGGGTCGTGGTCGAGCCCGACCTGCCGCGCAATCTCACCTACGCGGTGATGCGGCCATGGCGCAAAGTCGACGATACGATTGTCTATAATGAAGGGCTGCTGCTCGATGCGCTGGCGCAGGCGATCATCAATCGCCGGCTCGAAGTTCGCGCGCGCGCCGGGGGCAGCTTCCTTTATGCGCAGGTGCAACAGGACGACATCTCGCGCTCGACCGACGCAACCTTTGTCAGTTTCGCTCCGCTGACCTCCGACTGGCAGACCGCGCTTGCCAATGTCCGCAGCGTGATCGCCGACGCCCTGACGACGCCGCCGACCCAGGAGGAGATCGACCGCGAAGTCGCCGAATTCGACGTGATCTTCGCCAACCAGGTCGAACAGAGCAGCGTTCAGGCGGGTTCCGACCTGGCCGACAACATCGTCAACGCGGTCGATATTCGCGAGACCGTGGCTTCGCCAGAAACGGTGCTGCAAGTGTTTCGGGGGATGTCGCAGCGCTTCACGCCCGAAGAAGTCTTCGCGCGTACCAAGATGCTGTTCCAGGGCGATGTGGTGCGCTCGGTCTACGTGACACCGGGTGCCGACGAAGCCACAGACGGCGCGCTCCAGCTGGCGTTGGCAAGCGAGGCAGCGGTCGATGCCACCGCGCGTCTGGCCGCCAAGAGCATTTCGTTTGACGAACTCCCTCCCGTTGGCCCGCCCGGCCTCGTTGAAAGCACCGCTCCCTTGGGCATTCTCGACGTCGAGCAGGTCAACTTCGCCAACGGCACCAAAGCCCTGCTGTGGTCGAACAACGCCGAGCCGGGCCGGGTAACGGTGCGGGTACGGTTCGGTGCCGGATACCGTGCCTTCGATGCAACCAATGCGGTCTATGCGCCGCTCGGCGAGATGGCATTGGTCGGCTCGGGATTGGGCGAGCTCGGTCAGAACGAGATCGATCGCCTCGCCACCGGTCGCAAGCTCGGTTTCGAATTCGAAGTCGATGACGGCGTTTTCACCTTCACGGCCCAGACGCGCTCCGACGACGTCGCCGATCAATTGTATCTGTTCGCCGCCAAGCTCGGCATGCCGCGATGGGATCCCGAGCCGGTGGTCCGCGCCAAGGCCGCAGCGGAACTGGCCTACAACACATTCTCGACCAGCCCGGCGGGCATGATCAATCGCGATCTCGAATATCTCGTAACCGACCGCGATCCGCGGTTTGCCACGCCTTCGCCCGAAGCGCTCCAGCAGGTTACGCCCGAAGGGTTTCGCGCCACATGGGAACCGCTGCTGCAGCAGGGTCCGATCGAAATATTGGTGTTCGGCGAATTCGATCGTGCGGCGATTGTAGAGAAGCTGCGCCAGACTTTTGGGGCGCTGCCTCCGCGCCAGCCGATACCGCCGGAGATTGCCGCCCGCGTCCCGGCCTTTGCGACACCTTCTCCGCAGCCGACGGTGCTGACGCATCGCGGTGACGGCAATCAGGCTGCAGCGGTAATCGCCTGGCCCAGCGGTGGCGGCGTGACCAGCATCCGTGAATCGCGGCAGCTCGAAATCCTGACCCAATTGTTCAACAACCGGCTACTCGAGGCCCTGCGCGAGAGGGCGGGTGCCAGCTATGCACCGCAGGTCTTTTCGAACTGGCCGACCGATATCGAAAGCGGTGGGACCATTACCGCTCTGGCCCAACTTGAACCGGAATTCGTTCCGATCTTCTTCGCCGAAGCCGATCGGATTGCCAAGGATCTCGCCGACAATCCTCCTACGGAAGATGAGCTTGCGCGGGTGACCGAACCGCTCGCGCAGCTTGTGAGGCGCGCGTCCACCGGCAACACCTTCTGGCTCTACAATCTCGAAGGATCGACCATCGACCCGCGCAGGGTGACCTTGCTGCGCAGCCTGCTGGCCGACTATTCGCGCACCAATCCGCAGATCATGCAGTTCCTCGCGGACCGCTATTTCGGGCAACGCTCCCCGCTGCGTCTTGCGGTCATTCCGGAAGGACAGACATTGGCGACCCAAGCCGGTGGCTATCAGAGCGGGGCTGCCAATGCGGCGCTACCCGGCAATGCCGAGATAATCGGGCGGTAATCGCTTCGGAAATCGATCTGCCCGATCACTCAGCGCGCGAAATAAAGTTGTTGCAAACGCGCAAGCTGCTTTACAAATCGTAGGCCGCTGCGTAGCCGCGCGGCGCAGACTTGAATGGACACGAGAATAGACGTGGCGCAGAATTGGACCCCTGACGGCTGGAAGGCCTTTGAAGCACGGCATTTGCCGCATTATGAGGACGCGGCAGAATTGGCCGAGGCCGAAGCGACGCTAAGGGCCTATCCTCCGCTGGTATTTGCGGGAGAAGCGCGGGCGCTCAAGGCGGATCTGGCCGAAGTGGCCAATGGTCATGCGTTCCTGTTGCAGGGCGGCGACTGCGCCGAGAGCTTTGCCGAGTTCCATCCCAACAACATTCGCGACACATTCCGCGTGCTGCTGCAGATGGCGGTTGTGATGACCTTTGCCAGCAAGCGTCCGGTGGTGAAGGTCGGCCGCATGGCGGGGCAGTTCGCCAAGCCGCGCTCCGCGCCCACGGAGACCAAGGGCGATGTGACCTTGCCGAGTTACTTTGGCGACAACATCAACGGCATCGAATTCGATCCGGCGCAGCGCCGCAACGATCCCGGGCGGATGGTGCGGGCCTATTCGCAGGCTGCGGCAACCCTCAACCTGCTGCGCGCCTTCGCCGGTGGCGGCTACGCCAATTTGCGGCAAGTCCACCAGTGGACGCTCGATTTCATGGGTCGTACGCCGTGGACCGACAAGTTCGCAAAGACAGCGGATCGGATCGGCGAGGCGCTCGACTTCATGGAAGCCTGCGGAGTCGACCCTGCTACCGTACCTCAACTGCAGGGAACCAGTTTCTACACCAGCCACGAAGGTCTCTTGCTGCCGTATGAGGAGGCCCTGACTCGGCAGGATTCGCTCACCGGCGACTGGTACGCTACCAGTGCGCATATGTTGTGGATCGGCGACCGCACCCGCTTCCCCGGCAGCGCACATATCGAATTCGCCCGTGGCATCGGCAATCCGCTTGGGATGAAGTGCGGACCCTCGCTCGAACCCGACGCGTTGATCGAGCTGCTTGACGCACTCAATCCCGCTCGCGAGCCGGGCCGGATCACGCTCATCAGCCGGTTCGGCCACGACAAGGTCGAAGACGGCCTGCCCAAGCTTGTGCGCGCGGTCGAGCGCGAGGGTCATCCGGTGGTGTGGAGCTGCGATCCGATGCATGGCAACGTGATCAAGTCCGACAGCGGGTACAAGACCCGCCCGTTCGATCGCATCCTTACCGAGGTGAAGGGCTTCTTCGCGGTTCACCGCGCCGAAGGCACGCATCCGGGCGGCATCCATATCGAGATGACCGGACAGGACGTGACCGAATGCGTCGGCGGGGCAGTCGCGATCACCGACGAGCGACTGGGCGACCGCTATCACACACATTGCGATCCGCGTCTCAACGCAGAACAATCGCTCGAACTCGCTTTCCTGATCGCCGAAACGCTCAACAGCGAGGTGAGCGAACGTCAGGCCGACGCCGCCTGACGCTCCGCCCGGATAGGTAGAAACCCGAAGGGTGGGTTGCGCCAGCTTTTGAATGCTCGCGGTTACCGCTTTCGCCGCAACCGAAGGCGAGAGAATGGGCGTATTGGCAGTTTCAGGCAGCGAAGCATCCGGCGAATTGCCGGACCCTTCGGCGTTTGGCGCGCTGTTCGGGCTCGATGCGCTGGTGGCCATCAACTTCCTGCTCGGCTTTGTGGCTGTGGTCGCGGTGATCGGTGTGGTCATGGCGCGCCGAGAGACCCGGTTCGCGGCTCGAGTTGCGCGCGAGCGAGGGCGCAACATGGGGCAGTTGCTGCGTACCGTGCGGATGGCAGAAAGCATCGCCGATATCGGGGTTTGGCAGTACGATCCTGGTTCGGGGCAGCAGCATTGGTCGAGCGGGATGCGATCGCTGTTCGGCGTCAACCATGACGAGCCGTTTGTAGATGGTGACGCTGAAACCCTTCTGTTCGCAAATGACATCAATCTGGTCGATAGCGTGACCGAGTTTCGCCACACCCGCGAACCGTTCGAGCTGCACTACGATATCGTCGGTTACGACGATCTGCCGCGCTCGATCTCGGTGCAGGCCTGCAACTTGCCCAACCGCAGCGGCGGAGTCAGCCGCGTCGTCGCAGTGGTGCGCGATGTGACTGACCAGGTTCAGCGCGAACGCCGTTTGGAGCGCTCGCGCGAAGTCGCGCTGACCGAAGCCCAGAAGGCCCGCGAGCTGGCAGAAACCGACCCGCTCACAGGCCTGGCCAATCGGCGGCGGATCATGGCCGTGCTGGACAAGATGGTGGTGCGGTCGCGGCGCTCTTCACAACCGCTGTCGTTGATTGTGTTTGACATCGATCACTTCAAGTCAGTGAATGACAGTTTCGGTCATCCCCAAGGCGATCGAGTGTTGCAACAGATTGCCGGCATTGCCCTGCGGCAGGCTCGGGACAACGATCTGGTCGGCCGGGTGGGGGGTGAAGAATTCGTCTGGGCCGTGCCGGGAGCCAACTCGGGCCTGGCGCGGATTATGGCAGAACGCCTGAGACAGGCGATTGCTGCCGGAAGCGGTGTCGGCAAGGTTCCTGCTGTCACGGCCAGCATCGGCTTCGCCGAGCTGAGCGATGGCGACACCGCGCTTTCGCTCTTCGCAAGTGCCGACAAGGCTCTCTACAACGCCAAACATGCCGGTCGAAACCGAGTTCGCGTAGCAGCCTGACCGGTCGACCTATCGAGTGGCGCGATTGCGACCGTGCTTCGCAACCGGTGCCTTTCAATTGTCATTCCTTTAAGGCATTGCCGCGCAAGGGCTTCCGCTTTGGAAGGCTGGTCTGGCGCGGGAGGAATGAGTGCAGCGATCAACTCCGAACGCTATTGCGGCCGGACCGGGCAGTCTGCGCGAACATTACCGTTCGACCCGATCGTTGAGCGAAAATCTGATTGCTCCTCTGTCCGACGCCGATGCAACGCTGCAATCGATGGAAGATGCCTCGCCGGCCAAATGGCATCTCGCGCATACGACGTGGTTCTGGGAGACCTTCCTGCTGCGCGATCACGCGCGGGATTACGGTCTCTACGACGACGATTGGCCGTTCCTGTTCAATTCCTACTACGAGGCGGAAGGCGAGCGGATCAGTCGGTTTTCGCGCGGAATGCTGTCGCGACCCACCGTTGAAGAGATCCTGGCTTGGCGCGCGCATGTCGACGCGGCCATGGTGTCGCTGCTCGATGATCCCGCGTTGGAAGGATTGATCGAACTCGGACTCGCGCACGAGCAACAGCACATCGAGCTGCTGCTGACCGACATCAAGCATGCCCTGTTCCAGAACCCGACCGGCCCGGCCATGTTCGATGGCAAGCCCGAGCCTGCGCTGTCTGCGGGGCGGGGCGAAACGGGTTGGCACGAGCATCCCGGTGGCGTTGCCCTGATCGGCGCAGACGACGGAGCTTTCGCGTTCGACAATGAAGGTCCGCGCCACCGGGTTTTGCTAGAACCTTTCGCCGTCTCGCGTCGGCTGGTGAGCAACCGCCAATGGGAGGCCTTCATCGAAGATGGCGGGTATCGGACCGCCGCTTTGTGGCTTTCCGATGGCTGGGCGTGGGTACAGGACAATGCGATAAATGCGCCGCTCTATTGGCGCGACGAACAGTGCTTTACCCATCAGGGTTGGCAGCCGCGCGATCCCGATGCGCCGGTAACCCATATCTCCTACTTCGAAGCGGACGCATTTGCGACCTGGGCGGGCGCGCGCTTGCCGACCGAATTCGAGTGGGAAGCCATTGCCCGCGGACAGGAAGGCAGCACGGCCGCGCACAATCCAGCCGGTGGCAATCAACTCGATGGCGCCGAGGCGCCGATGCCGCAGGGTGGTGAGAGCCTGTTCGGCGATTGTTGGCAATTCACCCGCTCGGCCTATCTGCCGTATCCGCGCTTCGAGCCTGCTGAAGGGGCTGTCGGTGAATACAACGGCAAGTTCATGAGCGGCCAATTCGTACTCAAGGGCGCGAGCTGCGCGACGGTGCGCGGCCATTCGCGCGCTTCCTATCGCAACTTCTTCTACCCACATCAGCGCTGGCAGTTCACCGGGCTAAGGCTGGCAAAGGACATCTGAGCATGACGACAGGCAAGGGCCTGAAACTTGTCGACCGCGATGAAGACGGGATCGACACCGCATTTCGCGCCAATGTGCTGGATGGGCTCTCGCAGCCGCAAAAGGCGATCCCGGCGCGCTGGCTCTACGACGATGCCGGTTCGCAGCTGTTCGAGGACATCACCAAGCTGCCCGAATATTATCCAACGCGGGCCGAAACCGAGATTCTCCAAAGCAGCGGCGACGAATTTGCCCGGCTGATCGGCGAGGGCCGGGCAGTGGTCGAATTCGGGTCTGGTTCGTCGGTCAAGACACCTCTGCTGCTGTCCGCCATCGCTCCCAGCGCCTATGTGCCGCTCGATATTTCGGGCGACTTCCTGCGCGCAGCCGCCGCCGATCTGGCCGAGAAGTTTCCCGGATTGCCGGTCTACCCGGTCGAAGCCGATTTCATGCGCGAGGTCGATCTGCCGCAAGAGGTCGGTGATCTGCCCAAGCTTGGATTCTTTCCGGGCTCGACGATCGGCAACATGGTCGCGCGCACAGCGGTCGACCTGCTGCGCTCGATGCGCGAGACGCTGGGTGTCGGCGCGCAGCTGTTGATCGGAATGGATCTGATCAAGGACGAGGATGTGCTCGTATCGGCCTATGACGATGCAGCCGGAGTGACCGCCGAATTCAACACCAATCTGATCCGTCGCATCAATCGCGAGCTCGGCGGCGATATCCCGCTCGAGAAGTTTACCCACGAAGCGCGCTGGGAGGACGACTACGCACGGGTCGAAATGCACCTGGTCGCGACCGAGGCGATCGAGTTCGAGGTCGATGGGCGTCGCTTCGCGATGGCAGCGGGCGAGACGATCCACACCGAAAACAGCCACAAGTTCAACCGCCGCACATCGAACATGCTGTTATTGGCCGGAGGCTGGGAGCCGCAGGCGCGCTGGCTCGACAGCGAAGGCCGGTTCTCGCTGATCCTGGCCGAAGCCAAGCCGCCACGTTCGGCGCCGTGAAACCGGCTGCGTTCTGGCGCGTTGGGCGGAGATGGACGGATACGATAGCGACATTCTGATTATCGGCGCAGGCATGGCCGGGCTGACCTGTGCGACCGTTCTCGCCAAGGCTGGGCGTTCGGTCACTGTGCTGGACAAGGGTCGCGGGCCGGGCGGACGCATGGCGGCGCGGCGTGCCGAGATCGCGGGCGAGGTCGTCTCCTTCGATCACGGCGCACAATATTTCACCGCGCGCGATCCGGCGTTCCAGACCGCGGTTTCAGGATGGGAAGCGCAAGGTGTCGTTGCCCGTTGGCCAGCAGCCGGCCAAGAGGCATGGGTGGGTGTTCCGGGCATGAACGGCCCGATCCGCGCCATGGCCGAACCGCTCGATGTGCGCTGGAATGTTCGGGTGGAGGCGCTTGAGCAAGATGGCGATGCCTGGAGCGTAAACACCGACGGCGGTGTGATCTCCGCCGAGACCGTCCTCGTTGCGATCCCGGCGGAACAGGCTGCCGAAATGCTGAGTGTCCCGGCTCCGGATCTTGCCACGATAGCGGGAAGTGTTCGCTCGGAACCCTGCTGGGCGGTCATGGCGGCATTCCCCGAACCTCTGGGTCTTGCCAATGATACGATCCGTGACCCCGAGGCACCGATCAGCTGGGCAGCGCGCAATTCGGCCAAGCCGCAGAGAAACGGATCGGAATGCTGGGTGCTGCACGCTTCGCCGGAGCGCAGCCGCGCAATCCTCGACCTGTCGAAGGACAAGGTCGCATCGCTCCTGCTCGCCGACTTCTTCAGCCAGACTGGCACGCCTCCCACGGCGCCGGTCCACATTGTCGCGCATCGTTGGCTATACGCCATGCCAGCGAAAGTCGCTGGAGAACCGGCGCGTTTCGACGCTGACGCACGGATCGGGATCGCAGGCGACTACCTCCACTCGCCACGCGTCGAAGGGGCGTTCCTGTCGGGCCTTGCGCTCGCCGAAGGAGTTCTCGCGCAAGCATAAGCGCTAGTGGACGGACAGCCGCCGCGCGGCCTAGCTCGCTGCAACACAACAAGGAGCGCGAGCCATGCAGGATCTGTTCGACCTTTCAGGACAAACCGCCGTCATCACCGGGGCCGGGCGCGGCATCGGGGAGGGGATCGCGCACCTGCTTGCCGAAGCTGGGGCGAATGTGGTTTGCGCCGCGCGCTCGGCCGACCAGATCGATCGAGTCGCGGCAGAAATCAATGCCAGCAACTCGAGCGGCCGGGCGATCGCTCAGGTCACCGACGTCTCAAGCCAAGAAGACATGGAAGCGCTCGCGCAGCGCGCCGTCGACGAATTCGGTCGGCTCGATATCTGGATCAACAATGCCGGCGGTTCGCTCGTTTCGGCGCCCTTGGTCGAGCTCGACCCGGCGGAATGGGACAAGACTCTCGCGGTCAACCTGTCCTCGGTGTTCTACGGCGTGCGTGCGGCGGTGAAGCATATGACCAATGGCGGCTCGATCGTGAACACGTCGAGCATGGCCGGACGCGATCCGTTCCCCGGCAGCGGCCATTACAGTGCAGCCAAGGCCGGGGTGAGCATGCTGACGAAGACGCTCGCGCTCGAACTTGGTCCGCAGAAAATCCGCGTCAACGCCATCCTGCCCGGCTTCGTGCCGACCGACACGGTGAAGAAGGCGCTCGACATGAAGGACGAGGATTTCGGGCCGCTCTTGGATCAGCTCAACTTGCCAGCGGGGAGACTTGGCACCCCGCGCGATATCGCCGCGTGTGTGCTCTATCTGGTTGGCAATTCGGGCGAGTGGGTGACCGGACAGAACCTGGTTGTGGCAGGGACGGTTTAAGTTCCGTTCTCGCTTCAAGCACCGTATGGAGCGGGGCGTGACGGAACCAGCCTATCAAGCCTTGCACGAAACCGCCTGCGGACGCGGCGAACGAAGCTACACCGATCCGGATACGGGTTACCTCGTCTTCACCAGACTGGCCCATCTCGATCGTGGCAGTTGCTGCGGCTCTGCATGCCGACATTGCCCCTATGAGCACGTGAACGTGCCCGCGAAGTAGCGAGATGGCTTTGCAATTATTGTGAAATGGCTGGGGTGGCAGGGATCGAACCTGCGAATGCCGGTACCAAAAACCGGTGCCTTACCACTTGGCTACACCCCAGCAGGAGCGCGCGGATATAGCGCCCCAATCGCAGATGTGAAGGGGGTATCCACAGGCATGGTTCAGGCTAGCGCGGCCCGCCTCGTGGACAGATCGGTTTCCACCTCGGCGATCACCCGCTTGTCGATCCCGTAAAACAGCAAGGCGGCTGCTGCCGGGATCATAACTCCGGCCGGGATCACGGCGAAAGCGACCTGGATGCCCATCAAGGCGGTCTCGGTTTGCGCTGCTTCGGCGACGAACCCTGTCGCGCCGAGAACGAAGCCGGGAATGGCGGAGCCGAACGCAATGCCGGCTTTCACTCCGAACACCGATGCCGCAATGACCAGCGCCGTCATCTGGCGATTGTTCTTCCAGTCGATGAACTCCGCAATGTCGGTGAACATGGAATAGGACAGCACCATCAGGAAGCCGAAGCCGATCCCGACCAGGTACTGTACGGCGGTCTGCGGCCAAACCGCATCGAGCGGCAGGAAATAGAACAAGGCGATCATCGCGGCCTTCAGGACGCCTGCGAAGATCAGCAGATGCGACTTCTCGAACCACTTCTGCAACAGGCTGCCGACGATCACACCGGTCACCTGGCCAAGCGCGAGCGCCGTCAGGAACAGCGCCGCCCGGTCGAAGAACAGGAAAACCGGCGCCCCGCTGTCACCCACGACATACTTGAAGAAGAACGGTGCAGAGGCGGCGCGCGCTGCGATGGCCGTAACGCCGAGAACTGCCGCGATGGCGACCGCTATCCACGGACCCGATCGGATCAGAACGCCGAAATCGCCTGAAAGCGAGCCGTTTTCCTTGGCCGGAGGAATACGCTCTCTGGTGGTGGCAAAGGTGGTCAGGACGCAAAAGATCGAGACGGCGGCGATGCAGGAGATGGTGAGCAATATGCCGAGCTTTTCATCCCCTCCGCCAAGCTCGCGCACCAGGGTTGTGCCCAGCGCGCCCACCAGAATGCCGCCAAGGGCCGAGAAGAACATCCGAAAACCGGTTACGTTGGAGCGGACTTGCGATGAAGGGGAGATAACCCCGAGCAACCCGCCATAGGGGACATTCGTCGCTGTGAAGGCGAGCATGCAGAGCGTGTAGGTTGCATAGGCCCAGACCAGCAGCGCCGTGTCGCCAAGGTTGTCAGGCGCGCTGAATATCAGCACCATAGAGATACCGAGCGGCACCGGTGCGAACAGAAGATAGGGGCGGTAGCGGCCCCAGCGCGTTCGGGTCCGGTCCGCAATCGCTCCCATCATGGGGTCGGTGAACGCATCGATCAGCTTGGTGATCAGCAGCATGAGGCCAATTGCCGCGGGCGCCAACCCGCCTAGGTCCACGAAATAGTAGAGCAGGAAGAAGCCGAAGAAGTTGAGCATCAGGCCCGACGCCAGGTCGCCCACGCCGTAGCCCAGCTTCTCCACCAAACCCACTTGCTCGTGCGACTTTTCGGTCAATCCGCGATCCTCTCTTCCCAAAAGACAATGGGCTGGAGACCATTTGGTTTCCAGCCCATTGCGGTGATCGTTACGTCTTGTCCTAGAAGGTGAAATCGAGGTTCAGTCCTTCGAAGTCCTTGGCCGAGTGACGCTGGAGCAATTGCTGGTCTTCGTCGCCCCAGACCTTGTTGACGAGGCGCCCGCGCCGGACACCGGGACGCGCGGCAATCTCTCGCGCCCATCGGCCGACATTCTTGTACTCGTCGATCGACAGGAAGGTCTTGGCTTCGTTGTAGATTGTGCCAGCCACGAACGGGGCCAGCCACGGGAAATTGGCCATGTCGGCGATGGTGTATTCGTCGCCGGCAAGGAAGCGTGTCTCGCTGAGCCGCTTGTCGGCAACGTCGAAAATCCGCTTGGTTTCCATCGCATAGCGGTTGATCGGGTATTCGTATTTCTCGGGCGCATAGGCGTAGAAATGACCGAAGCCGCCGCCGATGAACGGGCCGGTGCCGACCTGCCAGAACACCCAGCTGAGCACCTCTGCGCGTGCCGCCGGATCGGTCGGCAGAAATTCGCCGAACCTCTCGGCCAGGTGAACCAGGATTGCGCCGGACTCGAAGATCCGGAACGGTGTGTCGCCGCTCTTGTCGACCAGCGCCGGAATCTTCGAGTTCGGGTTGATCCCGACAAACCCGCTGGTGAATTGCTCGCCTTCGCCGATATTGACGGTGTAGGCGTCGTACTCGGCACCGCTGTGACCCTTTTCGATCAGCTCCTCGAGCATGATCGTGACTTTCACGCCGTTCGGTGTCGCCAGCGAATAGAGCTGGAATGGATTGTCGCCTTCGGGCAGTTCGCGTTCTTCGCGCGCGCCGGCAGTCGGGCGGTTGATACTGGCAAAGCGACCGCCGCTTTCGGTGTCGGCGCTCCAGACTTCGGGCGGAGTGTAGGTTGGATCGGCCATGGTTCGTGTCTCCTTGTCGTCGGGAGTAAAATTCGTCTGACCCTTGCCGCGCTCAAGTGGCGTGTTGCCGCGCGATGCGCAACCTTGCGCAAGGCAAGCTTTCGCTGCCAACGCTAAAGCGCAGCTTTGGGTCGCGCAACGGACAGTGAGGCTGTCACTAGGAAGTCGGGCGGTTAGTCGCTAAGTGCACCGCAACACGCGGTTTTCGGGAGCTTGCAGAAAGCATGTCCAATATGTCGCATCCTTTCTTTGACATGCACGCACACGGCTTTGTCCGGGTAGCGACCGCGACGCCGTGCTCGCGCCCGGGCGACGTCGCCTACAACACCGAAGGGGTGCTGTCCGAAGCGCGCAGGGCACATGATGGGAATGTCGACCTGGTCGTTTATCCCGAGCTGTGTCTGTCCTCCTACGCGATCGACGATCTGCACTTGCAGCAGGCTTTGCTCGACCGGGTCGAACAAGCGGTCGGCGAAGTGGTCGAAGCCTCGAAAGAGATTGCGCCGGTGCTGGTGGTCGGCGCGCCGCTGCGCCGCACCGGCAAGATCTACAATTGCGCGCTGGTGATTGCCGGCGGCGAATTGCTGGGTGTGATCCCGAAGAGCTATTTGCCCAATTACCGCGAATTTTATGAGAAGCGCTATTTCGCGCATGGTCGCGAATGCCAGGATCTGTGGATCGCCGTTAATGGCGAGGAAGCTCCGTTCGGCACCGACCTGGTTTTCGCTGCTGCCAACCTGCCGGGCTTCGCATTCGGGGTGGAAATCTGTGAAGATTTCTGGGCGCCCAATCCCCCGGGAACGCTGGCCGCGCTCGCCGGAGCGCAGATCCTCTGCAACCTCTCCGCCTCCCCGATTACGATCGGCCGCGCCGACGATCGCCACCTGCATTGCCGGTCGAGCGCTTCGCGTTCGATCTGCGCCTATGTCTATTCCGCCAGCGGGCATGGGGAGAGCACAACCGACCTCGCCTGGGACGGGCAGGGCGTGATTTACGAGATGGGCGATCTGCTGGCCGAAAGCGAGCGGTTCGATCTCGAACCGGAACTGTGCGTCGTCGATATCGACACCGATCGCATCGCGGCCGAGCGGATGCGCAATCAGACTTTCGCCGACGCTGCCGAAGCGCATGGAAGACCCGAAGACAGCTTCCGCCGGGTGGTGTTCGAACACGCCTACAGCGAAAGCGATATCGGCCTGAAGCGACCGATCCGGCGCTTCCCGTTCGTGCCCAATCGCCAACACTCGCTCGACGAGGATTGCTACGAAGCCTTCAACATCCAGGTCGACGCGCTCATGCGCCGGATCCAGGCGACCGGCGCCAAGTCGCTGGTGATCGGCATTTCAGGCGGTCTCGACAGCACCCATGCGCTGATCGTCGCGGCCAAGGCCTGCGACCGGCTCGGCCTGCCGCGCACCACCATTCGCGGCTATACGATGCCGGGCTTCGCGACTTCGGATCACACCAAGTCGAATGCCTGGAAGCTGATGGAAGCGATGGAGATCACCGCCGAAGAGATCGACATCAAGCCTGCAGCCAACCGGATGCTGGAGGATATGGGCCATCCGTTTGCCGATGGCGAGCCGGTGCACGACGTGACTTTCGAGAACGTGCAGGCGGGCCTGCGCACCGATTACCTGTTCCGTCTGGCAGGACAGCATGGCGGGTTCGTGGTCGGCACCGGCGACCTCAGCGAATTGGCGCTTGGGTGGTGCACCTATGGCGTCGGCGATCACATGAGCCATTACGGCGTCAATGCGGGCGTGCCCAAGACGCTGATCCAGTATCTGATCCGCTGGTCGATCCAGACCGGGCAGTTCTCCGATGTCTGCAGCGAAGTGCTCGGTGCGATCGTAGATACCGAGATTTCGCCCGAACTGGTTCCCGCCGGTGCAGACGGCGAAATCCAGTCCACGGAAAGCGTTATCGGTCCCTACGAGCTCAACGACTTCTTTCTTCACCACACGATCCGGTTTGGCCAGCGGCCGAGCAAGGTCGCGTTTCTGGCCTATCACGCTTGGAACGATGCCAATGCCGGGCTGTGGCCTTCGGGCTTCCCGGAAGATCGCAAGAACCAGTACGAGCTTTCCGAGATCGCCAAATGGCTGGAGAATTTCCTCAAGCGCTTCTTTGGTTTCAGCCAGTTCAAGCGCAGCGCACTGCCGAACGGTCCCAAAGTCAGCTCTGGCGGTGCGCTGAGCCCGCGCGGCGACTGGCGGGCGCCCTCGGACGCGGTAGCCGATCTGTGGCTTGAAGAGCTGCGTGACAGCCTGCCTGAAAGCTAATCCTCGCCTAACCTGAACAAACACTGCCTTGCGGTCTCACAACCGGTTCAGCGATCCTGTGGCCAATTGCCATCCAAGGGCCGCGCAATCGAAGTGGGGGAAGCGTGCGTATGGCATTCAAGGCAAAACTGGCGGCTTGCGGTCTCGCTGCAGCAATGACGAGCGGCTGCACGGTTGAGGAAATGCAGAGCTTTGCGCTCGGGGCATCGGTCGCGGCTCTCGCGATCAGCGCGTCGCAAAGCGAGACCTATTCGAGCGCCTATGGTCCGACTTATTGCGATCCGGGCTACACGCTCGAGCTCGGCTACGACGAGTACGACAACCCGGTGCGCTTCTGTGCGCCCGCCGATCCGTTTTTCAGCCAGGCGGAGTTCGACGCGCTGGCCGCGCAAGCGAAATAGGCCGGAGCGCATTGCTGCACCCCGGCCCATGCGACCCTATGCGGGCAATGGACTATCCGCGATCGAGCGACAGGCGACCGGGGCCGAAGGCGGCGATCGCGAACATTCCGCCGGCGATCGCAAGGTTCTTTAGGAACAGAGTCATTTCGATCTGCTGCGAAAAGTCGTTGTGAAAGATGAACGCGGTCAGAAGGGTGAAAATCCCCAGCGCGCCGGCTGCATAGCGGGCCTTGAACCCGGCAGCGAGCATCAGACCGCCGACGATTTCCAGTGCGACGGTTCCGAAATAGACCACTTCGGGCAGAGGCAGGCCGACCGAGGCGATGTAGCCGACTGTCCCTTCCATCGCGGTGATCTTGTTGATGCCGGCAAGTATGAAGAGCGCGGCGAGCAGCAAGCGAGCGAGCAGCGCCAGTCCGGCCTGTTGCGCTGTGTTGGTCGGAGCGCCCACAGTGGCGGCGGAGTCTTGAGTGAGGGTATTCATGGCTGTTCTCCTGGTTGGCGATGTGCCGGGATGCGATTCTATCAGGCAGCGAGCTTTTGCGCTTCGGCCCTGGCTTCGGCGATCTTCTCCTCACCGCCGGCGCCCATGATGCCATCGGCTGCCACCAGTTCGACATCGGTGATGCCGAGGAAACCGAGGAAGAACTTGAGCCAGCTCGACATGAAGTCGAAGTCCGAACCGATCGGGGTTCCGCCCGAAGCGACGGCGATATACGCCTTCTTGCCGGTAAGCAGGCCTTCGGGACCGTTGGCGGTGTAGTGGAATGTGGTGCCGGCACGGGCAACGAGGTCGGCCCAGGCTTTCACGACGGCCGGAACGCCGAAATTGTAGACCGGGACGCTGAACACGATCGCGTCGGCAGCTTGCAGCTCTGCGATCAGCGTATCGGCGATCGCTGCAAGTTCGGCCTGTTCGGGGGTCCGGTCGGCAGCCGGCGTGAGATTTGCTTCGAACCGGGCAGCGTCGACGAAGGGGATGTCGTTGGCGCTGAGATCGCGCTCGGTGACGGTGGCTCCGCCTGCCTTGAGGTTGTCGAGGACGAGATTGCCAAGCTGGCGGGAAACGCTTTCCTCGCCGCGGATGCTGGCAGAGATATGCAGGACATTGGACATTTTCAGGTACTCCTTGGGGGAATGAGAGAGGCTTCAAAAGTAGGAGAGCCAGCCGAGCGGGACTCGGCTGGCTCAGGGGAATCAGGCGGCGTCGACCAGGACGACTTCGCTGTCTTCGAGAGCGGTGATGGTCACCTCCTCGAGTTGGGTGATGGCAACGCCGTCGCGGGCGCTGGCTTCGACATCGTTGACCTTCACCTTGCCCGTTGCGGGTACGAGGTAGAGGTGACGCCGCTCGGAAGCGATGTCGTAGGTTACGCTTTCGCCGGCCTTGATGGTTGCGCCCAGAACCTTGGCATCGGTGCGGATCGGCAGTGGAGCGTTGTCGTTCGAACTCTCATCTGCAGCACCCATCGGAACATTGCCGCTGGCTAGCGTGACGAATTGCCCGGCACGCTCGCCCTTGGGGAACTTCTTCGCGCCCCAACTGGGATTGCCGCCGCGTTCGGATGGAATGATCCAGATCTGGAACAGCGTCGTTTCCTCGTCTTCCAGATTGAATTCCGAGTGCTGGACACCGGTTCCGGCGCTCATCACCTGGACGTCGCCGGCTTCGGTGCGACCCTCATTGCCCATGCTGTCGCGGTGCGTGATCGCACCTTTGCGGACATAGGTGATGATCTCCATGTCGTTGTGGGGGTGGGTCGGGAATCCGGTGCCAGGAGCGATGGTGTCGTCATTCCACACGCGGATCGGACCCCACTGAACCCGGGCCGGGTCATGATAACCCGCAAACGAGAAATGGTGACGCGCGTCGAGCCAGCCGTGATTGGCACTGCCAAGGCTGTTGAAGGGACGTAGTTCGATCATTGCGGTTCTCCTGTTTCGGAGTGGGCCTTGATTGGCCTCGCTCTGTTGAAACGGGAGATAGGCGCATTGGTTCGCGCGGATAAGTGCGATAAAACTTGCCAAAATGTTCGGAATATCTGAACATATAGCGATGAGACTCGGCGATCCCAGCCTCGATCAGATTCGCATCTTCCTCGCCGTGGTCGAGCATGGCAGCTTTGGCGGTGCGGCAAGGGCGATGAACCGCGCGGTCTCCGCGATCAGCTACGGCATCCAGCAGCTCGAAGCGCAGCTGGCAGTGTCTCTGTTCGAACGCGAAGGATCGCGCAAACCGGTGCTGACCGAAGCAGGTGAGGGCCTGCTTGCCGAAGCGCGCGGCGTGGCCGACAAAGTCGATGCCCTGTTGGCCAAGACCCGCTCGCTCCATGCGGGACTGGAGAGCAGCGTCGGTCTGGTGCTTGACGTCATGGTGCCAGGCGAAGTCACCGCCAAGGTGCTGCGCCGGTTCCGCGAGATGTTTCCTACGGTTGCTCTCGCGCTCAATATCGAGGGGCTCGGCGCGGTCGCCGCCTGCCTGCTCGATCAAGATGGCGACCTCGCGATCGGGGGGCCGATAATCGCCGATCATCCCGCGCTGGAACGGCAAGTGGTGGGGGCCGTCGAGCTGGTTCCGGTTGCGGCGCCCGATCATCCGCTTGCGCGGCCCGATGTGCCCTCGGGCGAAAGCCGCAAGCACCTCCAATTGGTGCTGTCCGACCGCTCCTCGCTGACCGAAGGCCGCGAATTCTCGGTGCTCAGCCCAGACAGCTGGCGGCTGGGCGATCTCGGCGCCAAGCACACTTTGCTCAAGGAAGGCCTCGGCTGGGGCAATATGCCGCGCGAAATGGTTGCGGGCGATCTCGAACGCGGGCGGCTTGTCGAACTCGACTTGCCCGAAAAGCCGGGTGAGGAATCCTACCGCCTCAGCGCGCTGTGGCGGCGCGACACGCGGCTGGGACCGGCCACCAGCTGGTTGATCGATGCCTATCGCGAGGAACTTGCGCGATAGAAGCGCTAGGATACTTCGGCAGCGGCGCGCTCGAGCAAAGGCCGATCGTTCAGCGCGCCCAGTGCCGCACGCAGTATCGCCGCGACATCGCCGACCTCCTCGAACAAGTCGGCGTAGACCCGCTCGAGATGCGGCTGAAGCTGCCGGAACAGCGCCATCTGTTCTTTGCCATGCGGTGTCATGCGGTAGAGCTTCTCGCGCCTATCCGACGGGTTGGGAACTACCTCCAGCAGTTCGAGTTCGATCAGTTTGGGGAGCTTTTGCGACACCAGTTGATGCGATCGACCCAAGGCGTCGGCCAAAACCCGTGCGGACGCAGGCTGATGGTGCTCGATCGCGACCATCAAGGAGCATGATTTTGGCGGGATGATGATGCCTCTTTCGCCCATCAAAGCGCGCGATTGCTGGGCGATAAGGTCGCTGAGTTCTTCGCTCAACCGCCCGAGGAAATGCCGATCCGCGAAGGTATGCTGGTAGTTTGCTGCCATCTCAGTCGATCCTCTTGTGAAACACCGCATTGCCGTCGCGAAACTCGCGTCTGACCCCTGTGACCTCGCCATTCTCATAGACAAGCCGAAACCTGTAGTCTTCGGTTCCTTCGGCCGCGAACAGCCCGTTTCCAAGCGGCGTCAACGCCAACGAATATCGGTCGCGCCAGCGATAGATCACAGCCCTGTCTTCGAGGGTGAAGGTCCGTCCTTCATAGGATCCCACGATTGCGGCGACGTCGCGAGCAAGGTCTTCGGGTGGGACAGACTTGGCGCGTATCGCGGCGAGATTCCACTCAGCATCCGCGACGGTCCCGTTTTCAGCCAGAGCCGTCAAAGCCATTTCATACGCAAGATCATGGGCGCGGTGCGATGCAACCGAATGATCGGGCACGACGCCAGTTCCTTCGAAGTCACTCCCGCTGACGGGGCCGGAAATCTTGCCGATAGGTACCTGCACCACGAATTCATCATCGATCCGGAAGCGTTCGACCGGGTGCGCGGCGCCGGTAGTGGTCTGCCCGATCACTTCGGCTCGCCCGAGTTCCTGCAATGAGAATGCCATCCATTCTGCTGCCGAAAAGCTCGTCGAAGAGGTGAGAATGTAGATCGGGACGTCGGGGCGGCGGCGTCCGGGTATCGCCGCCAGCACCCATTGGCTGCGCCGGACCGTCTCCCCATCGTCGTTGTAAAAATATCGAAACAGCGCCTGATCCTTCTCGGCCGAGAAAAAGTGGCTCGCGAGGAACTGGGCGGTCTCCAGATAACCGCCATTGTTGTAGCGCAGATCGATAATCACCGCGTCGGTGTTCTCGATGAACTTCAGCGCTCCGGTGAGCAGCGGAAAGGCCGGTTCGGGATCGGGAAAATAGTCGAACCGGAGATAGCCGACATTGCCGGGCAGGATTTCAAGCCGCTCGAACCCGAAATTGGCTCGCCGTGCGATGGTTTCGTCGTCGTTCTCGAACAGCGTCTCATCGGGTTTGGCCGGTTGGTATGACACGACAAAGTGCTGGTCGCTGGTGGTTTGGACAAGGTCCGACGAAAGCGCGGCGGCAAACGCAGCCGGCGAGGCTGCTTGCTCGTATTCGCCGCTCTCGAGCCTTTCATCGAGCGCTTCTGCAATCGACTGCACTCGATCGGCATGGACGTAATTCTTCGCCAGCTGTTCGACCAGACCGTCCAGCACCTGCTCCTGCTGCGCCGGAGTCAGAGTTGCAGGCTCTTCGGGCTGTGCGGCAAGCGGTTGCGCGATCAAAGCCAGGCACAGCAGCGAAACAGAAATCCAGTGCATCGAAGCCTCCGATTCGATATATACAACATATTGCGCAATATATTGTATAGATACGCGGGTCAATCGCGTCATCGTCTTACCCAAGTCTACAACAAGGTTGGGAGGCGGAAGCCGCCGGGTTCGGCTATCTCAGCCAGGAACGTGCGCTCGCCTCGTCCTCGAAGAACTCGGCGTCGAGGCCTTCGGTCAGACGGCGATATTGCAGTTTCACCAAGGCAGGAGGCGCCACGACCGCAAAACGCCGCATGCCGTTCTTTTGCGCCAACAGCAGACTGTCGCGGATGGCGTCGGCCGTTTCACGGCTCTGCGCGACGAAATCGTGCAGGTCGCCGATGGCATCGAATGGTCGACCTTCCTTGATGAACGGTTTTGCAGCATCTCCGAGGGCGTAGAGAAACTCGCTCATCGCCTCGAGCGTCCAATAGCCGCCAATCGAGAAATGCAATTCCGCCCATTCGGGATCGACCGAAATCGAATGATATGGCGCGAGCGTGGTCATGCCGCGAAACATAGCGGCAATAGGTTAAGGTCGCGCTACCGGGACAGCGCGTGAGGCCCGAACTCGATGGGATCATCGCCCGCCTTCCAGGGGACGAATTTGGGCATGACCGCCTTGAACAGATCGGAAGCGAGGTGCGTTTCCAGCCAAGGCTGCAGATGCGGTAAGTCCTGCCCGTCGAACCAGTCGCGGTCGGTGTTGGCGAACTGACGGATGAAGGGGAATAGCGCGATATCTGTGAGGGTGGGGGCATCGCCAGCCAGCTGTTTGCGATCAGCCAGACGGGCGTCGAGATCGTGCAGGATCGCAAGGCCTTTGCCGCGGTGGT
>CAZJZO010000025.1:0-32366 GCA_964550495.1 uncultured Porphyrobacter sp. | reverse complement strand
GTGGCCGAGGAGCAGAACGACAACGTTATTATCGTGACGGCCCGCAAGACCGAGGAAAGCATTCAGGACGTGCCGATCGCGGTTTCGGCCTTTACCTCGGAAGATCTCGTCGAACAGGGCATCGGCGACATCGAACAATTGTCGCGGCGCACTCCGGGCTTCGTCTTCGACACCCCGTTCGGGCGTCAGTTCGACCGCCCGATCATTCGCGGTCAGGCCAACATTCTGGGCGATTCCGGCGTTTCGGTGTTTATCGACAATGTCAACGTCACACAGTCGATCCGCAGCCTCAACTTTGGCGACATCGACACGATCGAAATCATCAAGGGCCCGCAATCCGCGCTGTTCGGACGCAATACCTATTCAGGTGCGATCAACATCACGACGCGCCAGCCGACCAACGATTTCAGCGGGGAAGTGAGCCTCGAAGTTGGCGAGGACGATCTCTACGAAGTGCTCGGCAACATTCGCGGGCCGATCATCGAGGACAAGCTCTTCTTCTCGCTGTCGGCTCGCTATTACGACTTCAAGAGCGAGTTCGATCGTCCGGGAAATCTCAACCCATCGGTCGGCAACGAATCTTCGTTCTCGATCGGCGGCACGCTTGAATTCCGGCCGACACCCGGTTGGACCAGCCGGATCCGGATTGCCTACAACGAAGACGATGACGGCCATTTCCCGATCGGACTGTTCGGCTTCCCCAATCTCAATGTGAATGTGCCGGGCGGGATCGACCTTGGCGGGGTTCAGCCATTCTTCCAGGGCGTTGTGCCAACTTCGGCACCCAATCCGAGCGGCGCTCCGCAGATCTCGAACACGCTGGGCGAAGGCGGCGGCCTGGAGCGCGAGGAGTTCTTCTTCTCGCTCAACAACGAATTCGAACTCGGCGAGTACACGCTGGTGACCACGCTGGGTTACACTCGCGAGGAGTTCCGCGATGAGCTCGACAGCGATGGCCAGCCGACCTCGTTCGGAACGGCGTCGGTGGCGGCTCCGTTCCCGGCTCCGTTCATTTTCCCGGGCGCAACCGGGGTGGTTCTGCTGCCGTTCGATTTCACCACGACGGATGACGATCTGCAGACCACCTATGTGGCCGAGGTTCGGCTCGATTCTCCGCAGGATCGTCCGTTCCGCTGGCGTGTCGGCGGGTACTATTTCCGCAACAATGAGCGCGACGAGAGCCTGCTCGGTGCGTTCACACCCGAGCGACAAGCGGCGATCACCGCTTCGGGACAGGCAACGATCCAGCAGATCGCAGCCGCGCTCGGCGTGCCATCCTTCACGATCATCAATCTCGGCGGCGGGTTCGACAACGGCCCGGTCGACCCCGAAGAGCTGCAGATCGAGAACTTCTCGGTCTTCGGCTCGGTTGCCTATGATCTCACCGATCGACTGACGGCGACCGCAGAGCTCCGCTGGGCGGAAGAAACGCAGCGCCTGCGGGTGTTCGATTTCAACACTGGTGTGCTCAGCACGCTCAACGACGGCTCGGCATTCGATGTCGAGGCGACTTTCGATGCGATCACGCCGCGCTTCATCGTCGACTTCGAAGCGACTCCCGACAACCTGATCTATGCGAGTGCCGCGCGCGGCACGAAGCCGGGCGGCTTCAACGGTGCGCAGGGCTTCGAGTTCGGGTTCGGAACTTTCGGCGAGGAATCGGTTTGGCAATTCGAGCTCGGTTCGAAGAACGCATTTGCCGGCGGCGATCTGATCTTCAACGTGGCGGCGTTCTACTCCGCGCTTGAGGATTACCAGCTCACCGAGAACCTCGCGGCTCTTGGTGCGACCAGCACCACCGGCTCGGTCACGGCAAACCTTGGCGACGTCGACATTTACGGGATCGAGATCGACACGGTCTGGACGCCCGCAGCGCTTCCGGGTGTGACCTTGGGCGGCAGCTACGCCTGGACCGATGCGGAATTCTCATCGGGCAGCGAAGCGACACAGGGGGCCGTGTTCGGGGATCCCGACCTAACCGGCCAGAGCCTGCCGCGCCAGGCCCGGCATCAGGCATCGTTCTACGCCGACTATGAAGCGGACTTCAGTGACGATTTCGGCGCCGTCTTTTCGGTCAACGGCAACTACCTGTCGAGCCGGTTCGCACAGGTGCAGAACCTCGCCGAAACCGGCGATGCGTTCGAACTCGATGCCCGCGTGACCTTCAAATACGGCGACAATGTCAGCCTTGCGATCTACGGCAAGAACCTCACCAATGAAGACGCGCCTTTGGGCGTGCTGCGCTTTATCGACCCGACGGGCGGCAATGGCAGCTTCGTGGTCAACGGCACCAACATCGCCAATGGCTTCACGCTGAGTTCGGCCGGTCAGTCGCGCGGCTTCCAGTTCAACAACCGGCTGAGCCGCCGGTTCGGCGCGATCCTGAGGATCCAATTCTGATTGCTAAGCGGGGCTTCGGCTTCGACCAAACCCTAGCATGACAGACTGGGCGGGGGCTTCGGCCTCCGCCCAATTTTTTGTCAGAGGTTCGCGATGATGTGCCGTGCGGCGCTTTCGCCACTTTCGAGCGCGCCTTCCATCCCGCTGCTCGCAACCGCAAGGTGCTCACCAGCGAAATGCAGCCTTCTCAGTCTAAGCTGCGTCGTGCCGGCGAGCGCCCGCGCCATACCCGTACCGATATGGTGGTAGATACCGCGAGCGTAAGGCGATTTCTGCCAGCTATAGTGGCGCACGACTTCGATTTGTCCGCGCGCCGATGGGCGCATCCGCTCGATCCGTTCGACGATGGACCCGTTGGCGACGTCGGTTGGCATCCTGTCGAGCATGTCCGATCCGGCTCCGGTGGTCCACAATTTGAGCATCGCCGGATCGTCGCCCAACACGAAGACGCGACCGATGAGCGGGTCGTCGGTCCACAGAGTTTCGGGCAGGCCGTCGTCACGCCAGAATGGTTGGCGCGCGGCGATGTAGGCAAAGCTCGCCCGTGTGTAGGGCAGGCTGACGATCATTCGGGCAAGGTAGTCGGGCAACCGGGCTTGCATCGGGATCGTTCGCAAGGCCGAGAACGGCATCGTGCAGAGCACATGCCGAGCGCGGACAGTGTGGTCGGACAGGCGCAGCGTCACTCCGCTGGCGTCTTCAGCGATCGCCGAAACGGGCGTTGCAAGTCGCGCTTCGACGGATAGCGCATTCGCCATCGCTTCGGGCAGGCGTTGCGAGCCACCCTTGATGGTCGAGATCGGCCCGGCGCCCGCGCGGAATATGGCCAGCGTCCGGGCGAGGTGGATTTGCGACATTTCCGCCAGAGAATTGCCGTTGAGATTGGCGCCGATCAGGCGGATCTCTTCGCTGCTCGCGCCCGCCGTGCGCAGCATCTGCTCGACCGACACGTCGTCCGCCTTTGTTGCGCTGAGCCAATCGGCTGGGTGCCTGAATTGCGGCAGATTTCTGAAATAGGATCGCAGCAGCGATGCAGGTTCAATGTCGCGTTTCGCCTCCGGCAAGCGATTTCCTGCGCCCTGCGACCAGCCGCTGCTTGCGACCGTCTCCGAATTCACGTGATAGAGGTTGCCGGGCACCTGGACCCGGCCTGCTCCCGCACCGTCGCCCGTCACGCGCTCCACGCCGAGCCGGTCGGCGATCTCATGGAGCCGCCGGTACCCCGAACCGACCTGGATACCCCCGGCGTCAGGCTTGCCGGGGAGATCGTCCAGAGTGTGCAAGCGGCCGCCAATCCGGTTTTCGGCCTCGAGCAAGACAATGCGAAGACCGGCCGCTTCGAGCAGGCTCGCCGCATGCAGACCAGCGAGTCCCGCACCGATTATCGCGACGTCCGCTTCGGTCCGGCCCCAGGCAATCCGCGGGGCAGCTCCGGCGATAATCGCCGCCGAGCCGCCCGCGAGAAAGCCGCGCCGTGTGACCATCGGACTGGGCTTAGTGCCCCGCTTCGGTTTTCGGCTTGTCGCCTTCGGCAGCGCGCGCCGCATCGGTCAGTTTCTTGAACTTGGTCCACGTCGTCTCGTTGCGCCGTGTGTCGTCTTTCGGTGGTGCCTGTTCGTAGATCGGGTAGTTTTCGCGGATCTCGTTCTTCAGCACGTCGGGCAATTCTTCAAACCCGCCGGGCAATTTGCGGCCCATCGCGTTGAACACCATCTGGCCCGGACGACCGCCCATTTCCATCCACGGAGCCCAATGCGAAATGCGGACCCAACTGATCATCGGATAGGCGGTGGGCTTCGAGGAATCGAACAGCTCATCCTTCATCGCCGCGAAGTCGAAAATCTCCATCGCGTGATACTTGTTGCCGACGAAGTCCTGATAATCGCCGGCAAGCGGATTGGTGTAGAACAGCGGAACTTCGAACGGTATGAAGACGTATGGCCCGGCCACTTTCATCGTCGAGAGCTTGAACGGGGAACCGTCGCGGCCGACCGGGAAATTCGGCCGCCCATTCACCGGATCGTTGTGGATCTGCATCACCTTCACCGTCTTGCCGGTGTAAGGGTTCTCCCATTCGTCGACGACTTCGCCGGTCGCCGGATCGAGCATAAGCATGATCTCGCGGCTGATCAGACGCCACCCGGTTCCGCGCTCGGGATCGGTCACTTCGACGCAGCGACGGATGTTCATGCCTTCGCCCTTGAACAACAGTTTGTCGCGCTGGCCTGGGCTGCGGCCATAGATATTCCCGGACCAATGATAGACCGCCGGTTCGTCTGCCGAGACACCGCACTGAAGTCGCTTGGAAATCTCGAGCGCGTCGTTGGGGTCATTGGGGTCGAGCGTTTGTGCGGCGGCCGGCTGGCTGGCCAACATCGTGCCCGCCGCAAGACCCGCTGCAACGAAAAGCGACTTCATGGATTTCATCAACTCTCTCCAACTGTGGACCCGGAACCGATAATTTGTCCGGACATTTCGATAATTCGTCCTTGACTTTATATTTGTCCGGACAAATTGTGAAGCCACTTAATGCCTGAGATTCAGGCTTTGACCGAAGGAAGTCCGAAACCCGTGTTTTCCGCTGCAAGCCTCCTGTTTGTTCCCGGTTCGCGCCCCGATCGATTTGCCAAGGCAAAGGCGGCTGGCGCCGGTCTGACGGTGATCGATCTTGAGGACGCTGTGCCGGCAGATGAGAAGGATTCGGCCCGCAAGGCTGCGCTCGATCATATCCGTGGCGAACCGGCGATGGGTTGGGCGATCAGGATAAATGCCGTCACCACTGCCGACGGCATTCGCGATCTGGCGGCGCTGACCGCCAGCGAGACCATGCCGCCCTATTTGCTGGTTCCGATGGTTGAAGCCGCAACCGAAGTGGAAATTGTCGCAAGCGTTCTGGGAGATGACTGCCCGGCGCTGATCCCGTTGATCGAGACTCCCAGGGGTCTACGGCACGCACACGAAATTGCGGGCGTTGCGAAGGTTGCAGCGATGATGTTCGGCGGAGGCGATTTCTCGGCAGAACTGGGTGTGGAACTCGCTTGGGAACCGCTTCTGGCGGCGCGCCAGCAATTCGTGCTGGCTTGTTCCGAACACGCGCTGCCGGCGATTGACGTGCCTTTCATCCAGCTCGACAACGAGGCAGGCCTGGTCGAGGAATGTGCCCGGGCCGAAGCGATCGGCTTCGATGCAAAGGCTGCAATCCATCCGCGCCAGATTGCCGCGATCGAAGAGGCGTTCGAACCCGGTGACGACGCGGTCAACGCTGCCAAGGAAGCGCTCCAAGCCTACGAACAGGCCGGCGAGCGGGCGATCCGTCACAAGGGTCGGATGCTAGAGGCGCCGCTGGTCAAGAAATATCGCGCGGTGGTTGCGCGCAAAGAAGGAACACAGAATGCGTGATGGTGTGATCGAAGTTGCCCCCGGGCGCTTTCGCGAAGTGCAAGGTCGCTACTTCGAGGATTTCGAAGTCGGCCATGTCTATGAACATCGTCCGGGGCGGACCATCACCGATGCCGACAATGTGTGGTTCACACTGCTGACGATGAACACCCATCCGGCGCATTTCGACTACGAACTTTCGAAAGATACCGAATTCGGCAAACCACTGGTTGTGAGCCCGTTCACGATTGCACTTATGACCGGCATGAGCGTGTCAGATACCAGCGGCAAGGCGATCGCCAATCTTGGTTGGGACGAGGTACGCATGACCAAGCCGCTGTTCGTCGGCGATACGCTTTATTGCGAAAGCGAAGTTCTGGAGAAGCGCGAGAGCAAGAGTCGCCCCGAACAGGGAATTGCCACGTTCAAGACTATCGCCAAGAACCAGCATGGCGATGTGGTCGCCCACTACAAGCGCAGTGTGCTCGTGTGGAAGCGCGGCTTCGGCAATCTCGACGACTGATCTTTCAATTAAGGACTACCAGCATGGCTACCGCCGCAGCGCTCGACAATCAGATCCGCACCATCGATCCCGATGAGGAACGCGCGTTCATGGACGCGATCGATCGCTGGATGGAACGCGAGGTTATCCCGGTGATCCAACACCACGATCACAACGATCTGTGGCCGGAGAAGCTGGTCGAGCAAATGGCTGAAATGGGGCTGTTCGGCGCGACCATCGGTCAGGAATATGGCGGCCTCGGCCTGCCCGCGACCACCTACGCGAAGATCGTCATGAGGATATCGAGCCACTGGATGGCGATCACCGGCATTTTCAACTCGCACCTCATCATGGCGGCGGCTGTCGAGCGCTTCGGGACGCCCGAGCAGAAGATGAAGTGGTTGCCGAAATTCGCGACTGGCGAAATCCGCGGCGGTCTGGCGCTGACCGAGCCCAATGCCGGGACCGACCTTCAGGCAATCCGTACCGTCGCCAGGAAGGACGGCGACGACTACGTACTCAACGGCACCAAGACGTGGATTTCGAATGCGCTCAACGGACAGTGCTTCGCGATGCTGGCCAAGACCGATCCCAATGCCGATCCGCGCTACAAGGGCATGAGCCTGTTCATCGCCGACAAGCGCGACGGCCTTTCGACCGGCAAGAAGTTCGACAAGCTCGGCTACAAGTCGATCGACAGTGCTGAACTCATCATGGAAGACTATCGCATTCCCGCTGATCAATTGATCGGCGGAGTCGAAGGGCAGGGCTTCTTCCAGGCTACCGGCGGACTGGAGTTGGGCCGGATCAACGTGGCTGCTCGCGGCGTTGGCCTCGCCGAGGGTTCGCTCCGTCTGGCGACCGAATACGCCCAGCAACGCGAGACGATGGGCAAGCCGATTGCGCAGCATCAGGCCATCCAACTGAAGCTCGGCGAAATGGTGACGCGGGCGCGCGCAGCCCGGCTGCTCACGCTCGATGCCTCGGAAGCCTATGACAAGGGCGAGCGTTGCGACAAGGAAGCGGGCGTCGCGAAATACTTCGCGTCCGAAGCGGCGGTTGAGAACAGCCAGGAGGCGATGCGCATCTTCGGTGGCTATTCCTATTCCAAGGAGTACGACATCGAGCGCTTCTATCGCGACAGTATGTTGATGTGCATCGGAGAGGGAACCAACGAAATGCAGCGGATCATTATCGCCAAACAGCACCTCAAAGAAAATCCGGCCTGAGCTGCCCGAGCGCATGAGCCTGCCGCTTCCACTCGCCGGTTTCCGGATCATCAGCGCCGAGCAATATGGCGCCGGTCCCTATGGCACGATGCACCTTGCGCAATTGGGTGCGGAGGTGATCAAGATCGAGCCGCCGCGCAAGGACGGGAAGGGCGGTGGTGACACCGCGCGGGCGGTCGGCCCGCATTTTCTGCGCGAGGGCGAAAGCCTGTATTTCCAGTCGTTCAATCTCAACAAGAAGTCGCTGACGCTCGACTTGCGTGCCGAGGAAGGCCAGCAGGTTCTGCGCGAACTGGTCGCCACCAGCCACGCGGTCGCCAACAATATGCGCGGCGATCTGCCGGAGAAACTGGGCCTGACCTACGATGCCTTGAAGGACATCAACCCGGCCATCATCTGTGCGCACCTGTCGGCCTATGGCCGCGACAATGAACGCGCAAAGTGGCCGGGATACGATTACCTGATGCAGGCCGAAGCCGGCTATTGTGCGCTGACCGGCGAACCCGAGGGCGAACCGCAGCGCATGGGCCTGTCGATGGTCGACTTCATGACCGGGACGATCTTCACGATCGGCCTGCTCGCCGCGCTCGTCGATGCGCAGCGCACGGGCAAGGGGCGCGACGTCGACACCGATCTGCTCTCGGCGGCGGTCCACCAGACCAGCTATCCCGCGCTGTGGTACATGAACGAAGGCGACGAGACCGGACGCACGCCGCGCAGCGCGCATCCGACCGCAACACCGAGCCAGATGTTCAAGGCTTCCGACGGGTGGATGTTCGTGATGTGCCAGCTGCCGAAATTCTGGGACATTCTGGTTGACCGGATTGGCCGCGATGATTTGCGCGCCGATCCTCGCTTTGCCAGCAATGCCGATCGGCTCATGAACCGCGAAGAACTGACGCGGCTGCTCGATCAGGAGTTCTCAAAGCACCCGATGGCGCACTGGCAGGATTTGCTCGCCGGGTTTGTTCCGGTCGCGCCAGTCTATGAGCTGGGCGATGCGCTCGACAATCCCTGGCTGCGGACCATTGGCATGCGCGACACGGTGGAACACGCCGATCGCGACCGGATCGAGATTCTTGCCAGTCCGATCAAACTCGACGGTCAGCGCCTCCCAAACCGCGCCGCGCCGCTGCTGGGCGCGGATAGCGACGATATTCTCGTTGAGCTCGGTTACGACGAAGACGCCATTGCCAAATTGCGCGCCGGTGGCATCGTCTGATCCACCATGGGCAAGCTTTCCGGCATTACCGTCGTCGACCTGACGCAATTCCTGCCCGGTCCGATGATGACCGTGATGATGGTCGATCATGGTGCGCAGGTGATCAAGGTCGAGCCCAAGGCGGGCGATCCGGCGCGGCAGATGCTGCCGATGGAAGCGGGCCATTCGGTGTGGTTTGCCAATCTCAATCGCGGCAAGGAAAGCGTTGTGCTCGACCTCAAGAGCGAAGAGGGAAAGGCGGCGCTGGTCGATCTGTGCCGCGAAGCGGACGTGTTCGTCGAAGGGTTCCGGCCCGGTGTCATGAAGCGGCTCGGCTTCGACTATGACAGCGTGAAAGCGATCAAGCCCGACATCGTCTATTGCTCGATCTCGGCGTTCGGACAGGAAGGCGCGCTGGCGCATCATCCGGCGCACGACATGGCTGTGCAGGCGCTTGCCGGGTTCCTTGCGGTCAATGACGGACCCGACGGGACGCCTGTCGTTCCCGGTGCCCCGAGCGCGGACATGGCAGCGGGACTGACTGCGCTCTCAGCGGTCCTGATGGCATTGGTTGGACGCGATCGCACGGGCGAGGGCGCCTATATCGACTGCGCGATGTTCGACAGCCTGTTGCCGTGGTGCGCACACACCGCCGGAAGCGCGATCGCGGGCGGGGAAAGCCCGATTTCATCGCGCCAGCGTTCCTTGGGTGGGGCTGCCTTCTACCAGGTCTATCGCACTTCCGATGGCAAGCATGTTTCGCTCGGCGGGCGCGAGATCAAGTTCGCGCGCAACTTGCTCACCGCGCTGGGGCGCGAAGATCTGATGCCCCACGCCGAACGCGAAGCCGGCGAGCAGGACGAGTTGATCGCTTTCCTGCGCGATACCTTCGCCACCAAGTCGCGCGATGAATGGGTGGCGTGGTTCGCCGACAAGGATGTTGCGTTCGCGCCAGTTCTCAACTTCCGCGAAGCGCTCGACGAACCCCATATCGCCGAGCGCGGGATTCTCGTGGAAAGCGAAGACGGCGCGCACCACATCGCATCGCCTATTCGCTTTGCCGGTCAAACGTTCAGGCCGGGCAAAGTACCCGAGCTCGACGGCAAATGAACGGGTCAGCTATCGAGGTCGATATGCATCGCGTAGGCGAAGCGATCACCCGGGTGGTGGCTGACCGAAATCTCGTAAACATGTCCCTTGGGATCGAGGTAACAGCGCACGATCCGCAGCACCGGATCGCCTTCGGCAATCTCGAGGAAGCCTGCGACCCGAGCGTCTGCGGTAATCGCCTGGATATCCTGCGTAACCCGCCCGATCGTGACGCCTGCAAGACGTTCGATCTGGCTGAACAAAGTGCCCGCAGCAAGATCGAGCTTGTCGACCGCATCGCCGAGTTTTTCGTGGAAATAGGCGTCTGTGACGGCGATCGGCTGAGTTTCGGGCGTGTGTCTCCTGACCCCCCGAAACCGGCGCCAGTTACCCTTGGTGTCTTCGCCGATCTGTTCGGCCACCGCCTCCGGCAGCGGGCCCTGGTCGCGCTCGGAATATTCAACCTCGCTGTCGCGGGCATATTGCAGCAATTCGCCGACATTCGAGAGCGGCTGATGCAGCGCGCCGCCACGCGCCGCCGCAGGCTGGACAATAGTGCCGGAGCCGCGTCGGCGAGCGATCAGGCCTTCGGCCTGCAGGCGCTTGAGCGCTTCGCGCACGGTAAAGCGGCTGACATCGTATTGGCGGCACAGGGCGGTCTCGGTCGGGAAGGGCTGCCCTTCGCCGAACTTGCCGGCAAGAATTGCCTCGCGCAGCTCGCCCGCCACCTGCATGTAGCGCGGTGTCTTCCCTTTCGCTGGCGCGGACGCGTCGGCCAATTCTCTCTCCAAAACCCAATTTCGAGGCGGAGGCTCCCTGTATGAGCGAACCGCTGCTCTCGCAACTTTCGCAAAGACTAGCGCGGCCTGTTCCAGAACGCGAGAAAATGCGTGCGCGCCTGCACTTGCTGGATTGGCTCGCTTGCGTGGCGGGCGCTCGGGACATGGAAGCGGGTCATCTCGGCGGAGCCATTTCGAGTCTCGGATGGGAGCGTGCAACCTATGTCGGCAATGCGCTGGAGATGGACGATGTCCACCGCACTGCGTTGCTGCATCCCGGGCCGGTCGTTTGGCCTGCTGCGATGAGCATGGCGAGCGCTCCGCTGGACCAGCGACTGGAGGCCGCAGTGCGTGGCTACGAAGCGATGATCGCAGTAGGCGCTGCATTCGACGCGCATCACTACGCCCATTGGCATCCGACCGCGACCGCCGGAGTGTTCGGCGCGTGCGCTGCGTTTGGATCGCTGATCGGGTTCGCACCGGTTGAATACGCCAACGCGATGGGCAACGCCGGATCGGTTGCAGGCGGATTGTGGCATATGCGGCACGATGATGTGCTGACCAAGCAATGGCATATCTACCACGCGGTGCGGACCGGACGCGATGCTGCGCTGCATGTGCATTACGGAGCAACCGGTCCGGGCGGTGTGCTTGAAGGGCGGCAGGGACTGTTCGAAGCGGCCACCAGAGAGCCGGGCGACCTTGCTGGCGGCCCTGACGGCTGGTTGATCAACAAAGTCAGTTTCAAACCTTTTGCGGCTTGCCGCCATGCGCATCCCGCCATCGATGCCGCCTTGGAATTGCGCAATCAGGGCAAACTGGAGGCGCCCTTCACAGTCGAGACTTTCAAGGATGCCCTGACCTTCTGCGATCGGCCCAATCCAGCGACCGAACTGGAGGCGAAGTTCTCGCTTCAACACGCTGTGGCTATCGTCGCAGACGGCCGCGACGCGAAGCCGGAAGATTTCACCGAAGAATCCATCGCGGCTGTTGCCCAGCTACGAGCTCAAGTTTCGGTTGCCGAAGACCCGGCCATAACTGCGCGCTACCCTGCGCATTTTGGTGCGCGGGTGAACGGCTTCGAACTGATTGACACGCTTGGCGATCCCGAACGACCGGTGGGCGAAAAGGAACTGATCGCCAAGATGCACACTTTGGCGCAGTGGGGCGGATTGCCGGAAGCCGAGGCGAACAAGGCCGTTTCGCTTGCATTGCACGAGCACGATGCGGCCGCGATCGATGCCATGATCGAAGGCTGGCTGGCATGAGCGCGACCGCTTCTATCCTGGAATTCGCTGCGGCGGACCATGGGCTGCCGGAACAGGCGCGCGCCGACACCTTGCGTCTCTTGGCCGACACTCTGGCCGGAGGAGCGGCTGGGGCGCAGTCGGCTGAGGCGCGCAAACTGCGCGGGACGCTCGGCGCATTCGGCTCTGACACGGACGCACGGCTGCTGTGTGGAGGGCAGGCTCCGGCGGATTCGGCCGCGTTCTTCAACGGCTTCGCGATCCACTGTCTCGAATGGGATGCGGTGCACGAAGGCGCAGTGGTTCATGCACTGTCGGTCGTGACCGCCGCGACCATGGCGCAGGTCGACACTACTATCGGCATGAAACCGGATCGTATTCTGACCGCGCTTGCGGTTGGGGTCGACATTGCCAGCGGGCTGGGCCTCTCTGCGACCGGACCGATGACATTCTTCCGCCCGGCCACGGCCGGCGCGATCGGGGCCGCCTTGGCTGCGGCTCGCCTCACGGACATCCCGATGGACAAATACGCCGACGTGATAGGGTTGGCCTATTCCTTCGCAAGCGGCACGATGCAAGCGCATGTCGAAGCGTCGATTGCCCTGCCGCTGCAGATCGCGAATGCTGCGCGTTCTGCGATCACCGCAGTCAGGCTTGTCGAAGGCGGAATGGACGGTCCGCATGATGTGCTTGAAGGGCCGTTCGGCTATTCCGAATTGATCGAACCACTCGACCTGGCACGCTACACCTCCGGTCTCGGCAGGGTCTGGCGCATTTCTGAGGTGGCGATCAAGCCGTTTCCTTCCGGTCGCGCGAGCCATGGTGCCCTGGGCGAGATCGAGCGGCTTTATCGAGAGGGATTGAGGCTTCCGGATATCGCCAAAGTAGAGCTGTTCGCGCCACCTCTCATCCAGCGATTGGTTGGCCGTCCCTACAAACCAGATATGAGCGGGGGCTACGCGCGACTTTGCCTCCCGATCCTGACGCCCATCATGCTACGGGACGGAATCATCGATCCGACGCTGTTTGATAGCGACGACTTGCACGCGCCGGAATTGATTGCTCTCGCGCCAAACGTCACGGTCGAGTTGGATGGCAATCCTGACGGAAATGCCATGGCGCCGCAGCGACTCGTCTTAACTACGCGCAGCGGCGAGATAATCGAGCGCGTCATCTCTGAAAATCTCGGCAGCGTCGCCAACCCGATGAGCGCAAAACAATCCGCCGCCAAGTACGGCCTGTGCCGCAAGCTCGCTGGAGCCAACGCTGACGCTCGTATCTTCGACGATCCTCTCTCCTTTTTTGCGAATTCACCATGACCTATCCGACATATTTCGAAGCGCTCGATCACAAACAGATGCTGGCCGAATATCCGATCGGCGAGCAATTCGTTGCGCGCTACAAGAGTATGAGCCGGGACGAGCTATTCGCAGTGCAGGATGCGCAGTTCAGGAAGTTGATGGTGAAGGGTTGGCAGGTGCCATTCTACCAACGGCTGTGGGGCGCCCAGGGCATCGAACCGGGCGATATCAACGGCCTCGCCGACATCACCAAGCTGCCGGTCTACGACAAGTCGGACCTGATGGCCTCGATCGCCGAGCATCCGCCCTATGGCGACTTCCACGGCATGGGCGACCCGGCGACCCGCGATCCGGTGATCTTTCACACGACTTCGGGCACGACCGGCAAGCCGCAGGTGCTGATGTTTGGTCCCAAGGGACGCGAGGTTGGCAACCTGCTGGTCGGGCGGATGTATCGCTGGATGGGGCTGCATTCGGACGATGTGGTCCACTCGGTTTATGGCCACGGTATGATCAATGGCGGGCACTATATCCGCGAAGCGGTGACCAAGTTCACCAACTCGATTTTCCTGTCGGCCGGCACCGGCATCGAAACCCGCAGCATCAACCAGGTGCAGTTGATGGCCGATTTTGGCGTCACGGCAATCGTCGGCTTCGTCGACTACGTGCGAAAATTGGCGGGCACTGCCGAGGAGTTCGGGCTGTTCGACAAGATCGATATCCGGATGATCATCGGGCATCTTGGCACCGAGGACCGGCAGGCGACCGAAGATGCGTGGCACGGCGCCAAGGCCTATGACTGGTACGGGGTCGGCGACACCGGTTCGATTGCCGGAGAAGGCCCGGATCGCGACGGCATGTATGTCTGGGAAGACGCGCAATATCTCGAACTGCTGGGCGTCGACGACGGCAAGCCGGTGGCGCATGGCGAGACCGGGGATATGGTCGTTACCTGCCTCTACAAGGACGATATCGCGCCCTGTATTCGCTTCAACACGCATGACATCACCCATGAACTGGACGGGCGCGGAGAGATCGCGTTCAAGCGGATCGCGGGCTTCCGCGGGCGCAGCGACAACATGGTCAAGCTACGCGGCATCAACGTCTTTCCGCACGCCATCGGCGCGATTATCGAGAACCGACCGGACCTGACCGGCGAATATGTCTGCCACCTCACGCGCGACGCGAACAAACGCGATTCGATGCGCGTTACGCTGGAAAGCAATGGTGGTACCGATCGCGAAGAGTTGGCCGAGAAGCTCAAACAGGGCTTGGGCGTCGAGGTCGAGATCGCGCTTTGCGGCCCCGGCGAAACGGCTTCCGAGACCGAAATTGACAAGCGTCAGAAGCCCTTGCGGCTGATCGACGAGCGAGGGGTGTAAAGCGCCGGCAATGCTCGATCCCTACAACGCCTTTCTCTATCGCGACGACGACGCCAGGGGCGGGGAAGGTCCGCTGGCCGGGCTGACGGTAGGCGTGAAAGCCAACATCGCGGTCAATGGCATGCCGTTCCACGCCGGACTGGGAGCGTGGGAAGATCGGGTCGCGGAAGAAGACGCCGAAGTGGTCAGGCGCCTGCGAGAGACGGGCGTGGCGATCGTCGGCATCACCAACATGGAGGAGGGCGCGCTAGGCGCGAAGACCGACAACCCGCATTTCGGTCCCACCCACAATCCGCATCGTCACGGCTATTCGCCGGGCGGTTCATCGGGAGGCAGCGGCGCCGCGGTAGCGGCGGGGTTGTGCGATGTGGCGCTCGGCACCGATACGATGGGATCGATCCGTATCCCGGCGGCCCATTGCGGAATCTCCGGCTTCAAACCTGCAACCGACCGGGTGAGCCAGGACGGGTTGATACCGGCCGATCCCTCGCTCGACGCGATTGGGCCACTGGCGCGCGATCTCGATACGCTTGAGCGGGTGTCGCGCGTGATGTCCGATTTCGGCGAAAAAGACCTTGGCAACTGGGGCGTCCGCCTGATCGACCATGGCGTTGAGGTGCATCCGGCCGTCGCCGAAGCCTGGGCCGGAGCGGCGAGAGCACTGGATAGCGAGCTAATCCAGGACTCCCTCGAATTCAGCCAAAGCCGCATCCGCTTTGCCGGCTTCATCGGGGTTTCGAAAGCGATGGCGGTGGACCTCGCCGAAGTCCCCAAGTCCGATCATCTGGCAAAGCTGCTGACCTACGGACCCACGCGGAGCGGTAGCGACTCGGCGGAAGACAGGCGCATTCTCGCTGCTACGCGCGAGCAAGTCCGCGAACTGGTCGCAAAATTCGATTTCCTGCTCCTCCCGACCGTACCGAATCCACCGTTCCCACACACCGAACCCGAACCAGCAGCACAGGCCGACTTCACCTGCCTTGCCAACATCGCCGGATTGCCTGCAATCTCGATCCCCGCCGGCTGGACCGAGGATGGACTGCCCGTCGGCGTACAGATCATCGGCGAAGAAGGGGCGGAAGCCGGATTGTTCCGCATCGCCCGCGAACTCGACAGCAAACTGGGAGCCTACCGCGCCCCAAACGATACAGAAGGAGCCTGAACCATGCGCATAATCGTACCGTTCAACCTGAAACCCGGCACCGATGTTGCCGAATATGAAGAGTGGGCGAAAACGAAGGACGTACCGACCGCCAGCGCGCTGCCCTCAGTCAACAGCTTCACGATCCACAAGGCAACGGGCCTGTTCGGCGATCCCGATACGCCGCCGCCCTACGCCTATTTCGAAGTTCTCGACATCACCGACATGGACGCTTTCATTGCCGATGTTTCGGATCCTGAGTTTCAGGCCAAGGCGGCTCCGTTCCAGGATTACGCCGATGGCCCGCAATTCATCCTGACCGAGGACTTGTAAGGTGGGCAAGTTCACCGGAAAGACCATTGTCGTCACCGGCTCGGGCAAGCAAAAGGGTCTGGGGCAGGGCATTCTTCAGGCTTTCGCCGACGAGGGCGCGAACTGCATCGTTTCCGACCTGGCGATCGACGCCGAAGCCGATGCGGTTGCCGAGGAACTTCGCGGTCGCGGAGCAAAGGTCGCGACGATTGCGTGCGATGTCTCGAAAGCCGAACAGTGTCAGGCGCTGGTCGAAGGCGCGCTGCAGCACTTCCCGAGCCTGGACATATTCGTCAACAATGCCGGGATCGGCTTCAAGATGAAGCCGCTGCTCGAGGTCGATACCGCCGACGAATGGGATCAGGTGATCGCGGTCAATCTGTCCGGGGCATTTTACGGAACTCAGGCAGCCGCGCGTGCAATGGTGGAGTCCGGCAAGGGCGGCAGGATCATCAACATCGCCAGCCAGGCGGCCAAGACCGGCTTTCCGCACTTGCCCGCCTACGTCTCTTCCAAGCACGGAATGGTCGGGTTGACCCGCGCCAGTGCGGTCGAACTGGGCGCGCATGGAATCACTGTGAACGCAGTCTGCCCGAACCATGTGACCACCGGGCTGGGCGCAAAGCAGAACGAGTATTTTTCCAAACTACTCGGCTTCGATACGGTCGAAGACTACCTTGCCAATATGAGCGCCAAGAACCCGATGGGTCGTCCGGGCTTGCCAAGCGACACTGCGGCCGCTTGCCTTTGGCTTGCCAGCGATGAAGCATTCTATGTCACGGGCGAGGCGCTCAACGTGTCGGGTGGAGAGGAAATGCACTGATGGCCCGCCATGACGGATCCTGTCATTGCGGTGCGATCGCGACCCGTTTCGAATCCGCGAAATCGATCGCGGAATTGGGGGCGAGGAGTTGCCAGTGCAGTTTCTGCAGGCAGCACGGCGCAAGCTGGACGTCCGATCCGGAGGGCAAAGTCGAGATCGAGGCCAAAGCGCCGATCTCCCGATATCGGTTTGGGACGAAGACTGCCGATTTCCTCGTGTGCGGCAATTGCGGGGTCGTGCCCGCTGTCGTCGGCGAGGTCGAGGGGAGGCTGCTTGGGGTGGTTCGTGTCGATTGCCTGTCCAATGCGGAATTGTTTCTGGCACAGGCGGCAGCCATGGATCTGGACGGCGAATTGCTCGAAGCGCGGCTGGATCGCCGGGCGCAGCGTTGGACGCCTGCCGTGCTGATAGAGAATTGAGGTAGGATGCCGATGAGAGAAGAACGGATGGACTGGCCCGCCGACGCGAAGATGGCCCTGTCGGTCGTCGTCAATGTCGAAGAGGGCAGCGAGATGACCATCGCGCGCGGCGATCGCGGGATGGAGCCGGTCGACGAACTCGGCGTCTTCGTGAAGTCGAAGATGCGCAATTACTCGAACGAATCCAACTACCTCTACGGGATCAAGGCGGGCGCACCACGGATCGTCAAATTGCTCAAGCAATACAACATCATGGCCAGTTGGACCGTCGCGGCGCTGAGCCTCGAGAACCATCCGGAGATCGCTGAGGCGATAGTCGAACTGGGCCATGAGCCGGTGAGCCATGGCTGGCGCTGGGTGCATCAATTCAAGATGGACGAGGATCAGGAACGGGAGTTCATCCGCAAGGCGGTGACTAGCATCGAGAAGACTTGCGGCGTGCGACCCTATGGCTGGCTGTCGCGATACCTGCTCACCGACAACACGCGGCGGCTGTTGTCGGAGGAAGGCTTCACCTATCACATGGACGATTACAGCGGTGACGTGCCGTTCTGGGATCGCGACACCATACCCGGAAAGCCGATGTGCATCGTTCCCTACCAGCTCGACAACAACGACATGAAGATGTGGACCGATCCTGCCCTGACGCCGCATCAATGGCTCGATTATGCCAAGGCGAACTTCGATCAAGTCTATCGCGAAGGCGAGGAAGGCAACCCCAAGATGATGAGCCTTGGCCTGCATTTGCGGATTGTTGGCAGACCCGGGCGCATTTGGGCGCTCGAGGAGTTCTTCAAACATGTCCGCGCGCATGAGGGTGTATGGGTCACAACCCGCAAGGCGATCGCCGATCACTTCATGGCGGAGAACCCGGCTTGACCGTCCGCCTCGAAATCCAAGGCCCAGTCGCGACCCTGCTGATCGACCGCGCGGACAAACGCAATGCGTTCAACATGACCATGTGGGAAGCAATGCCGGGGCTGATGCAGGAGGCGTGCGAGGCCGAACGCACGCGGTTGCTCGTCATCCGTTCGGCCAAGCCCGGTGGTGCCTTCTGCGCTGGCGCAGACATAAGCGAGCTGCTTGCCAACAAGGACGATCCCGACTGGCGCGCACGCAATCAGGCGGCCATCAACCGAGTGCAGTTCGAACTTGCCCGGCTGCCGCTGCCGACGATGGCCTTTGTCGAGGGCGATTGCATTGGTGGTGGTTGCGGCATTGCCTTGGCCTGCGATTTGCGAGTGGCCAGCGGAGCGAAGGCGCGGTTCGGCATTACGCCTGCGAAACTTGGCCTGGTCTATCCGCTGCACGACGTGAAGCTCCTCACCGATCTGGTCGGGCCGAGCCAGGCGAAGCGGATATTGTATACCGGCTCCCTACTGTCAGCCGAGCAGGCGCTGGCGATTGGATTGATCGAGGAGATTTCAGACGATCCGCAGGCGCTCATCGAGGAAATCCTGGCCGCCAGCCCGCATTCGATCCGCGAGACCAAGAGGTTCGTTCGCCGTGTGCTCGACGGTCAGACCGAGGATGACGAAGAGACGTTGCGCATTTTTGGCGAGGCGTTCACCGGCCCCGACTTCGTCGAAGGCACCACCGCGTTCGTCGAGAAGCGCAAGCCGAGATTCGGCGAATGAGCATCGCGCACGGCACGATCATGGGAGGTCTGTCGACGGTCCCAGATCTTGAAGCGGCGCTGCGCGGTTATCGCGACTGCTTAAAGCTCGACCTTGTCGAACAGGGCGGATTGTCCGCCGATCTGGCGGCGAGCTGGGGATGTCCCGGCAATACGGGATCGCCATTCGCGGTTCTCCGCCCGACTAGCGGGGAGGCTTGCTGGTTCCGTCTCGTCGAGCAATCCGACCATCCCGAGTTCAGGCCCACTCGATCCTATGGTTGGGCGGCGTTCGAATGCACTGTCGAGGATGTCTGGCACTGGCCCGACATGGTCGAGACCGCAGGTTTCAAGATTGTCGGGCCTCCCAAGAAGCTCGAAAATATCGAGCCGGCGTTCATTCCGATGCAGGTGCTCGGGACGGGGCAGGAAATGGTCTATCTCAACCAGGTGCTGAACGACATGCCGGGCACCGATCTGCCGCGAGCAAATTCCCCTGTAGACCGGATCTTCATCGTCGTGTTGGCGACGCCGGATCGCGATGCCAGCGTTGAATGGTATCGCAACCGCATCGGCTTGACGCGCGGCGCGGACTACACCTTGCCCTATTCGATGATCAACAATGCCTTCGGTCTTCCTGCCGAAACGCAGACGATCATCACCATGGTGCAGCATCGGAGGATGCCGATCGTCGAAGTCGACGACTATCCCGCGGCGGCGACCGAACGACCCCGGCATGAAGGTATGCTCCCGCCTGGCAACGCTCTTGTCAGCCTGGGCGTTGGCAGTCTCGAAGCGTGCGATGTCGAATGGATTGCGTCGCCCACGGTTCGCGAAGGCGCGCTGTACGAAGGCCGACGGTCGGCCACCACCATCGGATTGGGCGGCGAATTGGTCGAGCTGATCGAGGTGGGTTCATGATGGTTCGCTGGATCGCTGGGGTCATCGCACTTCTCCTTGTTGCGACTTCTTCGTCCCGGGCCGAGACGCCCGAAACGCCCCGAGACATCGTGGAGCGTGGATTGGCCGCGCATGGCGGCGACATCTTCCTTGATCCTCGCACGCTGCAATTGGCAGGAACGGCGACATTCTTCGATCCTGCAACGGGTGCAGTCCGTTCGCGCGCCGATGACTATCGCATGTGGCGCGAATTCGAACGCGGTCGCAAGGTCGCGCACGGCGCCGACGGCAAGGTCCGCATTGTCGCCAGGGATGGCGATCGCGTGTTGTTCGAAGTCGGCTATGACGGCGAAACGACCTGGACCCAGAATGGGATCATGCCAAAGGCCCAAGCCGATGCTTATTGGGCCAACAATTTTGGCTTCGGGATCATCCGTTCGGCGCTCGACGAGGGGTTCTCTCTCGGTTTCGTGCCGCCGCGCACGGTCAGCGGTCACAGCCTTTCGCTGGTGCGCATTACCGATCCGGGTGGGCAGTCCACCCTGTTCGGGTTCGACGGCGAAAGTGGCTTCATCCGCTACATGGCGTTCGACAGCCCGCGCGGCTTTCACGAGCGGATCTATGACGATTTTGTCCGCCTCCCTGAAATCGGCTGGGTGCAGGCGCGCTCGGTGACGTTGTTGTACGACGGAGTGATCAGCAATTCCGTGTTCTGGGAGAATGTGACCATCGGGGAACCGATCGATCCCGACGTATTCACTCCTCCGGAACAGGAGTCCTAGTGCCGCTATTCGCCTTCTACTGCCGCGATGGCGAACACGGAGCGAGGCTGCGTGAGCTTCACCTTGCTGCGCATCTCGACCACGTAGAAGCGCATATCGAGGATTATGCCGTGGCCGGCCCGCTCAAGAGCGGCGAAGAAACGATCGGATCAATGCTGGTGATCAAGGCCGATGACGAGACGCAAGCGCGCGCCAAGTTCGAAGCCGATCCCTATTTCATCGCCGGCGTGTGGCAATCGATCTCCGCAAGCGAGTTTCGCGGCGTTGCGGGTGACTGGGTCGGTGGAACCGCCTGGAAGCACTAGCCGCGCTTGTGCCGGCCGGGTTCCCAGACATCGGCTGAAAAGGTGTTCGAAGCGAAGGCCATGGGCTTGTCCTCCAGCTCGGTCGCCAGCGTGTCGTTCCAGCGGTTGAGGAAACCGAACAGGCCGATCACGCCCATGATCTCCATGATCTGACGGTGTGAGAAGTGCTGATCGAGCGCGCGGAAATGATCATCGGTCGCCGCATTGGGCTGAGTGCCGGATGCAAGCGCAAGATCAAGCGCCGCGCGCTCGGCATCGCTGAACATGGGGTCGGTTTCGTATTCCCAGACCTTGGCGACTTTTTCCGCGTCACCGCCAGCCATCTGCACCGCACCATGCGCGGTGTGGGCCTGGCAATAGCGGCATCCGGCCGCACCGCTGGTGATGGTGGCGATCATCCGTTTGAGCACGGGGTCGAGCTCGCCGGGCTTGTAGATGACCTGGACCAGTCGCTCCATCGCTTCGAGCAGTTCCGGCCAATGCGCCATCGTCAGCACGTCGTTGGGGGCGAAGCCCATGATTCCTTGCGCGTATTCGAGCGCTTCGCGTGTGGCTGGCGGAAGGTGCTGCACGTCCATCGGCGCGATGCGCGTCATGGCAGCAACACCGTCGAGCCGGTCGTCTTGCCGCTCTCCAGATCGCGATGGGCCTGCGCCGCATCGGTCAGGGCGTAGGTCTGGCCGATCGTTACCGACAAGGCGCCCTTGTCGAACATGTCCCAAACCCGAGCCGCCCCGGCGGCGCGTTCCGCTGGATCTTCGTAGTAGTGAAACAGGGCGGGGCGGGTGTTGTACAACGACCCTTTCATGGCGAGCACGCCCATATCGACCTCGCCCACTGGAGCATCGGCATTGCCGTAATTGATGATCAGTCCTCTTGTGCCGGTGGCGTCGAGCGAGGTTTCCCAGGTCGCACGGCCGATCCCGTCGAAGGTTACGCGTACGCCAACTCCACTGGTGATTTCGCGGGTGCGCGCGGCTGTGTCTTCTTCCTTGTAAAAAATGACATGGTGAGCGCCTGCCGCGCGGGCGGCTTCGGCTTTGGCTTCGGTCGAGACCGTGCCGATTACCTCTGCACCGATATGATTGAGCCATTGCACCAGCAAGAGCCCGGTGCCGCCCGCGGCTGCGTGTACCAGTACGGGCCAACCGGGTTCGACCTTGCCGCACCGTTCGGCCAGGAATTCAGCCGTGAACGCTTTGACGATAGCGGCAGCGGCGGTGCGATCGTCGATGCTGTCGGGCAAGCGGAACAGGTGCTCGGCACCGATGTTTCTGTGGGTCGCGTAGGCGCCGAGTAAGGGCCCGAACGTCGCAACGCGGTCTCCCTCGGCGAACCCGTCGACACCTTTGCCGACGGCAACGATCCGACCTGCGGCTTCAAGACCCATGCCGCTGGGCAGTTCGACCGGGTAGATCCCACGGCGATGATAGGTATCGATGTAGTTGAGGCCAACAGCGCCGTGCTCGATCGTGACCTCGCTGGCGGCTGGGTCAGGGTGATCTTCGGTGATCCACTCGATCACTTCGGGGCCGCCGGTCTGGCGAAAAATCGCGCGGGTCGATAGCATGATTACTCTTCCACTCTGCTGCAGCTGGCCTGGACCCAGCGCAGATTGATGCCAATCAGGCTCGCATCGGGGGAGGCCCAGGAATAACTCTCGGCGCGCACTGGATCTTGCTTGTGCACGTAGAGGACCAGCGCCGGTTTGTTGCGGCTGCCCTTCGCCCAGGTCACATTGCGAACCCGAATGGTGACATCAGGCGCGACCCCTTGGCCTGACACTCGAACGCGGCCGCCCTGGTCGAAAATCCTGAGATTGTTGTCGAACGTCCAGTCTTCATCGCCATTGGGCTTGCCGGCGAATTTCCGGACGGACACCCAACAGGACAATGGTTGCGCCTTGCGAAGTTCGCTGGCGCCGATTTGCCAGCCTTTCGCTTCGTCAAAGGAAACATCCGGAATGCCGCCATCCGACCAGTCGCTGCGCGCATTTCCGAACGCGTCGATCGATCGCCAACGACCGTCCTCGCCGACTTCGAATGCGCGCCATTCGGGTTTCGGTCTTCCCTCGGCCTCGGCAAAGTACTCGTCTTCGGTGTTGGTCCAGATGCCTTCGGGTAGCGCCTCTTGCGCCAGGGAAGGGCCAGACGAAGCGATGAAGGCAGTTGCCGCAATCAGTTTGATCAAACGCATTGGACCACTTTATCGGCAGGCAGTCCGGTTGGGAAGAGTTGTCCGGACAAATTTGGATCGCTAGAGGATCGGCACGGCCGTCTCGCACTTGATCCTCTCCATGGCAAAGCTTGCTGACACGTCGGACAATTCGGCAACTTCGATCAGCTTCTTGTAGACCCGGTCGTAATCGGAAACGTCGCGCACCAACAGCTTGAGCAGGTAGTCGATGTCACCGGCCATGCGATAGAACTCGACCACTTCCGCAATGGAAGCGGTTGCGCTGGCAAAGTTCTCCAACCACGCAGCGCTGTGGTCGTTCGTCTTGACCGACACGAAAACCGTCACATTCAGGCCGACGGCCTCGGGCGACACCAGAGCCACCCGGCGCTCGATGACGTTTTCGGCTTCAAGCCGCTTCACTCTGCGCCAGCATGCGTTTGTCGAAAGGCTCAGCTTTTCCGCCAGCTTCTCGAGCGAGATCGACGCATCCTGTTGAAGGAGCGTAAGGATCTTGCGGTCATTTTCGTCAAATTTTGCATCAGCATCCATAGATAAGGGAAATAATCACAGTTTCTGCGAGAATGAAAGAAAATTTGGCGATGATTTTCCGCTCAGAGTGAAGGAAAGTTTGCATGTCGCTTCATCAAGCAATCCAAGTGGAGAATTGCGTGCTCGATCAGCTTGCCACCAGTCCCTCGGTCGAATGGGGTTGTCTCTCGTCACTGGTCGGAAGGACGCCGTTGTTGCGGTTGGATCTGAGGTGCCAGGGACAGGACATTACGGTCTATGCCAAGGCGGAGATGTTCAATCTGTCGGGCAGCATCAAGGATCGGATGGCGTTCACGATCCTGCGCCGCGCAATCGAAACCGGTCAGTTGCGACCGGGGCAGAGGATCGTCGAAGCCACCAGTGGAAATGCCGGGATTGCCATAGCGGCGATCTCCCGCGCCCTCGGTCACTCCGTGACGATCTTCATGCCCGACTGGATGAGCGTTGAGCGCCAGGAACTGCTGAAGAGTTACGGGGCGGAGCTCAAGCTGGTTTCCAAGGCAGAAGGTGGCTTTCTGGGCGCAATCGCAAAGGCCGAGGCGATGGGCCAGGAAACGGGTGCGTTCCTGCCGCGCCAGTTTTCGAACGAAGACAATTGCATGGCGCACTATCGCGGAACCGGCCCCGAACTGTGGCAGCAATTGCAGGCGAACAAGGCTGACCTTGGAGGGTTTGTCGCCGGTGTCGGTACCGGAGGAACGGTGATGGGCGTTGGACAGTTCCTGAAGGAAGAAGACCCAAGCGTAAGCGTCCATCCGGTCGAGCCTGCCGAATCGCCCACACTCCGGACCGGCAAGAAGGTTGGATTTCACCGTATTCAGGGTGTTTCGGACGAGTTCATACCCGAAATCGTGAAGCTGGATCGGCTCGACGAGATCATCGACGTCAACGATGGCGACGCGATCCTGATGTCGCAGTGCCTGAGCCGAAATTTCGCGCTTGGTGTCGGTATTTCCAGCGGCGCGAACTTGGTTGCCGCGGTCAAGCTTGCGCTCAAGAGATCGGATGGCCGTGCGATAGCGACGGTTTTTCCAGATGGCAGCAATCGCTACCTCTCGACCGATCTCGTCCGCAATGAACCGGTGGGTGACAGCTATCTTGCACCACATATCGAGATCACGCGGTTAAGCGCGGTCGGCGGGGAGGCATGAAAGGGATCGCCCTGCGCCTGGTTCGAAAGTGCTCCGCAAAGGCCAGCAGCAAGCCCCTCCGCCTTCGGGTGTCGCGCAAGCCCGCTGCCGACGAGATGTAACGAATTGCAGCCTCGATCCGAACCTCATTCAAACCGGCCAGCGGAAATTGAATGGGTTCGATCTTGGAGTACCAGCATCGTATCGATGACGACCATGGAGTAGCGGGCACCGAGCGTGCGCCGCGTTCGCTCGGGGCGTTTCTGGTTACATTTGCGCTGCTGCTCGTCGCTGCCGAAGCTCTGCTGCGCGGGGTCGCGCTGGCGCAGGACACGGTGGGGCAATTCGTATTTGACCTCGGACTTTCGTTCGCGGCCGCGAGCTTCGCCGCCGCGCTCACCAATTCGATCCTGTCGCTGGTGGCGCTGGTCGCGCTGTTCGGCTTCTTCGAGTGGCGACAGATGAAGTTCCTCAACTTTCGGGAACGCTATGCCGAAGGGCTTCTGTACGCGGCGATCGGCCTCGCGATTGCGACCCTCCTGCAAACCGCTGCGTTCTCGTGGCTGTATCAATTCGAGATTGAGCCCCTGTTTCGCGCCGACGATCTGGGACCGTTGCTCGTCATTTTCCCGATCCTCTACATGGTGGTTATCGGCTTCTTCGAGTATTGGTTGCACCGCGCACTGCACGATATTCCAATACTGTGGCGGCTGCATGCGATCCACCATCAGATCGAGGAGATGAACGCAGCGCGAAGCTATTCGCATTGGGCGCAGGATGCGCTCTATCTCGCCGTGATCACGCTCCCGCTGATCTTCCTGATCGAAAGCCCGCAGCAGCATATCGCACTGCTGACGACGTTCTATCTGGTTTCGAACTATTACATGCACACCGACAACCCGGCGATGTCGTTCCCGCCCGCGCTACGACACGTGCTCGCCGACAATGTCTACCACCACTATCACCACTCGCGCGCGATCGAACACTGGGGGCGAAACTACTGTTCGTTCTTCTCGTTTTACGATCGGCTGTTCGGAACGCAGCACATGCCGTCCGACGAGAGCTTTCACCCGACCGGAATCGATGGCTACCGCCCGCTAACGGGATGGCGCGACTATCTGGTGCGTCCGTTCACCCGCGAAGGCTAGCGGGCAATCGCTCACGCGGCCTCGGTTCAGGAATTTTCCGACCGGCAGTAACTTTTCGCCGGCCCCGTGCGAACCGCCCCACGAATGGAGTTTGGCAATCCGATAGATGAAAGGATTTCGGTCGTGAGAGGTGCAATTATTTCAGCCGCACTGCTGGCAATGGCAGTGACGTCGGTACCAGCGATGGCATCAGGCTCTGGCTCGCGCGGCGGCGGTGGTTTTGGCGGCGGGTTCCGCAACGATTCCACATTGTCACGCGCCACCCAGGAAGACCGCCTTCACCGACGCGGCAAATCGCAGGTCCGCAAGCGGATCACGTGCAAGAAGTGCGAATATCACAAGCGCCTGAACAAGCAGACCGCTGGCGAGGTCGCCAATGCGGTGCGCGGCGGCAAGTTCGAGCTGAAGGAAAAGGATCGCACCGCGGTCCTCTACTACCTGCGCCAACGCTACGGCGTCTGAGCGACACCTGCTGATCAGATAGACCAGCAGATCGATGGCAATCCAATCGGCTTCGCCGGCGCGAGTATGGCGCGTGTCGGCGGCCGCTCTGCTGTTCCTCACGAGCGTGGTCACGCTCGTCTTGCTGTCGCAGCAGGTGGCGCCGCCGGTGGCCTTGTATGTCGCGACATTGGTCGTCGGAAGCGCCGCGATATCGGCGCTGCTGTGGAAGACGCCAGCGATCACGGCACGAACCGTGCTGCTGGTTGCGGTGCTCGGTCACGTGGTCGCCTTGTTCGGCCAGACGGTCTTCGAAGACGACTATTACCGCTTTATCTGGGACGGTTGGCGTGTGCTCGAGAGCGGCACGCCCTACGGCCTTCCGCCGGAGGATTTTCTCGACAATCCGTCGGTCCCACCTGCAATGCAGGCGGTGCTGGAATGGATCAATTACCCGCAGTATCCGACCATTTACGGCCCGGTGCTCCAATTCCTGTTCGCGATCGTGAGCTTCGTCGCAGGCAGCAACGAGCTGGGCCTGCGGATCCTGTTTGCGGGGAGCGCACTGCTGCTGACGGCGTTGCTCCTCAAGAAGTACAGGCCCGGTAGCGCGGCGTTGTTCGCGTGGAACCCGGTGGTCGTCGCCGAAAGCACGATCCACCTCCATCCCGATATCATCCTTGCGCTGTTCCTGTTCGCCGGGATTGCCGCGGGTCGTCGGCATCCTATTGTCGCAGGGATGCTGATCGGAGCCGCTGCGGGGGTGAAGATTGTCGCACTGGCGGCCTGGCCGATCCTGCTGCGGCTCGCCCCACAGGCGCTGATCGCGGCCAGCGTGACGCTTGCCGCTCTTTACGGTTTCTTCGCTGTACAGGGACTGGGCGTCGGCTTCGATTCCACCGAGACATTTGCCACCCAATGGTACTTCAACCCGTTCGCCTATGAGCTTTTTTTCGTGCTGTTCGGCCCGACCTGGGGGCGTGTGTTTGCGCTTGGCATTGCGGGCGTTCTCGTCCTGTGGCTCCACGCCTCGGCCAAGAATTTCGAGCGCGTGCCTCTGGCAGCGATCTTCGGCACAATCCTGTTGTTCGCACCAGCGGTCAACGCCTGGTACCTGATGTGGCTGCTGCCATTTGCTGTCGGCCGGCGAGAGATATGGCCCTATGTCGCAAGTGCGGTGTTGCCGCTGTCCTATCTGACTGGATTGAATCTCGAACTGTATGAATTCGAGGAGTTCGAAGTTCACCCGCTCGCGCTGCGCGCCGAATGGGTGCTGATCGGGTGTGCGATCCTTTACGATCTGGTCCGCGCGAGGCATTCGAGGCGAGCCGGCGCCTCACGACCAGCCCAGCCGCTGATCGCGCGTGTTTCGGTGGTTATCCCGGCTCTGAACGAAGAAGGATCGATCGAGGCTGCAGTGCGGGGCATCTTCGCCGCCGCCCCCGATGGTCTCGCGGAGGTGATTGTCGCCGACAACGGCTCGACAGACCGGACCGCAGAGAAGGCCCGCGCTGCGGGGGCCACGGTCGTTCTCCAGCCGGAGCGCGGTTATGGCGCCGCCTGCCTTGCGGGGTTGGAGATTGTCGATATCGAGAGCAACATCATTCTGTTCATGGACGCCGATCTTTCCGACGTGCCGGAAGAGGCGGACGGATTGCTCGCGCCGATCATCAACGGTGAGGCCGATCTTGTGATCGGTTCGCGTACACTGGGACAAGTCGAAGCCGGAGCCATGAGCGCTCCGCAACGGTTCGGCAACTGGTTGGCCCCGGTGTTGGTGAGGGTTCTATGGGGCGTGCGGTATACCGACCTTGGCCCTTTCCGGGCCATCAGACGCGATGCGCTTGAACGCCTGGACATGGCGGATAGGGACTTTGGCTGGACCATCGAAATGCAGGTCCGGGCAGCCAAGGCCGAATTGCGCATCGCGGAGCGTCCGGTCAGCTATCGCAGGCGGGTGGGCGTGTCCAAGATTTCCGGCACGCTTCGGGGCGTGTTCGCCGCAGGTTCGAAAATACTCTACGTGATCGCCCGCGAAGCCTTCGGCGATTTCGACCAACGCAGTCGATCTCAAGTCCGCGCAGCGAGGGCTACACCGCCCACCCGTGTCAATTCGCGATTGGCGGCCAACGACGATGCGTGACGCTGTAACGTTCGCCCAGGATCAACCGTACTGAAGGGCAGAACCGACATTATCGGAGCAGCCAAACATGATCCCCGCACCCTCCCGTCATTCAACCGTCGATGCGCGATTGTCGCGCCGCTCGCTCCTCGCAGCCATTCCAGCAACCGCCGTAGTCGCCGCTTGCGGGCCATCTGCGCCGGGAGGTCTGGGTGAGGACACGTTCGCCACCAACGATACCTCCGGAGCGACTATCGATCATTCGGCGTGGAATACGCTGCTTCAGGAATACGTGGTCGCGGGCGCAGACGGGGTCAATCTGGTCGAATACAACCGGATGAAACAGGAGGCCTCCGAAGATCTTGCCGTCTACCTTGAAGCGATGCAGGCGGTTGCGATCGAGGAATTTGGCGCCGACGAACAATTTGCCTTCTGGGTCAACCTTTACAACGCCGCGACCGTCGATGTGATTCTCAAGAACCTGCCGCTGGATTCGATCCGTGACATCGGATTGCTCGGCACAGGCCCGTGGAAGGATGACGCTGTCACGGTGTCGGGTCGCACGTTGAGCCTGGACAATATCGAGCACGATATCCTGCGCCCGGAGTGGCAGGATGTGCGCATTCACTACGCGGTCAATTGTGCTTCGATCGGCTGCCCCAACCTGGCTCGCGAGGCGTATACCGGGGCACGGCTTGAAGAGATGCTCGAAGCGGCGGCGAGCGCCTACGTCAATCACCCGCGCGGATTTGGCGGTGAACCGGGTCGGGTCATCGCTTCGAGCATCTTCGATTGGTACCAGGGCGACTGGGGTACCGAGCAGGATGTACTCGATCATGCCCGCGAATATGCCGAGGGCCCGACCGCGACTTTGTTGGAAGGTGCCGAGACTATCGGCTCCTACGACTATGACTGGGCGCTAAATCTCGCATAAGTCCGCGCGGGATGTTGCGTCGCAGCGGGAGGACTTCCAAGAACTCGCAGGATATGAGTGGCGACACCCGTCTTGTGCTGTTTGCGCGTTACCCGCATCCGGGCCAATGCAAGACGCGGTTGATCCCGGCTGTCGGACCTGATGGCGCAGCGCACATTCACCGCACGCTGACCGAACGTACCGTCGGTCTGCTTCGCAATGCCGGCTGTGCTTTGACAGTGGCAACGACCGGCGCGGATTTGGCTGCCTTCGAAGCATGGCTCGGATACGATCTTGCATACGAGCCACAGGTTGAAGGCGACCTGAGCGACCGGCTGTTGGCCTTCGTCCAGCGCGCGCCGCTTATCTTCTTCGGTGCCGATACGCCCGAACTTGCCGCGACCCATGTCCGCGCTGCGATCGAAGGGCTTAACTCGCACGAAGTGGTTGTTGGTCCGGCAGAGGATGGTGGCTACTATCTGATCGCTATGCGCCAGCCATTGCCCGATTTGTTGACCGATATGCCATGGAGCACCGACCGGGTTCTTCCCGAAACTCTCAGGCGCCTCGAAGACCTGAATATCGAACCACTGCTGCTCGAGACATTGGCAGATTGCGACCGCCCGGAAGATCTCGAACGCTGGCCGGATCTGCTGCGGTGAATTCCGTCACGATCCTGGTCCCGACCTTCAACGAAGAACGGGCGCTCCCCGCCACCCTTGAATCGCTGCGCAAACTCGATCCGGCACCGGATCAGACATTGATCGTCGACGGAGGCAGCGATGATCGAACGCTGGCGATCGCCGAAGCGGCCGGGTTCGCATGTCTACGGTCGCCGAAAAAGGGTCGCGGGGCGCAAATCAATTTCGGCGTCGACAAGGCGACCGGCGAAGTCATCTGCGTGTTGCATGCCGACAGTCAGTTGCCGACAGATGCGGTTTCCGTCATTCGCGAAACCATGGCGGATGATCGCATCGCTCTGGCGAGCTTCCTGCCACGACTTGTCGGCGATAACGGTACTCGCTGGGGTTCGACCTTCCACAATTTCATCAAGACATGGTACGCGCCGCTGCTGACACGACCCCATTTGTTCATTCGCGGCGTGCGTCTGCTGTTCGGGGATCACGCGATGTTTTTCCGCCGCCAGGACTTCATCGATCTGGGAGGCTGCGATGAACGGTTGGCGGTGATGGAAGAGGCAGGACTTTGCATCAAGTTTGCGCGCCTCGGACGCACGCGAATTGTCAGACGCTGGGTCAGGACATCCGACCGGAGGATTGCCGAGCTCGGCAGCCTGAGAGCGAACTACACCTATCTCAAGGTCGGGCTGATGTGGTCCGTGGGTGTGCGCGAGGGGTTGGCCGATCACTACCCCGACATTCGTTGACGTGGCCGAATGTATCCGTCGGCGATGCAGAACATGATCTGCCGCAACATAGCCGTTTCATCCATGACAGGCGCGGCCAGACCGGTGATCTGTTCGCTCCGCCGCGTTTCAAATCGAGGGCTGCGTCCGAAGTACGATAGGTAAGGCTGAATTCCGCGCATGGCCATGTTGCGCGGAGTACTTGAAGGATCGCTGAAGGGCAGGACGTCAGGGCTGACCAAGCACTCCAGGCGTCCGATCAAGCTGAGGAAGTCGAGCGCCGAAATGGCTTCCCGTGCGGCGAGGTGGACGATCGCCGGCCTTTCTAACGCGCTTCGCCCGACTAGCGCGGTGATCCCCGCGACGACGTGGTCGATGGGGACAAAGTTGAGGGTGGCATCCTCGGCCACCGGCAAAGCGTCGATCCGGCCTTCGGCGATGAGTTTGAAGGCGCGGTAGATCGTGTCGTATCCGCGGATCCTGCCGTCCTGATATTCGCCGACAATTATGCTGGGGCGCACGACAATCGCGTCGCGCCTGATCCGCAAGAGCTCGGCCTCTGCCAGCGCCTTGGATCGTTCGTAGCCGTTCGCGAACTCACCGCCGCAATCGTGCGGAGCTTCGGCGATCGCTCCGTCGTTCAACCCGCAGGAATAGGCGGTGCTGACATGAACCAGGCGAGCCTCCGCAAACGCCTCGGCGACATGGCAAGCTCCGACGACGTTCACTTCGCGCAGATGTTCGAAGTCGGCTTCGAACCGCACCAGCGCCGCGCAATGAATGACGCAGTCGATCCGCGCACGCAGGCTATCAAGGACAGCCCGATCGAGCCCAAGGTTCGGCTGTGTGATGTCGCCGATGAGCATCCCGACTCTTCCGGGTCCGGGCAGAGCATCTCGATAGGGTTCGCTGGCGAGCAACTGCCGATCATTGCCACGGATTTCGCCTTCCCGATGCAAAAGCCCAACAACCGCATGGCCGGAACGCACAAGCTCGTTTGCAAGCGCGCCGCCCAGCAATCCCGCTGCTCCGGTAAGGAAGATGTTCATTGCACCGGGATCGGATGTCAGCAGCAGGTGGCGGGCGCGGCTTCGTCCGTTTCATCGAACGGCAAGCTGCTTCCGCACCCTTCGAATACTCCGAAATGCGTGCTGAAATCGCCGATGAAGTCGAAGTGCGGCGCAAAACGGGTCTCGGCCAGCATCCGCCAGCTGTTGCCGCAGATCGGAAACACCCGTCCCTTCTCGATTTGGTGCTTGGCGTCGAGAGTGAACACGCGCTCCTCTCCCACCACGCCGCCGCGATAGATCACCGCTTGGCCATAATCCTCGCATTCGTCCTCAAGCTCGCCGAGCTTGAACAACCGACTGGTTACGGACAGGAAGCGGATGCCGTCGAGTGTCTCGGCGATGGCAGGATCGTTGATGGCCAGTGGCCGGTGCTTCACAATTCGCGGATCGGCGAACCCGGCTCGTTTTGCGAGCGAGAGGAAATCACCGAAATACAATGCGCCGGAGAGGCATTCTCCGTGCAGCACCGGATCGTCCTTGAGGCGATCGGGAACTCGCCGGTCGCTGTAGACGTCCGAAAAGTACATTTCGCCACCCGGTTTGAGCAGCCTGTGCGCAGCCCTGAAGATCCGGCCTTTGTCGGAGGCGAGATTGATCACGCAGTTCGAAACGATGATGTCGAAGCTTCCTGGCTCGAGGTCGAG
>CAZJZO010000024.1:25648-32582 GCA_964550495.1 uncultured Porphyrobacter sp. | reverse complement strand
CAAGATGTGTCTGCCGGGGACGCTGGCGTTCCGGACGTTGAACAATCCGCTGGTGCTTGAAGGGCCCGGAGCGCTCGATCGCGAAGAATTCTGGCGCGTTGGGCAGGGCGCTGCCGGCGGCATGGCGTCAGCCCGCGGCCTTGCCGCGTTGTACAACGCGTTTGCCGAAGGCGGCGCGAAGCTTGGCATTGCGCCGGACATTTTGGCGACGCTTTCCAAGGGGCATCCATTCCCGCGCAAAGGCCTGAAGGATCAGGTTCTCACCGCCGATATGTATTACTCCTACGGCTTCGAAAAGCCGTTCAGCGAATGGGAGTTCGCCCGCACGCGGAGCGCATTCGGCAGCTTTGCTGTGGGCGGCTCGCTAGCCTTTTGCGATCCCGAAGATGGCGTCGCCTACGCCTGGATCACCAACAAGCTCGGCACTGGAAAGTGGGACGATCCCCGCGAGAAAGCGGTGCGCGATGCCTTCTATGCCTGTTTGGAGAAACGCTCATGAGCATTCGCCACGTTGTTCTGTCCGACCTTCACCTGGGCGCGCGCGACAGCCTGCTGACGCATGTCCATGGCAGCGGCGAGATCGCCGATGGCCCCTCCGAAGTGCTGGCTGCATTCGCCAATGGCATGCGCGAGACGCTGGCCGATCAGGCAAGGCCGCAGCTCGTCTTGCTTGGCGATGCGCTGGATCTGGGCCTGTCGCCGTTTGGCGACGTATCGAAGAGCTTCCTCCAATTGCTCGATGCGTTTTTCCCTGAGGGCGGTCCCGACCTGTTCGACCGCGAGATCATCTATGTCGCGGGCAATCACGATCATCACCTGTGGCGCATTGCGCAGGACAACGGCTTTCTCGCCGCACTCGAAAATGGCGAGATTCCCGGCGATTTGCAGGCTGTGACGCGGATCTTCGGCACGCCGACGCATCGCTGTCGGCTGATGGAATCTCTCTTCAGTCACCGACCGCATCTGCACGATGCCTCGGTCAAGATTGCCTATCCGAATTGGGGTATTTCAGACGGCACGACCAAGCGCGCTGTCGTCATGCATCACGGGCATTATCTCGATGGAATGTACCGGGCGCTTTCGAACGTGCGGGGCTTCCTGGAAGATGGCCAGTCGCGCCCCGAAACGATGCGCCAGCTCGAGCAGGAGAATGGTCCGTGGATCGACTTCCTTTGGTCCGACCTTGGGAGCGCCGGTGATATCGGGAGCGAAGCGGGATCGCTTTATGGCGTCATGCTGAGTGCAGGCGCAAGCCACGATTTCGCCGAAAGCATCGCTCGGCGGGTCACGGGCGGATTGCACGCCAAGCTCGGCATCAATCCAAAGATGGAGCTCAAATACGGAGTCACTCTCGACAACCTGATCCGTGCCGCCGTCGATCTGACCGCTGGCCGTGCGGCTGAACGTCAGCGCGATGGCTACGGCCACGTCCTTGGCCAAGAAGAAGTCGAGGATATCGGCTGGTACCTCGGGACGCCGCTCGCACATCAAATGCGGGAGGAACTGGCGGACGTGCCACGCGAACTCTCGTTCATTTTCGGTCACACGCACAAGCCGTTTCAGGATGAGCTGCTGGTCGACGGCTTCGATATTCCGGTCGGGATATTCAACACCGGCGGGTGGGTGCTCGACGAGCCGACACTGATGCCGGTGCAGGGATGCGCGGCGATGCTGGTCTCCGAAGAGCTCGAGGTCGCTTCGCTCCGGCTGTTCAACGATCCGACGGACGGCACGATCACACCGGTGCGCGTCGAAGGCAGCGGCCGATTGAACAGGCTTGTCGACGAGACGGACGAAGCAGTTGAGCGGGCGTCCACGCACTGGGCCGACTTCTCGCGCATTGTCCACGCTCGCATTGTCGAAGAAGCGGACAAGCGTGTCCGCGAAATGCTTGATCGCTCAAATGCACAGCTGCGGGAGGCGGCAGAATGACTCTACAGAAGAGAATTGCTCGTAGCCTCAGTGAGGCGAAATCGCACTACACCGTGTTGGTCGTCGGGTCCGGATATGGAGCAGGCGTCGCGGCCTCGCGTCTCGCTCGGGCAGGGCAGGATGTATGCGTGCTGGAACGCGGCAAGGAGATTCTCCCGGGAGACTATCCGAACAAGCTGGCCGATGCGCAGGGTGCCATGCAGTTCAATGTGAAGGGTGGCCGGATCGGATCACCCGATGCGCTGTTCGAAGTGCATGTGAACGACGATCAGTATGCGCTGGTCGGTTGCGGTCTCGGCGGCACGTCGCTCATCAACGCAAATGTCTCGCTCGAACTGGACAAGCGCCTGCTCGATCAGGCGCATTGGCCCGCGGCTTTCCGAGAAGATCCGCAAGCGATCGACGCCTATTACGAACGGGCACGCGAGATGCTTTCGCCCAATGCCTATCCGGACACGCACCCGACGCTCGGCAAGCTGGAAGCGCTCGAGCAATCGGCCACGACGATGGGGCAGCGCTTCTACAAGACGCCGATCAATGTCACCTTCGAGGACAAGACCAACAAGTTCGGCGTGCCGCAACCCGCCTGCACGAATTGCGGCGATTGCGTTTCGGGCTGCAATGTCGGCGCCAAGAATACGACACTAATGAACTACCTGCCCGATGCCGCCAATCACGGCGCCGAGATCTTCACTCAGGCCAAGGTGCTATGGGTTGAACGCGATGGAGATATCTGGCGCGTCCATGTCGAGCATAATGGCGAAGACGGCGGCTCGGTGACGATTACTGCAGACCACGTGGTGCTGGGCGCTGGTGCCATCGGGTCGACCGAAATCCTCTTGCGTTCGCGCGACAAGGGACTGTCCCTGTCCGAACGGCTCGGTGAGAATTTCTCAGGCAACGGCGATGCGCTGGGCTTTGCCTATGACAGCTATTTCAAGGCTACCAAGGATGGTGACGATGTCACCGCCGGCCCGATTTACGCCATGGGCGTCGGTACCTCCGATGTCGCTCCGGAAGTCTATCCCGGGCCCTGCATCACCGGGGTGATCGACATGCGTGACAGCGACGACGTTTCCAAGGGACTGGTGATCGAGGAAGGGGTGGCGCCGGGAATTCTCGCCGCAGGCCTCGGCCCCGCATTTTTCTTTGGTGAAGCTCTGGCCGACGGTTTCACGCGGTTTGGCTTCGACCAGGTCAAGCCGCGCTTGCTCGATGCCAAGGCGATGGGTGAAGCAGTGCAGACCGATCCGGGCAGCATCGCCGAATGGGCCTACAAAGGCCCGATGGCCCGCACTCAGACCTATCTTGTCATGAGCGTGGACGATTCCGGTGGTTCGTTGGCGCTCGAGGACGACCGCATTACCATTCGCTGGACCAACGCGGGCGAGCAGCGGACATTCCGCCGCGATGACGACAAGATGCGCGAAGCCGCAGAAGCGATTCAGGCACAATACTTCTCCGACCCGCTGTGGTCCGAACCGATGGGTCGCAAGCTCATCACTGTCCACCCGATCGGGGGGTGCGGCATGGGCGACGATGCCGCTTCGGGCGTCGTTGACGATTCCTGCCGGGTATTTGCCGGTTCGAACGGCACCGATGTGCATGCGGGGCTTTACGTCTGCGACGGTGCGGCATTGCCCGGCGCGGTCGGAGTCAATCCTCTGCTGACGATCACTGCTGTGGCCGAACGCGCGGTGGAAAAGCTGGCGAAGCGCCAAGGCTGGACTATCGACTATACGCTGGGCGAGGAAAGCCCGTTGCCGCGCGAAGCACCTGAGGAAGAGACGGCAGAAGCCGTCGATCCCTCAATGGTTCCGCACCCCGAGCATCTGAAGCTGTCCGTCGCCAAGTGGGTGGGCGGACATGCAATCGGACCCATCGCAGAGGCCGTCACCCAAGCGGCCCGACACTTTGAAGGCGGCGCGATCGAAGAGGGTAAGGCGGCGATCCGAAATCTCGTGAAAGAGCACCCGGAAGCGATGAGTCCGGGCATGGCCTTCACCGAGACGATGGCGGGTCATATCAGTGCCACCGGCTGCCACCATCGACCCTGCGGACACGCCGAGCGCATTCGCGACGATTACGTCAACGGCGCGGCTTGGGGACAATCCGAAGACAGCAAATGCAGCTTCAAGCTGACAGTAACGACCGACAATCTTCATCGGATGATCGATGATCCGCAGCACCGCTCGCATATTACGGGCGAAGTGCTGGTGAGCGCGATTGCTTCCGATCCCTTGCCGGTGCGAGAGGGCACCTTCCGTCTGCTGGTTGCCAATCCTGACAAGGCCGAGAGCTGGAAGATGCTCTACGACATGGTGCTGGAAGGGCCGAACGGTCCGATCCATTTCCACGGGTTCAAGACACTGGAGCAGCGCGGTCAGGGGAGTGGACAGTCCGATCCCTGGACCGACCTGACGACCCTGTTCGTTACTCTCCGCCAGGGCGAAGATGAAAACGGCGAGCTGATTGGACGCGGCGTGCTGAAGCTCGGTATCGACGAATTCATGCGTCAGCTGACGACCATCACGGTCCATGACTCAGACACGCTGGTCGGTCATATCGTCAATCTGATCCCGAAAGCTCGCAAGGCAATCGAAACCTATTTCATGGCCAAATATGCGGGCTTCTTCGCGATGACGGTGTTCCGCGCCTATGGCGGGATGCTGGCGACGTTGAATGACTTTGCCAGCAAGGACGCCGAAGCATTGGTACTGCGCGATCTGCACCTGCCCCCGGCAGAGCAGCATATCGTTCCCACCGGGGATGGTGTGAACATCGGCCTGACGCGCTATCGCGGTGGTCCGCGCGGCCCCGTGGTGCTTGCCCCAGGTTTCTCGGTGCGCGCATCCAGTTTCGCCACTCCAACGGTTGACGAGAACCTCGCCGAGAGTTTGGTCGCGCAAGGCTATGATGTGTGGCTGTTCGACTATCGAGCCAGCGCGGATTCGGGCAACGATACCGAGCATCCGCCCGAGTTCTGCATCGACGATATCGCTCGCTACGACTGGCCCGCTGCGGTCGCGAAGATCCGGTCAGTGACCGGCGCCGACAGCGTACAGGCATTGGCGCATTGCGTGGGATCGATGAGCTTGCTGATGGGTATCGGCGCCGGCTGGGTCACTCATGTCCGCTCTCTGATCAGCTCGCAGCTCACGCTGCATCCGGTGACCGATTGGCTCAACTATATGAAGGCTGATCTTGGTGTGGCCGGGATGCTCGGGCAGATCTCGATGCTGGACGGGCACATCGATTTCGTCAGCCAGGGCACCGAAGAAGACTACGAGATCGATGCAGTCGCCTACCAGATCCCCGTGCCCGAAGGTCAGGCTTGCAAGAACCCTACCTGCCGGCGGGTGTTCGGCGTATTTGGTCCCAGCTGGGACCATCGCCAGCTCGGTCATGACACCCATCTGGCGCTCGGCAGCATGTTCAGCCGGGTGTCGCTGTCACCGTTCAAGCAACTTGGCGAGATCATGCACAAGGGACTTGCCGTCGACGTGCAAGGCAAGTCGGTCTACACCGACGATGAAGCCGCCCGGCGTCTGGCATTGCCGATTACATTCCTCTCTGGAGCGACCAACCAGATTTTCTATCCGGAAAGCGGACAGCGCACGCGCGTCTGGTTGTCGGAGCACAATGGCAGCGACCTGTACCGCCAGCGCATCATTCCCGATTACGGCCATATGGACCTGTTCATCGGTCGCAATGCGCACCGCGATGTGACGCCTTGGATTCTCCGAGAACTCGACCGGCTCGATCAAAGCGCCGAACAAGGAGCAGACTCCAGGACGGCCTGATTGCGCGCATTGCCGCCCAATGCACAGGCTCGACGATCGGCTGCTTTCGGCGGTCCAAGCCATCATTGCTCAGCGAATGTCGGGCAAACGGGTCCGGCAATCGACTTGTATCGAGATTGGTCAGCGGTTTGCCGCGCATTGACCGATACATCTCTTTTCAAAGCGATCGGGGTTTCGCGCCAGACGGATAGTCAGGCGTCACAAAAGCGATGTGTCCGGTCAAGTCCACGTCCTATTAACTGCTCCAATTCCCGACCAGTTGGCCGTTCGGACAAGGCATTTCGTCTCGCGCGCCTCATTTCAATCACTTTCGCGCATTAGCGGCTTATCCGGTACTTTTGCGGTCAAGAAGAGCAAGAAGTAAGTCAGTCTGGCCTAAATCAACTTACAGTACCGTGTTGTTGCGGCATTGTAATTTTGTGATACGATCAAAATCACCGAGTCGCATAAATCAAATGCGAAGAACAGAATAAGAACAAGTCGCCGCATTATACTAACGGTATAAACCGAGAATATTGATTCTCGGCACGGGTGTTCTTTGCCGATCGGCAGGTAGGGCGCCCTTGCGCGTGTTTACTTCGATCGGGGGAGTTCTGAAGATGGCTTTTGTTCCAACCTATCCCGGTGTCTATATCAACGAAATTCCCAGCGGATCACGCAGCATAGCGGGCGCGTCGACTTCGATTGCGAGTTTTGTGGGCAGCTTTGCGCGAGGGCCGGTCAACACGCCGATCCGCCTGTTTACGGTGGCCGATTTCGAGAACGCATTTGGTGGAACCAATGCGACCTACCCAACCAGCTTTGCGGTCAGTCAGTTCTTCATCAATGGCGGGGGAACTGCCTATGCGATCCGCGTCGTGCGAGAAGATGCGGGCAATGCGGCAGCCGCTGCTACGGTCACAATGCGCGATGAAGGCGGGAGTGCAACGCTGACCGCGACGGCTGGCAGGTTCATCAACAATACGGCGGTGCCGGATCCGGGCGATTGGGCGAACAGCCTGCGATTTGATGTCGACTACCGCGCTTCCGATCCAGCCACCGAATTCAATCTGATTGTCAGCGAAGTGCGCGATGTGAACGGGGTCGAGACTGCCGTTCGCACCGAGGTCTTTCGCAACCTGACGATGGCTGCTGGACCGCGCAACGCGGTGGATGTGGTCAACGCCGAATCGCAGTTGGTCACGCTCGCCCGCAACGGC
>CAZJZO010000024.1:2512-25548 GCA_964550495.1 uncultured Porphyrobacter sp. | reverse complement strand
CGCGGTGGATGTGGTCAACGCCGAATCGCAGTTGGTCACGCTCGCCCGCAACGGCAACAATGGTCGGCCGGCCCGCACCGGATTGCATTCGGCGGACGTCCCTGCACTTAATCTTGCTTCGCTGGTCAATTCGGAAACCATCGATGTGGATTTCGGTACCGGAGCCCAGACGGTCTCGGTCGATTTCGGCGCGGTGGCTCCGGCCGACCTCGCAGCGGCAGCAACAATCCTCGAAGCTTCGATCAGGGGCGCGTTTCCTGCAGACCGATTGTTCGCCCAGGCGACCGTAACGGTCATTGGCGATCAATTGCGCGTCGCCCCGGGTCGGAATTCGCCCGACTACGATCCCGAGACGGTCGTGGTGCTCGCGGACGACAGCGGAACCTTTGTTGCAGACCTGCTGCTTAATGCGGCCAACGCCACATCCAATGTCGAGCAATACTTGCCGACCGGAAGTGTAACGCCGATCGGCTTTCTGGATTCAGCCACCGAGGGTGACAACGGCGCCGCGCTCGACGTCGCGGCACTGTCGGGAGACCGCGGGGCACGCACAAGCTTCTATGCGCTCGATGATGTCGATGCGTTCAACATGCTGGCCATTCCGGAAGCTTCGAACCTTGGCAGCGTTGCAAACCTGGCGGCAATTATGGCTCCGGCGCTGACATTCTGTGTCGAGAAGCGGGCGATGCTGTTTATCGACCCGCCGCCCGGTTTGGATTCCTTGCCTGAGGCTGAAAACTGGCTCGATGACGTAGCAGGTGCGGGCCTGAGGTCGCCCAACAGCGTGTCCTATTACCCGCCCGTCCGTGTCCCCGATCCAGACAATGGTGGTCGGCTGCTTGAAGTGGCACCATCGGGAACCCTGTCCGGCGTTTGGGCAAGGACGGATGGAGAAATCGGCGTATGGAAGGCGCCGGCAGGGACGACAGCCAGTCTGCGAGGCGTGCCCGAACTAATCCACGTCCTCACCGATCCGCAGAATGGCGTGCTCAACCCGCAGGGTCTCAATTCGCTGCGCTCCTTCGACATACCCGGAAATGTCTGCTGGGGCGCACGCACTCTGATGGGCGCCGATCTGCTGGCGTCTGATTGGAAATATATACCGGTTCGCCGGACCGCGCTGTTCATCGAATCGTCGCTGTTCAACGGCCTGCAATGGGCGGTTTTCCAACCCAACGCCGAACCGCTTTGGCTGGAGATCCGGGGCGCCGTTACCTCGTTCATGCAGGGGCTGTTCCGTCAGGGAGCGTTCAAGGGAACCTCACCGCGTGAGGCGTTCGTCGTCCGCTGCGGCGCCGACACGACTACACAGGCGGATATCAATGCCGGCATCGTCAATGTGTTTGTCGGTTTCGCTCCGTTGCAGCCCGCCGAGTTCGTGGTCGTGAACCTTCAACTGCAACTCCAGCAAGCGGCTTAGGGGAGAGATTGATATGACGCAGCTCAACACAGCCGGTCAACGCGTAGTGCCGTATGCAGGATACAAGTTTCGCATCAAGGAAGTGGGCGGCGATTACTTCTTTGCCGTCAACAAGGTGGGGGCGCTCAGCCGCACTGTCGAAGTGATGGAGTATCGCGAGGGCGGTGACCCGTCGCTGATGCGCAAGTCTCCGGGGCAGGCCAAGTACGAATCCATTTCGATGGAGCGCGGGGTGACCAACAACACCCAGTTCGAGCAATGGGCCAACAAGGTCTGGAACTATGGCCAGGCCTTCGGAGGCGAAGTCTCGCTGGCCGATTTCCGCAAGAACCTCTTGCTTGAGATCTACAACGAGGCAGGCCTGTTGGTGCTTGGCTACAACATCTACAACGCTTGGGTTTCCGAGTTTCGCGCCTTTCCGGAACTGGATGCAGGATCGTCGTCGTTTGCCATCCAGTCGATCAAGCTCGAGCATGAGGGCTGGGAGCGCGATTACACGATCGAAGTGCCCGCAGAGCCGAGCTTTACCGAGCCGGAGTAAGCCGTGGCTGCGCCGGTCAGAGACAGCGAGTTCCTGGCTTTCTGGGAGGCTGGAGCCGGTGAACACCCGCTTGATCGGGCAACCCTGTTCGCCAGTTGGACCGATGGTGTCAGCCGCGAAACGGTCGCCGGCATGACTCTCGATCAGCGAGATCGCGCGCTATTCCGGTTTTGCAGTGGATGTTTTGGACCGTCCATCGAGCTGACTCTTGCTTGCGAAGAATGCGGTGAAGAGAGCGAGATTGCGTTTGCAATTGCGGACGTATTGGGCACTGCGGCGGCCTCCGACGAGTTTTCGATCGCCCATCGCGGACGCGAACTTACCTGCCGCCAGCCCGACAGTCACGATTTGGCCAGTGCGATAGCCGCGGACAATCCTCGCAGAGCGCTGCTGACCCGCATTGTCGATACGGACGACCCCGACGAGACGCTGCTTTCTGCTGTCGAACAGCAGATGACCGAACACGCCGGACTGGCAGCCTTCTCGATTGCCAACGCCTGTCCGGATTGCGGTCACGTAACGGATACGCCGTTCGACATCCTCGATTTTGTCTGGAAGCGCGTAAGCACGGAGGCGCGACGCACACTGAAGGATATTGATATCCTCGCGCGGGCCTATGGCTGGAGCAGCTCGGAAATCCTTGCCTTGTCCCCTCAAAGAAGGGCGGCGCATATCGCCATGGTGCAATCATGACCGAGCGCAAGCCGCCACGGAGCTTTGCAAGTCAATTGCTCGCGCGGGCGGATGGGACGTTGCCGAGCCCTCCACCCCGGGTGCAACCCTACTTTTCCGGCGAAAATGGCCGCACGCAGCCAGCCTTTGACGAGATCACGCGCGAAAAGATTTCGCGGCCCGCGGTACCGCAAGAGCAGCGCCATGGCGCACCGAACACAGCCGCAAATGCGTCCGGGCATTTTGATCTGCCACCGCGTGCTCATGCCGAGCATGCGCCGGCCGCCCGCATCGCGGAGAGGCAAGATCGGTTGGCAGACAATTTTCGACTGGCAGAACCTGTCCGTCCCAGCCGTGCCACGCCATTGAGCGACGCTTACACGCCAGCGGTTTCCGAAACGGCTGTTGGAAGGGGCTCTGACACAGACCAGACCACAACTCGGCGTGTCGACGATCCTGCAGCTGGAACGGACGCCGGGAAACTGGTCACCGATGCTGTGGATCGCCCGACCGAGCAACGAGCCTCGCAGCCCGAACAATCGGCCCTGAGGCCACCGGACTTGCAGGCCGCAATAGCGCAACTGCTTGGAGAAACCGCAGAGGCCGCACCTGCACCTTCGGTGACCATCAATAGCGGGACAACGCAGCCGCCGCGGAACGAACCAAAGGTAGAGGCCGAGCCGTCCCCGACCGCCTCTAGTGAGGATTCGAGCGAAAATGACGCCCGGCCGATCACCATTCACATCGGTGAGATTGTCGTTGCTCCGGAAAATCCTCCGCCGGCCGCTACGCACAAGCGCAAGGCTTGGACTCCGCCGGTATCGATTGACGAGTATCGCGCCAGACGCGCGAAGGAGTGGGGATGAGCACAGCGCTTGCCATCGCCGGTGTGACGCAGCTGATCCGCGACCTGCTCAATGACGGGCTGGTCGATCGCGATGTATCGGCGGGAATTTCAAGCAATGTGACCGTCCACGCCCGTGCGCCCGATCTGCTTGGATCGATTGCCGAAGACAGCTCGATTCTCAATGTCTTCCTCTACAAGGTTGATACGCAGCCCAATTGGGCGAACGAGATACTCCCGACCCGCGATGCATCCGGAAACCGGGTGAAGAACACCCCGCTGGCGATAGATCTCTATTACCTTGTCAGCGCCATTTCGGGCGAGGATCTGCACGCCGATATCCTGCTTGGTCATGCCATGCAGATCCTGCACGAGAATCCTGGATTCGACCGTGCGCAGATCCGGGCCGGGCTCGAACCGAGCCCAGCCATAGCCGGGGGCCTGCCACCGGTGCTGCAAGCCCTGGCGCAGACCGGTCTGGCAGATCAGGTCGAGCAACTGACGATTGCCCCGGTCTTTCTGGGACTGGAGGACATGTCCAAGCTGTGGACGTCGTTCCAGACCAATTATCGCCCGTCGATGGCGTATCGTGTTTCTTCGGCGATTATCGCGGTAGAGGATCCGGTGGCGCAGCCATTGCCCGTACTGACTATCGGCCCGGACAATCGCGGCCCCGAAGTGGTTGCCGGGCTCGATGCCGGCCCACCATGGCTGCGCGGCATCGTCCTGCCCGAAAGCCAGCCAAGCGCGCGCCCAGGCGATGTGATCGTGCTGACCGGAATCGGACTGGATGGCAGCGATCTCACGGTGCGTTTCGACAGCCCCGCGCTCGCAAATCCGATCGACGTTCCACCGGATGCTGGCGGAAACTCGGAAGCTCGCAGCGTCACCATTCCCGATATCCCGGCCAGTTGGGCCGCTGGCCAAATGGCGATTAGCTTTCTTGCAGCCCCGGGACCGGGAGAGCCGCTCTACCAGTCGAACAGCGTGGCATTCCAGCTTGCGCCAGTACCCGCATTGCCTCCTGTTTCGGTCAACAGGCCCGATGCCGACAGTGTCGAAGTAACTCTGGATTTGCGTCCTGACATCTGGCCCGGGCAACGGGTCGAACTGATCCTCGGAAGCGCCGCGGCAACGGCGCCTGCCCGCACGGCGGCGCAATCGCAGGCCGTGTTTACCTTTGGCGACCTTGCTGCCGGCAACTACCCGCTGCGGCTCCGCGTCGACGGAGTCGAGAGTTGGTTGATCCAGCGCGAGATTGCTCCGCAAGCTCCCGACTTCACTCCTGAACCGCCGATCTTCGACCCGGCTCAGGTTGTGGTGGTGCCAGCATGACGCGTCCGGTTTCCATCAAGATAGACCGCTTGGTCTTGCCTGCGAGTGAAACTGCTCGAGCCGGCGAGTTCGCCACACGACTCAAAGCAGGCATCGCATCCCGGATCGATCCGGCAGCGCAATCGGCGCCATCTTCGGGCACCTTGGCTGATCGGACCGCCGCCGCCGTTGCGCAGCAGGTCAAGGCGGTGAAATCATGAACCCGGCGCAGCCCACGTTCCTCAAAGGCGGTATCATCCTTTTCGATGTCGAGACCGAACAGGTCACGCGCTTGCTTCCGATGATGGTCAACCCATCGTCGATGCGCAGGAGTTTTGAATCCAAGCGGGTCGATGGCGGCAGCGCAGGCATGTTGGCGCCATTGCGCTTGACCGGGCCAGCGGTCGAATCGATCGATGTCGAGGTTCAGCTGGACGCCGCCGACGCTATCCTTCGCGGCTATGCTGGCGTGCAGCAATCCGGCGCTGACAGTGCGGCGGCGGCAGAAGGGGTTCGACCCTGGATTGCGGCGATGCAAATGCTCGTCACGCCGACCTCGACGGCGATCCGCAGCAACGATGCGCTGCAGGCGAGCGGCGCGCTCGAGATTATCCCGATGGCTCAGCCGCTTACCCTGTTCGTCTGGGGGGCAAACAATGTCTTGCCAGTGGTGATCACGTCGCTGTCGGTCAACGAAGAGATGTTCGATCCGCGATTGATCCCGGTCAAGGCCAAGGTGAGCCTCGGGATGAAATCGCTGAGCGTCGACGAACTCGGCGTCAGCACCAAGGCGGGGGCGTATTACATGGCTTATCTGCAGGCCGTGGAACGGCGTGCAGCCTTGGTTCCCGATGCCAATCCGATTGAACTTGGATCAAGCGGAGCGGTGCCATGAACGATATCGCAAAGATGCTGGCGCCGCCGACCAGCGAGCAGGCGCCGTTTCCGCCTACCAGTCGGTATCATGGATCGCCGCTTCGCAGGGCAACTCTTCCCGACGGACGCGAGGTCGCGTTTGTCGGTCGTCGGTTCCTACCTCCGCTTAGCGCCTATGAGACCAGCGCTATTCACACGGTTCAAGGTGGTGACCGGCTCGATCTCCTCGCGGCTCAGTATTTCGGAGACCCGGAAGCCGGGTGGAGGGTCGTCGAAGCCAATCTGCTTCGCGATCCGCGCGACGCGGTACGCGAGACAGGCTCAAGACTGGCAATCGCGACGGCGTCGAGCATAGCGAACGGAAACGGGGGCTAGACGCGATGGCTGCCCGTCTCCGCCTTTATGTCGGTCCTGCAATTCCGATCCCGGCCGATGCGGCACTGATAGAGGCCCTCGTCTCGGTCTCCGTAACCAGCGCGACGCCGGGTGCGCCCGGCATATTTCAACTGGTATTCGAAATCGATCCGCGTTCGCCGCTTGTCACCTTGTTTGTGGCCAGCGGCAGTTCTTCGCTGCCGATATTGCGGGTGGTTATAGCCGTCGAAATGAATGGGGTGGAGACGATCCTGATCGATGGCGTCCGAACCCGGCACGACATCTCGCCGGGGGACGTTGGAAAGCCCACTCGACTGACGATTACCGGCGAGGATCTGAGCCGGGTTATCGACTATGTGGAGTTTCCCGATCTTCGCTATCCCGCCATGCCTGACTTCGCGCGGGTTGCGCTGATCCTTGCCAAATATGCTTTCCTCGGCATCGTCCCCAAGGTCATTCCTTCGGTCCTGCTGGACGTCCCGTTGCCGACCGGGACGATCCCGCAGCAGCAAGGTACCGACCTCAAATACATCAAAAAGCTGGCTGACGATGTCGGCTACATCTTCATGATGCAGCCCGGCCTCGCTGTCGGACAGAGCTTTGCCTATTGGGGCCCCGATTTTCGGGTCGGCGAAGTGCAGCCGGCGATCAACTTCGATCTCGATGCCGCCCGCAATATCGAGACAGCCGATGCGGGAGTGGACACGCAGGAAGCGAAACTGCCGATCGTCGTGATCCAGAACCCCGAAACCAAGGTTCCCATCCCGATACCCGTTGTCAGCAATCCGATCCTGAATCCTCCGCTTGGCGCAATCCCGCCAATTCCGCTCAAGATCGAGCGCGTGCGAGGCTCCGCCAAACACAATCCGGTGCAGGCTGCACTGATCGGCATGGCGAAGGCGGCGCGCAGCCAGGTTGGATATTCGAAGGTCTCGGGCACGCTCGATGCGGTCCGCTACGGCCGGTTGCTGGAGCCGCACAAGCTCGTCGGACTGCGCGGCTTTGGCGTTGCCTATGACGGCCTCCACTACGTCGAAAAGGTGAAGAGCACATTCTCCGAAGGCGAGCTGAGTCAGGAGTTCGAGCTGACCCGCAACGGGCTGGTCTCCACTGTTCCAAAGGTACCGGTATGACAGAACGATATTACGGCAAATATCGTGGAACGGTGATCAACAATGTTGATCCGCTCCAGCTTGGACGGTTGCAGGTGACCGTTCCCGACGTAACTGGCCTTGTCCCGTCGACGTGGTGCAACGCCTGTTTGCCGGTGGCAGGCCAGCAAATGGGCATCATCGCGGTGCCGGTGATTGGTGCAGGGGTCTATGTCGAGTTCGAACAAGGGGATCCGGACTACCCGGTTTGGACGGGATGTTTCCTGGGTTCGATTGCCGACAAACCCTTGCTCGCCAACACCGCGCCGCCGCCGACGCCCGCGATCACCCTGCAAACGCCGCTCAAGAACGGAATCGTGATTTCGGACGGACTTGGCCCGATGGGTGTGGGCGGGATCGTGCTGCAAAGCGCGACCGGGGCGACGATCGCAATCAACGACACCGGGATCACCATCACCAACGGCAAAGGCGCAACGATTTCGATGGTCGGCCCCACGGTCGACATCAATCTCGGTGCCCTGACGGTCACTTAGGAGGGAGGGGAAGAAACATGCCTGGTCCTCTTCTCCATGTCGGCGCGACCGTGATGTGCGCGCATGCAGGGCAGGCGCAGCCCACTGTCCCCAATCCGCGCGTCATGGTGTCCGGGCAGCCGACCGTTGCGATGCCCGGTCCGTGGATTGTCGCCGGGTGCTCGCTGCCGCCGCCGCCCGCCGCGAACGGTCCTTGCGTTACCGCGACTTTCACGACCGGCTCGGTCCGCGTGACTTCGCTCGGTCAGCCATTGCTGTTGCTCGACAGCATTTCGATCTGCACGCCTACCGGGACGCCGCTCACCCCTGTCCAGTCACAACCGAGGGTGATCGCCACATGACCATCCTCACCGACTTTCCCTATCATTTCGGCACCGACGGGATGACGGCCCGGACCGACTGGCCCGACCATGTACGCGACCTGCTCGAGCAATTGCTGTTCACTCGTCCGGGAGAGCGGCTGACACGGCCGCAGTTTGGATGCGGATTGCCCGACCTGCTGTTCGGCCCGCTTAGCCCCGAGATTGCCGAGGCCGCCAAGCTCACCATCGATCTGGCAATCCAGCAGCATCTCTCGGACGTCATTGCGCAAGCCGATGTGGCGGTCCGGGTCGAAGGATCGGGTTTGATCATCGACGTTGCCTACCGGCTTGCCAACACGGGCGAAGAAGGCACGGCAAGCCTCGCGGTGGAGGCGTTCGCATGATCTACCACTGCTGCGATTTGCGCCGCCGCGAAGCGACCCGCAACAGCCCCCTCAACGGGATCGACTTCATCGAAGTCATCGACAACGCCGCGCCTATCCCAGCCGACCGTCAGCGCTTCCTGCACATTCATCTGCTCAAGGATCCGGCTCCGACGATCTACGCGATCGAAAACATCATCATCGAAGGATTGGGCGTCGAAATCGAACCGATTGCGGTTCAAACCGGGTTGCCGCCGCAAGCCAACATCGTTGTCGTCGAATTGCTGGCACCCGGCGATTTTGAGCCTCACATCCTGCGTTTCCGCCGCAGCCTTGTCGACCAGCGACCGCCGCCCGAACTGGACCCGCGGCTTTCGCAGATCGAATTTTCGTTCAAGGTCGAATGTCCGTCGGATTTCGACTGCCTGCAGCCGTGCGACTGCCCCGAACCAGACCGGGCGCTGCCAGAGATCGACTATCTTGCACGCGACACGGCGAGTTTCCGCAGGGTGATGATCGAGCGCTTGCGGCAGGTCCAACCCGATGCGCCGCCGCCGCATGTGGCCGATCTGAGAATGGCGCTGGTCGACGGCCTGGCAGTGGTAGCCGATGAAGTGGCGCAGATGCAGGATGCGGCGCACACGGATGCCTATCTGAAACACATGCGCAGCCGCATTTCGGCAAGACGACTTGGTCTTGCTGTCGACTACGCACTCGGGGAAGGTCGGAATGCCCGAACCTTCGTCCATCTCGAGGTATCGGGCGACATGCTGCCTGCCGGCCCTGGCGCCGACCCGGTCATTCCGGTCGGAACTGCGTTTGCGACCCGGATTGGCGGCGAAGACACGGTCCTTTCGGGGTCGGAAGCGCTCGACCGGGCAAGTCTGGTGTTCGAGGCGGCGCTGCCCGTCGAAGCGCTGTTTGAAGCGCACAACACCTTGCCATTCTACAGCTGGTCGGACCAGAATTGCTGTCTGCCCGCCGGTGCTACGTCAGCGACCCTCGAAGGCCATTTCCCCGATCTTCAGCCAGGCCAGTTCGTTGCGTTCGAGGAACTGATCGGTCCGCGCACGGGCAATCCCGCCGATCGCGACCTGAGCAACAGGCCTGTCGTCCGCCTCGAGGAAGTCACCGCTTTCGCGGAAGGACTGCCGCTGACCGACCCGGTTACCGGCGCTCTGATTACGGAAATCACCTGGAATGCGGCGGACGCGCTCGAACGGCCGCTCTGCATTTCCGCTGAGACGGATGAGGAGTTCGGTCGTTTGTTCCTTCCGCGCGTGTCGGTCGGTCGGGGCAACATCGTTCTGGCTGACCACGGACGAACGATTGCGGATGAAGCGATCGGCAGCGTTCCGGAGACCGAACGAAGCTGGGCGCCCGGCAAGGGCCCGCTGGCATTGGCAGATGACGGTGCCCGACCGCAGAACTGCGCCGAAGTTGTGTGCGATCGACCGGATAGCGAGCGAATCCCGCCGCGTTTTTATCCGATTCTAGCGCGACCCCAGCTCACTTTTGCAGCACCGGTAGAGGCGGATGCGGCGGCCCGAGATCTTCTGTTGGCCGAGGGCCTGCCGGTGCCGCAAATATCCGTCGAGGGAAGTCTCGACGGCGACACGCGCAGCTTCTCAGCGCGCAGAGATCTGATCGGGAGCGGGCCGGACTCAGCGGACTTCGTGCCGGAGATCGAACACGACGGATACGCCCGATTGCGCTTTGGCGATGACACCAATGGCTTGCGGCCAAACTCGGGTACCGAGTTCGTCGCGACATATCGGGTTGGCCTCGGACCGGGCGGGAATGTCGGCGAAGATCGCCTGGTCCACATTCTCGGTCCAGCGGGCATCACTGCGGTCCGCAACATGAATGCCGGGACGGGGGGAGAGGCCCCGGAGACCGTGGAGCGATTGAGGCAACGCGCTCCCTACGCCTATCGGCGCCAGGACCGGGCCGTTACCCGATCCGATCACGATGTGATCGCGGCGCGATTCCGCCCGCCTGAAGGTCCGTTGCAAGGATCGGTGACCGACATTCTGCATACGGGCTCCTGGCACACGACCAAGATCGCGGCCGATCGCCGAGGGGGTCTTGTGGTCGATGCCGAATTCGAAACGGCGCTACGCGATTTTCTTGAGCCGTTCCGAATGGCCGGTCGCGATCTCGATGTCGATCCGCCGATCGGAGTACCGCTGGAAATCGATCTGCACATCTGCGTGTGCGGCGATCACTTGCGCGGCGGTGTCAAATCGGCGCTGCTTGAATCGTTTTCGAACCGGCGGCTCGCCGACGGTACTTTGGGAGCATTCCATCCCGATCGAATGGAATTCGGCGCCACCGTCTACCTCTCACCCTTGATCGCGCTCGCGCAGTCGATCGAAGGGGTCAAGGCGGTCGAAGCGAAGGTATTCCGACGTCTCCATGACCCCGGCAGCAGCGGTTTGGCGGCACGCAAGCTCGAGTTCGAACGGCGCGAAATTGCACGTCTCGACAACGATCCCAGTCATCCCGAGCGCGGGATCTTGCGGCTTAGCATGGTGGGAGGTCGCTGATGGCGGTCGAAGGCATCTGTGATTGCTGTGGCGGGCTGACCGTGACGGCGCCCAGAGCCAGTTTCGAACGCGCGGGGCTTGCAGGCGTCTCGCTGAGGGCAGGCGACTATTGGTCTTTCCGCGACAGCATGTTCGCCAATCTCACTTCGTCCCAGCACGGGCCGCTTGCCGATCTGCGGTCGCGCGATCCGCAGGTCGATTTTTCCATTGCGCTGATCGACGCTTGGGCGGTCACCGGCGATATTCTGACATTCTACAATGAATGGCTTGCGAGCGAGACGTTCCTGGAGACAGCGGGCGATCTGTCTTCCCTGCACCTGCTCTCGCAGCTGATCGGGTACACGCCTTTCCCCGGCGTATCGGCGTCCGCCAAACTCGCCTTCACCATGTCCGAAAGCGAAGGCGCACCGAAGGCGATCGAACTTCCTTCCGGCGTCAAGGTGCAGTCGACTCCAGGGCCTGATGAAGAAGCAGTCATATTCGAGACCGACGAGCCTATCGCTGCGCGCCCGGCATGGAACGCCATGCGCCCGCGGCTGGGCGATCAACAGACCCTGGCAACCACAACCCGTGAATTGCTACTGGCGGGAACGCAAACCGGTCTCAAGCCGGGCGATGGCCTGTATTTTCAGAGCGATACGGGATCTGCGGTTTTCGCCTATGTGCGCAATGTCGAATTGCTGCCAGCGGACCCGATAGCCGATCCTGACAAGCCGGACCTGACCCGGATCGAGATCGATCCGATCGTAACAGCGCCTTTGGCCAGCGCGGTAACGCTTCCGCCTGCGCCTCCAGTACCCACATTCCCGGCCGTGGTCGCGGCTGCGCTTGGAACCACTGTCGATGCCGAAGGACTCGATGATCTCCTAGCCGAGAATGCCATTTCCGAGGAAGATCTGATCGAGCCTATTTCGGGTGCGGGGGCAGTTCCCAAGCGCGTTCTGGTTTTTCGTCAGTCGGCAGGCACGTTCGGAAAGGCTGCGCCAGCGCTTGAGACACTGCCGCAGTCGCTGGTCGGAGATATCCCCGTCTACGGCACCAATACCAACGGCGATGTCATAATCGAAAACACCGTCCCGGGCCCCTTCGCCGGTCGCACTAAAGCCACTTGGGCAGATGAGGGCACGCTTGAATATCTTGATACGGCCGAGAATTACGTCTTCCTCGATCGGGTGGTCGAAGGGGTTGCGGCGGGCAGCGCGGTTGTCCTGATCGATGGCAGTTCCTGGGGTATCTACGAACCGGTGGATGCGACCGAGACGGCACTCTCGGAGTTTGCGATAAGCGGCAAGAGCACGCGGCTCAAAATGCCGAATGACAATGGCTTCGGCACGCTGACGATCCGCGGCACGACGGCGTTCTTCGACAGCGAATGGCTGGATCTGCCGCTTCGCCCACGCGAAGACGATTTGCGGACCGGAGACACTTTTGTCGAGCTGGAAGGGTTCCTGCCGGGTTTGCAAGCAGGCCAGACACTTGCGCTGATCGGAACGCTTGCTGACGGGGTGGATGCGCCGGCAATCGAGTTTGCGGAGATCGCTACCGTCGAGCATGTCCTCGATCCACAAGGTGGAACTCGGATTACTCTGGCCAGCGGCCTCGCGCAGGAATTCGACCGCCGCGCGGTCCGCATGAATGCCAATATCGCTCGCGCGACGCATGGCGAGACGACGTTCGAAGTGTTGGGCGAAGGCGGCGCGCTGCCGCCGTTTGCGAAGTTCGCAGCGAAGCAAGGGCCGCTCACGAATGTCAGCTCGTCTGAGCCGAGCGGCTTCAGCCCCGAATTGACACTGAAAGTCAACGGAATCGAATGGCACCGTGTGTCTGACTTCCTCGATGCGCAACCCGAGGATCGCGTGTTCAAGCTCGATCGAGATATCGATGGGAAGCCGCAGATCGGTTTCGGTGACGGGTTTGCCGGCGCGATCCCGCGCAATGGTCAGGACAATATCACGATCGATTACCGGGTCGGCACCGGCCTTGGTGGCCGCGTCGCTGCCGACCAGCTCAACATCCTGATGTCGCGTCCCTTGGGACTGGAAGACGTGACCAACCCGCTGCCGAGCGAAGGCGGCGGCAATCCCGCAACGGTGCTCGACCTGAAGGACAATCTCCCGCTTTATTGCCGGACTATGGACCGGGTCGTCTCACTGAGCGACTTTGCCGATTTCGCGCGCGGGTTTGCTGGGATCGCCAAGTCACTGGCCGAGCGAGTCATGCTGCCGGGACAGCCCGCGCCAGGCGTGGTGGTGACGGTTGCAGGAGAAGAGGGCGCGGAAGTCCCCGAGGACGGCGATCTCTATGGTTTCCTGCGCAATGCCCTGGTCGACAGCGGGATACCGTTCGCGCGGTTCAACCTTCGCAACTACCGCAAGCGATACTTCCGGATGGCGGCGAAAGTGAAGCCGATGGCGGATTATGACCCGGAGATGGTACTGACCGAAGTCGAGAACGCGTTGAGGGATGCGTTCAGCTTCGAAAATCGCGAGTTTGCTCAAAGCGTATTCGCATCCGAAGTGCTGACCGTGATCCAGAACGTCGATGGCGTCGAAGCGACGCTGCTCGAGCGGCTATATCGCAGCGGGATTCCCAAGCGCCGCAACGCTTTGCTGGCGCGGCCGGCCACCGCGACTTTGGGCGCAGAGATGCTCACGCTCCATCCGCAGGGCCTTGAATTTCTGGAGCTGATGGCATGACCCACGCACAGCCCATAGGCGATTGGCTCTATTCAAGCCTGCCCGAGCACTATCGCGTTCGCGATGCGGAACAGGGTTATCCCTTGCGCGAGTATCTTGCCGTCCTTGGTGAACAGGGCAACATCCTGCGCGACGAGGCTCTGCGGCTCTACGATAACCAGTTTCTCGAAACCTGCGAGCCGTGGATGGTGCCCTACCTCGCCGCGCTGTTCGGGTATCGCCCTGTTCACGATCTCGGCGACGTCAGTCAGCGAACGCTGGCGGCGCGGTGGATTGCACTGGTGCGTTCAAAGGGGACTGCTGCAACCCTCGAAGAAGTCGCTCGGGGAGCTACCGGCTGGCCGGCAAGAGTGGTCGAATTCTTTCAGCTTCTGGCGCATCCCCAATATGCCAACCATCCACGCCCGCAAGTGCATGGCGGAATGGACAGCCGCGCGATGTTGCGGTTGGAGGAGATCGGAGGGGCATTCGACAGCGCGCACTACTCAGTCGACGCTGGCAGGATCGCGTTGGGCGAAGGGCTCCACAACATCGAGAATGTCGGGCTGTATCTGTGGCGGCTTCGTGCGGGTCGCTGGCCGCGGCACGAGGCTTTCGAAGTCGGGTCGCGGCGGTTCGCAGTGCACCCGCTCGGACTCGACACACAGTGTTTCAATTCGCCCTTGTCGGAAGACGATCGCCAGTCGCTTGCGCAGCCGCGGCATTTGCCCATACCGCTTTCCCGGCGGCGCCTGCATGAGCAAATGGAGTTGTTCCACCGCCGGGCGTTCCGGATCTGGATCGATGGCCTTGAAGTCGATGCAGGCTCTATCCGTGCCTGCAATCTGTCCGACGACGGACCAGGCTGGGCGCACGCGCCGGACAACGTGGTCGCGTTTGATCCCGAGCTGGGCCGGATCGCCACACCGACAGCGATGGATCCACCGGAGCTGGTGGAAGTCATGTTCCATGACGCCTTTCCGGGCGATGTCGGGAGCGGATCGTATGAACGGGCTTCCGGATTTGCTGTGGGTCTTGCTCCGCTTGTTCCTGTCAATGCGGGCGATGATCTGCAAACAGCGATCGACGGCGTGCAAAGCGGCGGTGCGGTCGAAGTCCGCCACAGCGAGCGCGAAGACGGGGCGTTTTCGATTGCAGTCGATTCCGATGCGAGGGTCGAGCTCCGTGCTGCCAACGGACAACGGCCGACGATGCGGCTCTCGGCCGACATGGAATTGGTGGGCGCAGCCGAAAGCGAGATCGCACTCGACGGACTGGTGATCGCGGGCGGGGCGTTGGTGGTGCCCGATAATGGCGCCAACGAATTACGACGGCTGACGCTTCGCCATGTAACCCTGATCCCCGGCATCGATGCCGACCCCGATGGCACACCGTTGCAGCCGCAAGCGCCGTCGATCGTTGTCGAAGCGCCCAATGTTCTGATCGAGGTGGAACGAAGCGTATTCGGTAGTATCCGCGCTCATCCATCTTCGGTGATCGTCGTCCGCGACAGTTCCATCAGCGCGATAGAGCGCCACAACATCGCCTGTTCCGCCCTCGATGATGAGGGGCCGGCAGGTCTCGTGACACTCGAGAATTCAACTGTGATCGGGAAAGTTCACGCGCAGGTCTTCACTTTGATTTCCAACTGCATCCTCGACGCAGAGCTTGATCCCGGCGGTGACACCTGGGTCAACGCGATCCGGGCGCGCGATACGCAGCAGGGCTGCGCGCGGTTCTCTTGGATTCCGCCCGGAAGCCGGGTGCCGCGACGCTATCGCTGCCAGCCAAGCCTTGCACTTGGCGAAGCCTTGCGATTGGCGCGCGAGGCCAACCCGGCGCTCACACCGCTCGAGGAAGCGACGATCGAACGACGGGTCACTGCACCACTGCGACCCGCGTACACCGAACGGACCTATGGGCGAGCAGCGTATCTGCAATTGCTGACGTCGGTGCCTGTCAGCATCCGCACAGGTGCCGATGACGAGAGCGAAATGGGCCTGTGGCAGCACCTTCACCAGCCATATCGCGAGAGCAACCTTGCGGTGCGCAAAGAGGAATTCCTGCCAAGCGGACTGGAGGCGAACCATGTCTTCGCGACCTGACCGGAGCCGCGCCATGCAGCGAGAGGAGAAAGTCCAATGACGATCGACATCAGCCGCAAGAGCTACGATCCAACGCGCCATACCGTTTGGACGACGACCATGCAGGGCCGCGTATCGACCGATGCGCCCGTCAATGAGGATCGATCCCTGCGCGATCGGCGCCTGCGTTCGACGATGGTCGATCTCGGCGGTCGTTGCGGCTATCCGCCATTACTGCCCGACAGCTTCCTGATCGGCGTTGCCGGCGGCGAGCTGACCATTGCGCCGGGCCGTTATTACGTGGACGGGCATCAGGCCGAGAATTTCGGGACAGGCGGGCCGGTTTTCGACGAGGTACTTTCAGAGTTGAGAGGGCCCGATCCGGTGCTGTTCTCCGATCAGCCCTATGGGACCGAAGGCGTCTTGCCACTGGAGGACGGAACCCACCTCGTCTATCTCGATGTCTGGCAGCGCGACGTCACATTTCTCGAAGACGGATCGATCCTCGATCCGGCGATTACCACCGACAGTTTTGCAAGGCGCCAGACTGTTTGGCAGGTCCGCTATTTCGGACCCCTGGAAGCGGGGGTCGATTGCGCGACCGAAAGCGATGAAATCGCGGGTTGGACAGATCACATTGCGCCATCGGATGCGCGCCTGACCACGCGTGCCAATCCCGCCTCGGCCCTGACCGATCCCTGCCTGCTGCCCCCGGGCGCGCAGTATCGCGGCATAGACAACCGCACCTATCGTGTGGAAATCCATGATTTTCAGGATGACGGGACACCGCTGGTCAAATTCTCGCGCGTGAATGGTTCGGTCGCAACCACCATTCTCGCTCTGCCCCAGAATGATGTGATCGAGGTTGTTCAGGTCGCGAAAGACGACTTCCTGCGCTTCAACCCGGGCGACTGGGTCGAGATCACCGACGAACAGAGGCTGCTGGCCGGAGAATCCGGGACGATGGCCCGGGTGCTGACGGTCGATGATCCATCGAACACGATCACACTCGAAAACCCGCTCCCGGCAGGCGCGTTGGTGCTCGACGGCGGCGTGGACGCAGACCAGACGCGCAATCCAGTCCTCAGGCGATGGGATCAGGCCAATCAGGTGTTCGATGAGAACGGTGTGATGCTCGCCGATCTCGATGCCGCCGGATCAAACGGTCTCATACCCGCTCCCACCGACGGGACATTCATCGCCTTGGAAGACGGGGTTGAGGCTGCGCTCACCTTTGCAGCGGGTGGCGAAGGGCATGTGAATGACAATTGGACGTTCATCGCCCGCTTTGCGGACAGTTCGGTCGAAGAACTCGATGCCGCCCCTCCGCAGGATTACCACCACCACTATTGCCGCCTGGCGATCGCCAGTGCCGCTGGCGGAGTCTTCACCGCCGTCATAGACGATTGCCGCGATCCCCTCGACGACGATGACGATTGCTGTTGCACCATCACCGTTGAGCCAGGCGACGACATACAGGCTGCAATCGACGAGATTCCCCCCGACATAGGAGGGTGTGTGTGCCTGACCGCGGGCATTCACGAGATCCGCAATACAATCGTCGTCACGACCTCCAACTTGCGCATTGTGGGCGAGAGCCGAGGGGCGATTGTGCAAATGAACTCGGTCGGTCCGATCATGCAGGTTCAGGGCGCCGATGCCGTAGACATCGATATGATCGAATTCCGGCACGCCAGCACAAGCCAGGGGGCTGGGCTGATCGAGATGATTCGGAGTTCGAGCGTGAATGTCGAACGCTGCCGTTTTGCCAGTGCGGGCGAGTTGGCGAGCTTCGGCATCGCTTTGCTGACATGCGCAGAAATCGACATCCGCGATTGCGAATTCGCAAGGCTTGCAACCGGAATCCTGGTGGGATCGCAGTCGGAATTTGTGACGATCCAGGACAACTCGATGGCATTGTCCAGCGAAGAGTTCGAGGGGCTCGCCGGAGTGCATGCCAATGGTGCGATCGGGCCAGTGACAGTCACGGGAAACCGCATCTCGAATGTTCGAAGCGGAGTGACGATCAACGACGATGCGCTCGGGCTTTCACGCCAATCAGGGGCAGATCGTTCACTGGTCGCAGACAACGTGATCGAGTTGCTTGTGATCCCGCAAGACGATGAGACGATTGTCATGCACGGAGTCGATATTGCCGCCGACGAATGCACGGTCCGCGGCAATCACATCCGCTTTGCGGGAAGCGGCAGGGCGGGAATCCGAGCGACCGGCTACGGGCATACGATCACCGAAAACCAGATAGAAGCCGATCTAAACGCTGACGATGACGGCCTCACTACCGGGATAGCAATCGGCGTGACGGAAGACGATGTCGCTCATCGTACCGAGAACGTCCTGGTAGCCCAGAACCATGTCCGCGAGGTCAGCCTTGCCATCCTTGTGGCCGATGCGGCCGATGTCACCGTGTCCGAGAACGAGCTTACGCCATTCGCCAATCGCGACCTCGCTGCGATCTCGTTGATCGACACGGTGGCCGCGATGGTGCGTGACAATTCGATCCCGCTCTCACGTTTCGGGATCAGTTCGCAGCGTGGTCGCAACACGCGGATTGAGGGAAATCGGATCGGTCCGACCGGGATCGGCATCTCATTCAATGCCGAGTTCGGCAGCAGCGTGAAAGACAACACGGTCGGTCAATCCGTTCTGGCCGGGATGTTCTTTCTTCAATGTCTCGGACGTCTCGTGGTTAGCGGCAACGCGGTGAGCAACAGCGGCGCCCAGTCGCCCTTTGCCTTCGGGCTTGGCGCGCTGTTCCACCTTGGCGAATGGCATGTCACCGGAAACGAAGTGTTCGATACAGGCACTCCCGTCGATGGAACGCCGCCGGTTGGTGTGGCCGCGGGTATCTTCGGATTCCTGATCCTCGAAGCTTTCGTGTCGGAAAACTATGTCAGCTATGGTCGGTTGGAAAATCGCCCGGATGGCCAGGAAGATCGCGCCCTATTCTTGCACGGCATGTTCGAATTCTCGTTCGAATTCAGCGATAATGTCGGATCGCTCGGATTCCCGTGCCAGATCTCGAACAACACGTTCCGCGGCAAGGGCCAAAGCGCATTGGTGGAACTGCGCCAGACACCGCTGATCGACAACTTCATTCTCCGGTTTGAGCGCGTGATTTTCAGCCACAATTACTGCGAGCACTGGGGGCCGATGGATCAGGGCGGAGCCAGCGTCCTGATCGATGGTCGGGCTGGTGTGGTCTCGGGCAACCAGGTCAAGACTTTCGGCCTGGCACCCTCGATGAACCTCCAGAACATGCCGGGTACCGTGATGGGCAACATCACCACCAACGCGATTGCCAACGGACCCAATTTCCCGAACCCCGAATCCAGCTTCAACCAGTTGATCTGACGGAAGGAACCAAAGATGGACATCAGCAAGCTTGCCGAAGCGCATAGCAAGACGATCGCCGATCTCGACAAACGACTGACTGCGAAACCCACCGCCAGTCTGGTCTCCAAACTGAGCAAAGAGAGCCTGTCTGCCCAGGTCGGCCGTATCGACGCGCGGATCGCCAGCCTTGAAGAGCAGAAAAAGCGAACGGTCACGCGTCTGAACCAGGCCATTGCCCGCGAACGCAAGGCGCTCGAAGCGATCAGAAAGGAACAGCCCGATATCGACTTTGAAAAGCTGCTGGCGAGCAACGACTATGCCGGCGAAGGTCTCAGAAGAACCGGTGTAGCCGCGAAGCCTGCCAAAAGGGCCGCGGTCAAGTCAGCCACTGCAAAGGCAGGTACAGCCAAGACCACGTCGAGGGCTGCCGCCGCGGTCAAGAAGTCTACCGCCGGCGGCGGCAGGCCGCGCAGGACTCCGGCGAAGCGCAAATAGCGCATGCTGGACCCTCTGTCTGTCGGGACCGGAGATCCTAGAGCGGAACTGAAGTCCGCGTTCGACGCCTTGCGCGAAATCCTGGCAGGGAAAGAGGTGGCGTTCTTGCCGCAGGTGGCGAGTGTCGAGCGCATTGCCGCTCGCTTTGAGCTGGACGAATTTTCGCGCGGCGTACTGTTGCTGGCAGCCTTTTCGGTGCTCGAGCCGGATTCCCACACCCTGATTGCAAAGCGACAGGGGCCACTCGCCGGGCGCCCAACTGCAGGTCTCGCGCTGTCGATCCTGCCAGGAGCGAACTGGGCTGCCCTCACGCCCGAAGGACCACTGCGGCAGAATTGCCTGATTGATCTGGTGCAGAGCGACGCGGGCACGTTTGCACAAACACTCGTTATCGATGAGGCGGTGCTGGCCTCGCTCGTCGGCAGCCCGAGTTTGAGCAGGGAAACGCTCACTTACGTCACTCAACAAGCCGTCTCGCCCGGTCAATCGCTTGATCCGGGCGGCGCGTTCCGACAGGCGCTCAGCGAACCCGCCCCCCTTATACAATTGAACGGGCCAGTCGATGACGCTGCTGCAGTCTCGCGAGGTGCGGCTTTCGCGGCGGGCCTCCGCCCCATTTTCCTGAGTGCTTCAAATCTGCCGACAGACACCGAGCGTTTGGCTCGTCTCGCGGCGATCGTGGCGCGAGACGCAGCCCTGGTCGACGCGCTCCTGATCGTCGAACCGGGGACTGCTGAAGAGAGCTGCAGAGCGTCTGTTCTGGTCGAAAGGTTCCGCGGCCCTGTGGTTGTGCTGGGTGATGATCCCGTCTTCCGGCGTCGGCGCCACGCAGTGATGCTCGATCTGCCCTTCCATGATCCGGGCGTTCAGCTTTCCGCCTGGTGCGGCAAGGCACCGCTGGATCTGGATGACCGGCGATTTGTTGAGCGCATGGCCTACCAGTTCAGCATGGCGCCCGAGCGAATAGCCGACCTGCGCGAGGCTCACTTCCGGCGCTTGGCCGGACATGGCCGCGAGCAGGCGGAACATGATACATGGAATGATGCACGCAGACTGGTCAGGGAGCGGCTCGATGGGCTCGCAACCCGAGTTGAAAGCGGCGCAGTCTGGCACGACCTGCTGGTTCCTCGTCGTACTCTGAGAACGTTGAAAGCAATCGAAGCGCAAGTGAGCCACAAGGCGCATTTGGCCAGCGAGTGGGGCTTCCAGGTCGGCGACGCCATGCGTGGAGGCGGATTGTCGGTCCTGTTCGCCGGGCCTTCGGGAACCGGGAAGACCTTGGCAGCGGAAATACTGGCCCGATCATTGTCACTCGATCTGTACCGGATCGACCTTTCAGCGGTGATGTCCAAATGGGTTGGAGAGACCGAGAAACACTTGCGCAAGCTGTTTGACGCCGCCGATGCAGGTGGTGCGATCCTGCTCTTCGATGAAGCCGATGCCCTGTTCGGAAAGCGTTCGGAAGTGCGGGACAGCCACGATCGGTATGCCAATGTCGGGGTCAGCTATCTGCTGCAACGGCTTGAAGCCTATCGCGGACTGGCAGTGCTCACGACCAACTTCAAACGCAATATCGATGAAGCATTTCTGCGCCGCTTGCGCTTTGTCGTCGAGTTTCCCTACCCCGAAATGGAAGAACGTCTGGCAATTTGGCGACGCAGTTTCCCGCGCGATTGCCCGGTGGATCAGGTCGATTTCGCCCGGCTCGCGCGAATGAACGCGACCGGCGGCGAGATCCGCAACATTGCGCTCAACGCTGCCTACCTTGCCGCGTCGCGCGGAGGTGCTGCCGTGACCATGGCCGATCTCAAGGAAGCGGCCGAGCTTGAGCGTGAGAAGAGCGGCAAGACGCTGACTCCAGCCGAGAAGGAAGGCTGGATACGGGCATGATCGGCGCCGCCAAATCCTCTTCGTGCAAATCGAATTGTGCCTGCGGCAATTGCGCATCGCAAGGGCAGGCGACTCCATCGCCCAACGTTCCGTCGCGAGCGCCCGCCCGCCCGATGACTTCGCTAACCTCGGTGCCTGCCAGCCTTGGCGGCGGGACATCCATGCGAGCCACGGCCGAGCGCCAGGCGGATCGCGCGGCAGACGGGTTCATGCGCGGATCGCCTCGCAGCAAACCGTCCAGACCAGTCGTTGCCAATCGCGGTTCGATCTCACATCCTACCTCAACGGCCACGGCAAGTCGCAGGATGCGCAGTGCCGTGGGTACCGGTACCACGCTGCCAAAGGCGGTTCGCGCCCCTTACGAGCAATATTTCGGGGCCGATTTTTCCAACGTGACGATCCATACCGGCCCTCGTGCAAGAATGTTGACCGGCATTCTGGGACGAGACGCGATCGCCTCCGGTGAAACCATTACCTTTGGCGGTTCTGGTGCCGCACTGGGTACCGGGGTCGGAAAACGGTTGCTTGCGCACGAATTCGCGCATGTCGTGCAGCAAAGAGGGGGCGACAACCATGGTCTGACCGCCGCTGCGCCGGGACTTTATGGAGCGGTCGCGGGCAATTGCTGGGATCCCAACGAACCGAGCAATGGCGTGCTTGGCACTCGGATCCATCGAATGATCCAAGTTGAGATGCAGGTGCTATATCCCGGGATGATGGCCGAAGTCTTCATCCCGGGTGGCGGGGCCGGGACGAACGGATTGGTGGACCTTTTTTACACCTATCCCTTGCTCACGGCGCCAGCGCCCGGAACCGCTGCCGCCTTCCCGCCGCCTGCATTCTTCTTCCCGCCCTTTCCGCCGCCGGACATCGCATTGTTGGGATCGATCAAGCCGCTAACCACCAACATCAACGCCCAAGCTGATCTGATGACCTACATCACCGCTTACGATGTCCTGGCGGTAGCTGCTGGTGGAGTTCCCAACGGCGCGCGTATGGCGCTGCCGATCCCGCCGACCTGGTTCACACCCGGCGTGCCATTCCCACTTGCGCCTTGGTGGGCCCCACAGATGCTCCATGTCTTTACCCTTGGAGATGGCATCTATTGGTACTTCTGCCGTCCCATGGGCGAGCTCGGTCCGGTCGCCTATTTCCTTTATGAAGGCGCTCGAGAGATCGCGAGGCGGCTCGAAAGCATGATGCGGCAGATCGGTGAGTGGCTTGAGCCGATTGGTGAAGGTCTGGCGGCCGCATTTGCAGCGGTGATGCAAGCGCTGAGCGACTTCGGGAACTGGATAGCCGAGAACTGGCAGGATATCCTGCTTGGCATAGGTATCGTCGTTCTCGCGGTTGCGGCCGCGGTGCTTGCGGTGAAACTGGGAATAATTGCTGCCATCGGAACTGCATTGGCGGCTATTGGAACATTCATAGCGGGCCTCTTTGCAGAAGGTGGGATGGTTACCGCTACCGCCGCCTTGGCCGCCTTGGCCATTGCATTGTTTAGCAGCGAAGCGTCGGCGGCAACGCCTGGACAGGGCAACGGCGGGCAAGGCTCAACAGGTGGGCAAGGCTCAACAGGCGGGCAGGGCTCAACGGGCGGGCAAGGTGGCCAACCTC
>CAZJZO010000024.1:0-2412 GCA_964550495.1 uncultured Porphyrobacter sp. | reverse complement strand
GGGCAAGGCTCAACAGGCGGGCAGGGCTCAACGGGCGGGCAAGGTGGCCAACCTCAACAGGGAAGCGGGCAGGGCAATCAACAGCCGGGCGGACAGGGGAGCGGTCAACAGGGTCGCGGAAACGGGGGAGCGCAGGGGCAGAGCAGCGGTGGTTCTGCGGAAGGCGCGCGCGACCTGCTGGAACGCGCGCTCGAGCTCCTGTTGGAATCGTCCTCTAGCTCCAGCGATACTTCCGGTCTGCGTGATCTGGTTTCCAGACTGATCATCATTGTCGATGAAGCGGAACGTTCGGTCAGTCTGTCGCCCAACGGCGAATTGCTGGCGATTATCCTTGGCGGAATCCGACGGCTCCTGCAGGCCATTCTCGACGCGTTGAGCGATCAGGAAGCCCAGGCAAGTGGCGCAAACGGGAGAAGGCAGGGGCAGCCGCCTCAGGGAGGTCAGGGTCAGCAGCCACCAGCTGGGGGTCAGGGGCAAACCCCGCCACCGCCATCGGGAGGTCAGGGCCAGCAACTCCCGCCACCCTCTGGAGGTCAGGGACAGACTCCGCCACCGCCATCGGGCGGACAGGGGCAAACGCCTCCTCCTCCTGCGGGCGGACAGACGGCTCCTCCTTCTGGCGGGCAGTCTCAGTCCGGGGGAGGTCAAAGCGGGCGACAGCTGAGTGGCCCGGGCTCGGGAACCGGACCCTCAGCGTGGCCAGTGATTTTCGAGGAGATCGACCCGGCGCTAAACATTATTCAGATCTATCCTTCTGATTCCGTCGATCCCGACGATACGGATTCGATTCTGAGATCGCGAAATCGCGAGGCCATCTATGAGATCCGCTCCGATAGCAGCGGTCACGTGATCTATAACGTTACTCTTGGACGGTCGGTCGGGCGGGTGGTGCGTTCGTCGCACAATCTCTCGGATTGGGAGCTGGTTTCCGGCGAACTCTACGATCGGATGCAGTCGCAGATGAGAGAATGGGCGAGCAGCGGACGCCGAGCGCCTGGCTTTGACTTCCCGGTGCGAATTCACTTCAAATAGCCGCTGGCCGAACGAACACCAATCCTCGACAAGTTCGCTGAATTGCTATTCGGCTGGCCATATCTCTCACGGCTTGGCAAACTCGCCGAATGACCACGAAAACTGTTGCAATGCTCACAGCGGGCGGACTGGCACCTTGCCTGTCGTCCGCGGTTGGCGCGCTGATCGAGCGGTACAGTGCCGTAGCGCCCGATTTGAAGATCATCGCTTATCGCAATGGCTACGCAGGACTGCTCAAGGGCGATTCGATGGAGGCGACCAGCAAGGTGCGCGAGGCGGCTGGGCGGTTGCACGCCTTCGGCGGAAGCCCGATCGGCAACAGCCGTGTGAAACTGACCAACACCGCCGATTGCATTGAGCGTGGTCTCGTCGAGCCGGGGGCCGATCCGCTCGAAGTTGCGGCAAGGCAGTTGAGCCGTGACGGGGTCGATATCCTGCACACGATCGGAGGCGACGACACCAATTGTGCTGCAGCCGTCCTAGCGGAGTATTTGCGCGAGAACGGTCACGATCTCACTGTTGTCGGATTGCCCAAGACAATCGACAATGACGTGATCCCGATCCGGCAATCTTTGGGGGCCTGGACCGCAGCGGAACAGGGCGCAGTCTATGCGCGCAATATCATCGCCGAGCATTCAGCCAATCCGCGCATGCTGATCGTGCATGAAGTGATGGGCCGCAATTGTGGGTGGCTGACCGCTGCGACAGCACTTGAGCATCATCGCTGGGTCCAAAGCGCGCCTTTCGCCGAATGGCCCGAGAATGCTTCTGAGCGATGGGGAGTTCACGGCGTCTTCATTCCGGAGTTGTCGATCGACATCGATGCGCAAGCGCGCCGCTTGAAGGGCATCATGGACGCACAGGACGGGGTGAACCTGTTTGTTTCGGAAGGGGCGGGGGTCAAGGATATCGTAGCCGCAATGGAACGCGCAGGAGACCACGTCCCTCGCGATCCCTTTGGCCATGTGCAACTCGACAAGGTCAATCCAGGCAAATGGTTCGCAGATCGCCTTGCTGCGGAAATTGGCGCTGAGAAAGTGCTTGTGCAGAAGAGCGGGTATTTCTCACGTTCCGCTCCGGCCAACGATGCGGATCTTGACCTGATCCGCGCATTTGTCGCTCACGCAGTGGAATCCGCTTTGGCGGGCGTTTCGGGCGTGGTTGGGCAGGACGAAGGCAAGGGGGGCGAACTGCGCGCAATCGAGTTTGAACGGATTGCCGGTGGAAAGCGGTTCGATCCTTCGCAAGACTGGTTTGCCGCGCTGCTGAGGGACATTGGCCAATCATGATCTTGGGCTAGGTCACTGCGCCCGGGCAGTCGAGCGCCGACCAGCTTGCGATCTCCATTCATGCGACGGTTCGCTGCCGTTGAAGCGCCGC
>CAZJZO010000023.1:0-32858 GCA_964550495.1 uncultured Porphyrobacter sp. | reverse complement strand
CTCGGCGCGGACACTGGCTGCCGGACCAGCGGCACCATGAACAGAAGTGCGACACAGAGCAGGATCATTTCCAGGGAATAGACCAGTATGTATCCGTTGGTGACTGCCGGCCAAGCGTCCGACAGAACGATGCCGCCCCCCAAATCTCGCAAGACCCCGCCTAACGCCGCTCCCACACCTGCGGCAGTTGCCTGCACAGCGCCCCACGCTCCCAAAGCCATGCCCACCTGACCTTCGGGTGCGTAGCGCATGGTCGCCGTCAAGGTGCCATGGCCGAACAGTCCGGCGCCGCAACCGACGAAGAACACTCCGACAGAGAAGATCAACTGGGATTGCAGCGGTGCAGCGGAAACGACCATCGCGAATGCGGGCAGGCCGATTGCCGCTCCGATACCGGACATTCTCACCGGATCGCTCCCACGGCTCAAGACATACGAAGCGATGGCAAAGCCGATCAGGCTTCCTCCGGCGAAAATCGCGGTTAGCTTCGTCGTCGTACCGACATCCAGGCCGAGCACTTGCCCGCCATACGGCTCAAGCAAGACATCCGACATCGTAAAGGCCAGCGTGCCGATCCCGATAACGACCAACCGTCTCATGGCCTGGCTTTGAACAATGAAGGCATCCCAGCTCTGCTTGAATGTCGGTGGTGGGGGCGGCGGCTCCGACATCAGATGCGGCGGGTTGAGCGGTTCTTGCTTCCAGGTGGCGACAAAATTCAGCAAAAGAGTGATCACCGCGCAGGCCTGAATTACCTGGATCAGACGTCCCGAGGTGAAGTTCGTGAGGAAGGCACCAAAGGCCAGTGCCGATACGATCGAGCCGACCAGCAAGGTCACGTACATTAGTCCGACAACGTTGGCCTGTTGGTCTTCGGCAGCCAGATCGGTTGCAAGCGCAAGGCCAACGGTTTGAGTGATGTGAACCCCTGCGCCAACAAGCAAGATAGCCAAAGCGGCGCTGGCTTGTCCGATCCAGGCCGGCCAATCACCCGACTGGAGCGCTCCGGCGAGTACCAGAAGCGCGAACGGCATGATCGCCAGCCCGCCGAACTGAACCATCGTGCCGCGATAGATAAAGGGCACGCGGCGCCAGCCAAGCGCGGAGCGATGAGTATCGGAGCGATGGCCGATCAGAGCGCGAAAGGGCGCGACCAGCAGTGGAATTGCAAGCATGACACCGACAATCGTCGAAGCCACACCCAGTTCGACGATCATCACCCGATTGAGCGTTCCGACCAAGAGTGTAAGCGAAATGCCGACCGAAAACTGGATGAGCGACAGTCGCAGCAGTTTGGACAGAGGAAGGCTCTCGCTTGCCGCATCGGCGAACGGCAGCACTCTTTTGCCGAAGCGCATCCAGATTGCTGTGAGTTTCTGATCGAACTTGCTCACCGCCGAGCTCCCAACCTCCCCGCATCGTAACGAATATCGGCGCGGAGCGAGCGTATGTCTCAGGCGGAAGATGCGCAAGTTCAGGGTCGAAGCGGGAGTGGATTCCCGTGATCGTGTTGCCCGATCGTGAGAGCGCTTCCTTGCCTAAGACCCTGACCTTTGCCAGAGCTTATGGCGGTTATCGTGAGCGTCGCTCGTCGTATGACGAAGATTGAATCTTCCTGCGAAGGAACAATCCTCGATCACGAGCGTAAGTTGGCTGATCGGTTTGATGAGAGGGCGAAAAGATGGTCGAATGGTGTTGGCGCAACTCCGACTTGTTGCTGATAATTGCGGTGCTGTTGTTTCTTGCAACTGTGTTTGGCATGTTCGAAGCAATCGGAACGCGGCTCTGACGACCGATACTCTCTCGTCGAGGACGGGATAACGGCTCCGGATCAATTGCGCGACAACTGAACGATCAGGCGGGCACGATCTCACCTTGCCAATCGAATACGCTGCCGCTTTGCTCGGGCATCAGACCCGTCAAGACATTGAGCAAGTTCACCGCCGCCTCGGTTGGCTCGGTCAGTTGTCCCTCAGGCAGGTTCGACTGGAATGGCTGCGACAGCGCGCTGTCCACCGTTCCGGGATGCAGCCCCACGATCACGCCGAGCTTGTGCGTGCGGCCCGTCTCCAAAGCGAAATTCCTGAGCAGCATATTCAGCGCCGCTTTCGAGGCGCGATAGGAATGCCAGCCACCCAGGCGATTGTCGGAAATTGATCCGACACGGGCGCTCAAGGCGGCGAAGACGAAACGGTCAGCACGCGGCATCAATGGTAGAACGTGCTTCGCGATGAGTGCAGGTCCGATTGTGTTGAGCGCCAGCACCTCAGCCATCGCGGCGGGATCGAGGCGTTTGTAGCTCCGCTCAGGCCCGGTGCCATCGCCAAGCGTCAGCACGCCGCTGGCCACAATCACACAGTCGGGCGGTGCTTCGCGCATCTGGTATGCGGCAAGTTCGATCGATCCTTCGTCGGTCAGATCGAATGCGAAGGGTGTGAACGGGGCACCGGCCGGCTCCTCGCCTTGACGCGACCCGGCATAGATTGTCTCGCACCCTCGCTCGGCGAGCGCATGGCACAGCGCCTTGCCGATCCCGCCGGTGCTGCCGAAGATTGCAGCGCGCTGGGGCCATGGCTGGTGATTTCCTACATTGTCCATGCGGGATAAAAGGCGGTGATGACCTGCTGGTTCCGCCTGCATCCCGATTCAATGATCGACTGTACCGATCAAAACGCTCCGATTTCATCGAGCGGATCTAAGCCCTTGGACCGTGTAACATGCGGTCCATGTCTCCCACGGCGTGAAATCAGCCGGCGTGCAATTGGGCTCAACCCTTATCCCAAAACCTGCAACAACGCGTGCTTGCCTCGTATCGCCAAGCCGTTAGATAGGTCGCAAACGACTACGGGATCAGACACACATGGCGACTTTCACCCTCCCCGCGAATTCCAAGATCAGCGATCGCGGCAATGTGCATAAGGCCGAAGGTGGCCGGGTGAAGAAGTTCAAGATTTACCGCTACGATCCCGACAGCGGGAAGAACCCGCGCTACGACAAGTTCGAAATCGACCTCGACCAATGCGGACCGATGGTTCTCGACGCGCTGTTCAAGATCAAGAACGAGGTCGATCCGACACTGACCTTCCGTCGCTCCTGCCGCGAAGGCATCTGCGGCTCGTGCGCGATGAACATGAATGGGAAGAACGGGCTCGCCTGCACCACTTCGATCGAAGACCTGAAGGGCGAAATTCGCATCACACCGCTGCCACACATGGAAGTGATCAAGGATTTGGTGCCCGATTTCACCCACTTCTACGCGCAATACGCCTCGATCCGCCCGTGGCTGCAAACCGTCTCGACCACGCCGTCTGGCAAGGAGCGGCTGCAGTCGCCCGAGCAGCGCGAGAAGCTCGACGGCTTGTATGAGTGCATCCTGTGCGCATGCTGCTCGACCTCGTGCCCGAGCTACTGGTGGAACAGCGACAAGTTCCTCGGACCGGCGATCCTGCTCCAGGCCTATCGCTGGCTTGCCGACAGCCGTGACGAAATGACCGGCGAGCGGCTCGACGCGCTCGAGGATCCGTTCCGGCTCTATCGCTGCCACACGATCATGAACTGCGCGAATGTCTGTCCCAAAGGCCTGTCGCCGGCGAAGGCGATCGCCGAAACCAAGAAGATGATGGCCGAGCGGGCCATCTGATTGGTGGCATTCAAGGACGACGTCTTCGATCACCTCCCCGATCCGGACAATCCGGGTTGGCATCACTGGAATCTCAAGGACGAAACGCTGTTCAATGGCGCGGTGATGGGCAAGCTCATCACCCGGCGCGAAGGTGACAGGTGCCGGCTGCGAATGTTCCCGGAGCGCAAGCACGAAAACCTGCAGGGGATCGTCCATGGTGCGGTGACGCTCGGCCTGATCGACATCTCGCTGTTCACCACAATGCATGTGGTCGGGACCGGGAATGCGGGGCCTTCCGTCACACTTGAACTTTCGACCCAGTTCATTGGTGGAGGCGATCCGAAACGACCGCTTGATGCCGTTACCGAGATCATTCGCGAAACCGGAAAGCTGGTGTTTGTGCGTGGTGAAGTCGTTCAGGACGAAGATCGCGTTGCCGCATACAGCGGTATCATCCGCAAGTTTGTCGCTCGCAAGGATGGGTAATGTCCGGCATATTGGCGAGATATGAGGAGCTGATCGCGGACGGACAGCTCCAGCCCGATCCAGCTCAGAAGGCAGCAGTGGAACGGCTGCAGCAATTGCAGGACGAATTGCAGGCCGGTCCGCCCAAACGCAGCTGGTTCGCACGTCTCACGGGCAAAGCGGCAGCTTCGCACGATCCCTGCGGCGTCTACATGTGGGGCGGGGTCGGTCGTGGCAAATCGATGCTGATGGACCTGTTCGTCGATACACTGGCGATCAAGCGTAAGCGCCGCGTTCACTTCCACGCATTTATGCTCGAAGTCGATGCGCTGGTAACCGAAGCGCGCAAGGCTGGCCGCGAACATCCTCTCACGTCGGTCGCGTTGAAAATGGCGGCGGAGACACGGTGTCTCGCATTCGACGAAATGGTGGTCACCAACACAGCCGACGCTGCAATCATGGGCCGGTTCTTCTCCACCATGATGGAAAACGGGACAGTGATCGTGACCACGTCCAACCGTCCTCCCCGCGACCTATACAAGGATGGTCTCAATCGCTCGCTGTTCGTTCCCTTCATCGAACTGGTCGAGTGGACAATGGATGTGGTCGAACTCAACGGACCGCTCGATTACCGACTCGACCGCATTGGCGGACTTTCAACCTGGCACACGCCTTTGGGCGACGAAGCAACGGAGAAAGTGCGTGAAGCATTCTTTCGCCTGACAGACTTTGCGCCCGAGGATGCCGCCAACGTGCCATCCTGCGATCTCGACCTCGGAGGCGGAAGGACATTGTTCGTGCCCAAGGCGCTGAAGGGCGTCGGAGTGTTCAGCTTCAAACGGCTTTGTGCCGAGAATCGTGGCGCTGCAGACTACCTCGCGATCGCCCGCGAATTTCACACCGTGATCGTCGTCGGAATCCCGGTGATGGGCCCCGAAAAGCGCAACGAGGCGATCCGCTTCACGAAGCTGATCGACGCACTCTACGAAAACCGGGTGAAGCTGTTCGTCACCGCCGATGCGCTGCCTGACGATCTATACCGGTCGGGCGATGGCAGCTTCGAGTTTGCGCGGACAGCTAGCCGGCTCAACGAGATGCAAAGCGATGAATATATGGCGCTCGGCCATGGAGCGGGAGATTAGGCTGCGGCGGTCCGCTCAGCCACGCGCGCCTGCGCTGCGACCAACCGGCTCATCACCTTCAGATCCTGTTCGCGAAGTTGCAGGGCAGTGTCGGCCCACAATTCGGTGATCCGGTTCAACTCCGCCAGTTCGAGCTTCCAGACCTGCTTGATCGCTCGGCGCGAGCCGACAAGGCCAGCATGGCGCCGATCGGAGCGTTTGATGAAATCGCGTACGGCATGCACGCCATCACCGGGTTCTGCGAGCACATGGACCAGGCCCATCTCGTACATTTGTTCGGCTGTAAACGTCTCATTCGAAACAATAATCCGATCCGCCAAGGCGCTGCCCAGCTTGCGCGACAGCAGCGCATGAGCGCCCATTCCGGGGAACAGGCCAAACATGATCTCGGGCAGTCCAAATGTCGCCTGACGCTCCGCCACGATGTAGTCGAACGACAACAAAGCCTCGAATCCACCTCCCAGCGCAGCGCCCTGCACCAAGCCAACGGTGAGCATCGGAATGTCGAGCGTGCGGATATTGCGATCCAGAATTGCGCAGCATCGATGCCCGTATTCAACCAGCCCGTCACGATTGCCTTCGCGGATCAAACGCTGGAACAAGGCGAGGTCGCCGCCATAACAAAAGACATCGGGAGACCGACTGCCGAGCACCAGATACCGCAAGGGGACTTTGCCTGGCCCGAAGCCGCCATCAATGAGCTCCTGCCAGGACTCGAAATCGTCGAGCATTGCTGGCGTAAAACTCGGACGCCCCTGCGGATTCATGAAAGTCCAGAGCGTGGCCGTTCGGTCGTCATACAAGACGTCGAGCTCTTGCAGAGACAACAGCTCTTGCGGGACGGATGCGTGCAGCGCGCTTTCTGCGAGCAACTCATCTTCGCTTATCAAGGGAATTGCCTTGCTCGCCGAGCTGTCCATTGATTTACTTCTCCGATGCGACCCGAAGTCATCTGGAGACTTTCACCCCCCCAAACGAACATGCAGCCTTTTTGGCTCCGTTATGGTGGAATCTAGGCGACAGGGCCGCGTCAAAGCAAATGTTAAATTTCCGTTATCGTCCAGCGAGAGTCTCATTTCGGGCCAACCGTGTTGATTTGGCCTCATAATTAAGTGTCTCGTCAGCCTGACACTTTCAGGCGATCAAGCGACCGTTCAAGCATGATCAGCTGCCAAAGCATGCGCGAATTGTCCGCCGAGCCCGAAATGTGTGATTCGGCCAAGGAAGCCATTGCATCAGGCGAAAAAACTCCAGTTTGCCCCAACATCGGGCTTTCAGCTATCGCCCTCGCCTCATTTGCGAGCGGACCCCGCAGCCATTCCGCGATCGGAGTCACGAACCCCTGCTTGGGGCGGTAGAGGATGTTGTGGGGCAGATATCTCTCCATGCATTTCTTGAGAAGATATTTGCCGGTCGTATTCTTGACCCGCATGGAATCCGGCAAGGTTGCTGCGAATTCGACAAGCCGGTGATCCAGCAACGGTTCACGAGCCTCGAGGCCAACCGCCATGCTGGTTCGATCCACTTTGGTGAGAATATCTCCGGGCATCCAGAAAGTCAGATCTGCATATTGCGCTCGATCCAACCCTGTTCGAGCTGGCGCGTTTCGCATGATGCGAATAAGTTCGTCTTCTGCTCGATACCCATCGAGCTTCCTTGCAAACTCATCCGAGTAGATCGCCGAGCGTGCTGCGTGAGTGTTGACCGAAAGCCCGCGTGCATAACCCTCCTCACCGCTCTCGGCGAGTGCCAGAAGCGTCGCTTTGGCCCTGAAGGGTCGCGGCGCCCAGTCGGCTTTCGGCCACAATTGTCCAATTCTGCCAAACAGCGATCTACGCATGCCAGCGGGGAGCAATGAGCGGATGCGTTCCTCGTTATGATGGAACACCTGGCGTCGATAGCCGGCAAATGCTTCATCGGCTCCATCGCCGGACAAGGCGACAGTGACCTTCTCACGCGCCAGCTGACACACCCGCCATGTCGGCAAGGCAGACGCATCGGCGAACGGCTCGTCGAACATCTCGACGAGTTGATCCATCGCAGCGAAATCGTCTTGGCTCACAGTGCGCGAGCGGTGCGAGGCGTCGAACAGTCGCGCAACCTGTTCTGCGTATCTTGTCTCCTCCACCGTATCGACATCGAAACCGATGGAGCAGGTCTGGACCGGTTCTTCGCTGGCTTCGCTCATCAGGGCCACGACGCTCGATGAATCGACTCCCCCGGACAGGAAAGCGCCGAGCGGAACGTCGGAGACCATGCGCGATTGCACCGCATCGCGCATCAAATGGATGAGTTGCGCGGACAGATCGGCCTCACTTCCCGAAGCCCGACGGGAGAAGTCGATATTCCACCACCGTTTTGGCGATGCGTTGCCCTTGCCCGCTTCGAGCAACAGATAATGCCCTGCTGCGAGTTTCTCTACGCCCGCCAAGATTGAATGCGAGTCGGGGACGTATCCCCAGGTCAGATAGGCATCGAGAGCTTGGGGATCGATCCGCCTCCGCAGCAGGGGATGCGCGAGCAGGCCCTTCAATTCGGACGCAAAGGCCAGACTGCCATCCGACAAGCGCGCCATGAACAGCGGTTTCACACCGAACCGGTCGCGAGCCAGCAGCAATTGCCTGCGATCGAGGTCGTAGAGCGCAAAAACGAACATGCCGTGCAACTTGCTGAGGCAATCCACGCCCCATCTCTGCCACGCGGCAAGAATGACCTCGGTGTCGCCCTCCGTTCGAAACTCGGCTCCGTCCTGTTCCAGCTCGCGTCTGAGCTCGCGAAAGTTGTAGACCTCTCCATTGAAGACGATCACGCATCGGCCGTCGGCCGAATGCATGGGTTGCGGTGATCCTTCGAGGTCGATGATCGAGAGGCGACGGTGACCAAGCCCCACTCCGGAATCGGTCCAGACACCGGCGCCGTCGGGGCCGCGATGGACCATCGCATCGCACATCCGCTCGACCCGCGCCGGATCGACCGGCTTCGGCGTCTCCAGATGGAATATTCCCGCTACACCGCACATATCGGGGCGGCTAGCCGATTGCCGGGACAGTCACAATTGCGGCGATGATGCCGGCAACGATAGCCAGCCCCACAATCGCGCCGAGCGCCTGAAGGACACCGACCGCCTGCTTGTCCGCATGACTAACCAGCGGCAGTGTCTCAACCTGCTCCACGGTCCAGCCATAGTCTTCTGGTTCGCGCTCAAAAAATCGCCAGGCCCCGGCGAGCACCAGCGCGACCACGATCCCGAAGAAGATCCAGCCATAGAAAATATGATCGAAACCGGCGGCGAATTCGACGCCCTGGCTCTGGGCGATGAAGATCGTGCCCCACGCACGAACGCCATTGGCGAGAATCGGGACAACAATCGCAGCAACCATGAAGAGCGCTCTGCGCACCCAACTTTCGAACCGAGTGAAGCAAACCAGAACTGCAAGTGTGACCATGGCGATGAGGAACTTCACGCCCGAACATGCCTCGGCAACAATGAACAAGCCTACTGGCGTATCGATGTAGATCCCGTCGATTACAGCCGGCACTCCGCTCCACAGCGTAAGAGCGATCGCAATCTCCGCAGTAATCATCTGCAGCGGTGGAATCATCTCGTCGCCAAACGGGACCAGCAACGCAGCAAAGCACAGCGGCAAGGCCAGCAGGTAGGAAACCCTCGATCCGAGAATTGCCACCACCGTCCCCTGCACGGCGCCTACGGCTCCGGCGTGGGCCAACAGATTGATCTCGGTGAACCTGCCTGCAAGCCAGAGAGCAAGCCCTGCTGCGACCAGAGCGAATCCGGGGAACCATGGCCTGGGATTGAGCTGGGCGAGTTCGCCGGCCTTCATCCCGATCAGCCAGGCAATGATGAACGGGATCAACAGGATGTGGTTATATGTGTCGATATCCCACCACTGGTGAAACATTTCGCCCCACTCACGAGCAGTAACGAGCATCAGCGTGAGAGCACTCACGCTCAGCGCGAGAAGCGGCACGCGCCACGCTGCGGGAAGGCTATCGAGCAGACTGCTTTGCCTGAATGTCTGAAGCGCGGGATCAGGCTGCATTGCGAGCGTCCTTCGCATCGACAGCCAGGAAACGCTCCAACGGCTCCAGCATGGCATCCCAGACATGGTTGGAGACTACGAAGTCGCGCGCGGCATCGCCGATCCGACTGCCCAACTCACGGTTGCTCCAAATCGCATCGAAACGCTTCGCCATGGCTTGCGCTTCGGCGGGTTCGACCATCCAGTGTTCGCCGTCTCTCGCGGAAATACCGGTCGCTGCCTCGGGGGTAAGCAGTACGGGGCGCGCCATTGCCATGGCTTCCAGCACCTTGTTCTGGACTCCGCGGGCAATCAGCAACGGTGCGAGTACACAATCTGCACCGGCGATAAACGGTCGAACATCCGGAACTTCGCCCCAGATCGTTACTCCAACAGTGTCGGCATGCTGCTGAAGCGCAGCGGTCGGATTGCGACCGACGATATGAAGATGCGCTTCGGGATGGCGCGCTTGCAACTCGGGCAAGAGACGCTCGATTGCCCAGAGCACCGCCTGTTCATTGGGACGATAGTCCATTTGCCCGGTGAAGCTGAAATGCGGCCCCTTGGTTCCGACGAGGATCGGGTGAGGCGCGCACGACGCAGGATCAAAGAATGTGGCATCAATCCCGTTGCCAATTACTTGCACGTTCGCTTTCGCCGGCGCCTGCAGGCGCTGCCTGAACAATTCAGCCTCGGCCTCGCTGATCAGAATGCTGACGTCGGCGCGGCGCGCTAGCCGGTCCTCCTGTTGCGCAAGCAAGCGGGCTTCCCTGCCGTTGAGCCAGACTTTCTCTCCCGCTTTGGCGTAGCTTTCGAACTTGGCGCTATCGACATCGCACAAGTCGACGATCACTTCACCAGCGAAGTCATCGGGAATGTATTGCCCCATTTGGCCGGAGAACACGACGATCGACTGCACATTGTACGCAGCGATTGTCTCGCGCACCCACTGCTCCAATCGCGCGCTGTGAAACGCCGTTAGGCTAACCGGTTTGCCAGCCAGAACGGCTTCTGCCCCAGCGAGCACCAAAGGCTTGTTGCGGTTCACAAGGCAGTGCGACGCAGCCAAGGCTTCGAGTTCCCCTTCGCTCGCCCTGTCCTCGATGTTCTCGGCAAAGCAACCGACATGCACACGCCCGATCTGGGCCAATTTCTTGAGCAAATGATGCGCACGAATCTTGTCGCCGCGATTGGGCGGAAACGGCACACGATGCGCTAGGAACAGGATATCATCCATCAGGCCAGCCCGCGTGCGATGAACGGTCCGACTAGGTTGGCGACGGGAAGTGGTAGCTTCTTCCAGCGATCGATCTTGTTCCGATACGCTTCGCTGGTCGGATCGATGTTGCGCGCTTCAGCTCCAGGTGCGGTCCATGCGCCATAGGCCAGAGGCGTTGGTTCGAACCCCCAGTGCTTCTTGAATTTGTACGGACCGCTCCCGGTTTTCGAACGCCCGAAGTCAAACCGCTGCATGCCTTTGCGCCTGGCGTGCAGCATCAGCTCGTAATACATCAATTCATTCGCCCGTGCTGCTCGGGCGCCAAATGTTCCACCGCCCCAAAACGGCATGACCGCTCCATCGTGGTAAAATGACAGCACGCTCGCGATCGGCTCGTCATCCTTGAACACGGTGAGGATGTCGCTGCTGTCGGGGAAGGCATCGAGCATCGCGGCGAACAGCTTCCTTGGGAAGACTGGCGTCCCAAGATTGCGGACGCTTTTGCTGTAGACGGCGAAGTGATCCGCAAGATCCCGTTTCGAACGTCCGATCCGCACGGGCAATCCAAATTTCAACCCCTTGCGAACCTCTGCACGAGCCTTCCGCGGAATTGCCAGCAGTTCCGCATCGTCGTCCGCAGCGAGCTTGCGGGCAAATCCGCAATGCTTGTCGTCCCATCGCGCCCAACTCTTGGGGATGGGACCGCCGCGAAGTTCGACACTTGGATAGCTGTTGCTAACGGCGAATTCTTCCACCGCGCGCGCCAGCAATTCCGCTGCCTCAGCATTTACGGAGCAGATTCCTCCGCCAACTGCGAAGCCGCTCGAAACCAGTGCTGGAGGGAATAGCAATGAGCGAACCCGCGTGAGCGGCAGCCATCCGGTAATGACCCCTAGTCGTTCGATCGCTAACCCGGCTGCGCGCTGGCCGGTCCCCGCCTCGACGCCAAGCAACCACGCTGGCCGGTGAAAAAGGCTCGCCCGCCGCTCGGCGACGAACGCCTCTACCCGCCGCGCCTGGGCAGCATCGTGCAAATCGACTTCAATGACTTTCTGCGTGGTGTCGACCGGAGCGTTCACGCGGCGATCTCCTCCGACGTCTGGTCGGCACCCAGTTCGGTCGCTCGCGCAACCTCGCGATGGGCAACCATATCCATGCGGCCCCAGCGAAATTCGTGCACGAGATCGCGTAGCTTACCCGCCATCTGCTCGAGCCCGGTGTAGTGCCGCAGTCGCGAACGCATCGGTGCGTTGGGCACGCGGGGTTGATCGGGATCGATCTCCCATGGGTGAAAGTAGAACACGGCGGGTCGCTCGTCGCGGCGATTGACCTGCCGGATCGCCCAACGCGAGAAGGCATAGGGCAGCACTCGGAAGAAACCGCCACCTCCGGCAGCAACGCGGCGACCGCCAAGAATTGCGGTCGTCACCGGGATTTCGACGATCTCCGCCCATGGAATGGGCTTGAATGCAAACCGGGGCGCTTCAGGCCAGCCATAGTGATCGTGCGCGACCGGCGCGACGCTGGAGGAATAGACATAGCCTTGCTCTGCCAGTTCCATGAACGCCCATGGCGTGCGTTGGTCAATCGAAAAGCTAGGAGCGCGATAGCCGGTAACCTTTTGGCCCGAGCAATCTTCTATGATCTCGCGTGCCTTGCGAATATCCTCAGCAAAGGTGTGACGATCGAACGTGAAGACCCGAGCATGATCATAGCCATGGCTGGCCAGTTCGTGCCCGGCTTCGGCGATACGGCGGATCATTGCCGGGTGGCGCTGGGCGACCCAACCGAGCGTGAAGAAGGTCGCGTGAACCTCGGCTTCGGCAAACAGATCGAGAATGCGATCGATGTTGCTTTCGACTCGCGTCTTGATGTCATCCCAATCGTTGCGCTCGATCACATTCTCGAACGCACCAACCTGGAACCAGTCTTCAACGTCGACGGACAGACCGTTCACAATTGCCGGTTTTTCGACGTCCGTCATGGTCAGGCAGCCTCGCGCGACGCGTCGTCCTCTAGCCATTCGATCAGCATGGTCAGCACATGCCGGAAGCTCTGCTCCTGCTCTTCGAGCCGACGCTCAATCCGTTCAAGCGCTTCGTTCACTTCCGCATCGTCCGCACGCTCCGCTGAACTCCCAACTCGTTCGGCAGCGGGTTTTTTCCCGGCGGCTTGCAGATCGCTGATCGCGGCTTCCAGTTCTGCGGTGCGTTCGTCACGTTGCGCCAGCAATGCAGCGACTTCGGATGCGGGGACGCTATCCAGACCGGCGCCAGTTGCCGGTGTTGCAGCATCCGACTCGACACTCATCGAGTCCTCGGTTTCGCGGACGCCGCGCGTTTGATCGGAGGTCATTTCCTCTACCACCGCCTCAAGCATCGCGACCGTGATCACATCCTGCTCTTCGATTGCACCAAGCAACAGCAAGCGGTTCATCACCTGGTTGACCCGACGCGGAATACCATCGGTGCTGCGATACAGTGCCGGAAGCAGGCCCTCGTCCAATTCAGGGCGGCCGCTCCAGCCAACATGCGCCAACCGATGTCGAATATAGTCTTCGACCTCATCGGCATCGAGCGCCTCGAGATGATGCGAAGCTATGATCCGCTGGCGAAGCTGGTCGAGATCGGGGTGTTGTGCCAGCGTGCGCCGGAACTCCGGTTGTCCCAGCAACAGGCTTTGCAGCAGCGGGTGAGAACCGAGCTGAAAATTCGATAGCATCCGCAATTCTTCGAGAGCGGTGAAATCCAGGTTCTGGCATTCGTCCACAACCAGCAGGCAGCGCCGGCCTGCCCGCGCTTCATCTTGCAGGAATCGTTCGATCGCCCCAAGCGCTCCAGCCTTGTCATGTCCATCGACGATGAGACCAAAGCTCTGAGCGACGACATGGATCAGTTCCTCACCATCGAGCGCGCTGGTTACGACCTGACCGACTGTCAGAGCCTCGGGGTCGACCTGTTCCATCAGGTGCGCCACCAGCGTTGATTTGCCAGCTCCAACCTCGCCCGTGATGACGATGAAGCCTTCGCCCTGGTTCAGCCCATAGCCGAGATATGACATGGCCTTTCTGTGGCTGCCGCTCTCGAAATAGAACTGAGGATCTGGCGTAAGCTGGAATGGTCGTCCGCTGAAGCCATAGAATTGGTCGTACATAGTCTTGGAGGCTCCGTGGATCAGAAATCGTACCGCAGACCGAGCAAGGCGGTTGCAAATGCGAAGTCTTCTGCGGTGAATTCGCTGTCGAAGTAATCGACCGCGAGCGCTGCTCGAGCAGAAAGTTTGTTGGTGATTGAGCGGTTGTAGGCAGCCGATGCGCCGACGGCGGTCACATCGCCATTGTCGCCGCCGCTCTTGAACCAATTGACATAGGCATTGGTCTGGAACGAAGCGCTGCGACCGATCGGACGCGTGAGCGCGGCGTTGACGTAGTAACTTTCGTCGGTCAGCCCGTCGGCAGCGGCTAGGATCGTGCCGGCAGCAGCGATGAATTCGCGCTCATCGTATCCTGCCGCAATTGCAGCGGTGGCCTGGCCTATCCGGCGTTGGTAGCTGGCTCTGACACCGCGGCCGCGGAACGCTGCCGAGCGAACTGAACCGACGGTGCCCAGCAGGCTGGATCCGTCCTCGCCGGATACAAGACCGCCAAAGTCGCCCGTTACCGGGTTACGGATTGCATCGAAGTCGCTTGTAAGTCCCGACAGGGAGTTGTTCAGCACTCCGCCGAACCCGGTCAAGCCGTCATAAACCGAAATGTTGAGCGCACTGCGCTCGTTCGGGACGTACGAGAAGCTGCCATAATAGGTTGTGGAATCGTAGCGCCGCCCGACCGTCGCAGCGAGCGACGTGCGCGAGCTGGGATTCCATACAACACCGACATCCCAGATCAGACCGTCGACGTCGAAGGCGATCTGGCGCGGTGCCGAATCGTCGGTAACGAACCGCCCGCTGCTGTCGAGAACCGGATTTCCATCGACATCGCGAAGGGCGTCACGACTGGAAATCTCGACATCCTCATATCCGATACCGCCAACAACAGCGAAATTGTCGGTTACCGGGACAGTCACGTCACCGCGGACATAGAGATCGCGAACACGCTGATCGAGGTTGGAAATATCCTCCTGGAAAGCCCCGGCAGTTACGCCGACGCCGACCGGCAAGCCATCGCCAGGACGCGTACCGGCGCGAATCTGCCCGGTATAGGTCACGCTGTCGTCGAACACATCGACCGGATCGCCATTGGTATCGACCACGGCATTGTCGGTTTCGAAGCGGTTATAGCCGACGCGAGCGACTCCGGTCACGTCCACGGCACCCACGCGCGTAGCGAGGCTTGGTCCGGCATAGACGCTGTAAATCTGGCTTTCTGCGTCCTCGACAACCAGCGGGTTGTTGGAGACACCGCCACCGTTGTCCACTCGGGTACGCGCAGCCAGGGCGCCCGCTTCGAGCGTCAACGCCTGCGGAACGACAGAGACATAAACACGAGCAACGCCGCTGATCGTGTCGCTGTCCACCTGATCGTCACCATAGCTGATATTGCGCTCGTAGCGCAGCGAAACCGAGGCACCGCTATTGCGACCCTGTGCGTTGAGGTCGACGCCCGCGGCAACCTGGGTAAAGGTGACCACGTCGTTGCCCGGCGAAAGCTCCGCGCTCAGCACCTGACTGACCTCGATGTAGGGCTGAACCGCAACCGAAGGCCCATCGCGCTCGCCTTGATCCTGGGCCACGGCGGGCGCGGCGACTACCACTGTTGCCAAGCCAACCAGCAAAGCTGCTTTGAGGACTCGCATGATCATCACTCCCTCTCGCCGTAGTCGCCAAACCGGCGTCCCGACGGACTGAACCGAGCTGCATTGAGAAGCAGCTTGATGTCGGGACACGCCGACAAGAGCTGCTGAGCATCTTCAAGCGCAGCGCGGCTGGTTTCATCGGCACGCACAACCAGCAGTGCCTGTCCCACATGGGCCGCGAGTTCCGCAGCTGGCGAAGCAGCCAGCGCTGGCGGCGTGTCAAAGATCACAAACCGATTTGGCGCACCGCGGGTCAGACGATCGAGCACTTGCTCGGTCCGCGCGCTGGCGAGAAACTCCGCATCGCGGGCGCTGCTGGAACCTGCGGGCAAGACAAACAGCCGCTCGATATCGGTTCCGATTGCAAGCCGTTCGGGATGCAGGTCGTCATCCGCAAGCGTATCCATCAGGCCCCGACCGCCTTCGATGCCGAGACGCCCGGCAACCGACGGATTCAAGACGTCGGCATCGACCAACAGGACTTCGACATCGCGTTCGGCGGCAAGAGCGATGGCGAGATTGATTGCGCAATAGGTCTTGCCCTCGCCTGGAAGAGGCGAACACACCAAGATCCGGCGGGCGGCAGCATCCCCAGCAGCGCGTGCATCGGCCAACAATTCGCGCTTCACGATCCGGAATTCTTCCAGCAAGCCCGTCACCTGGTCTTCCGGAACGATCAGGCCTTCGTCGCGAAGTGTTTCGCGGTCGATCTTCTGGCGCGGACCGCTGAACACGACCTTGCGTTCTTGCGGTTTCGGACTCGGTGCCTGCGCAGCTGCAGGAACGGAAGCGGGGCCCTCAGGCACCTCCACCAGTTCTTCTGTAGCAGCATGTTGATGCGCGATTTGGGCGGCATCGCGAACCGCTCGCGGAACGCGCGATTCAATGTCGGGGAGATTGGCGGGCATTGCGGCAGCGCCAAGCTTGTCGAGCCCAAACATCTCATCGGCACGCTCGAACAGCGACGTTCGCTTCGAGCCCTTGCGATTGATTTTGCTTTGTTCGGTCATGCCCCTCTCCTCACGCCACCGTTCCGACAGAGACAATTTCGATCACCAGAAGCATCCCGAAGACAGCGACCAAGCCGGCGCAGGCCGCTGCGAACTGCCTGACACGGCGGCGCTCCAGCTTTCGGGCGGCGTCCGAGACCGTCAGGGAAATCGATCCGATGACCGGGAGATCGAAGCCACGCTCCAGCTTCTGCGGCGTCGCGTAGGTCGAACGCAGCTGGCTCATGGTGTAGGCAACCCCCGCGCCCATCGCGAGACCGACCAACAAGACGCCAAACAGCAGCAAGGGACGGTTCGGCGCGGCAGGGCTCTGAGGGACCACAGGCGGGTCGATCAGATCGAACTTGAATTGACTTGTCTCATCTTCGACATTGCCACGCGTGCGAATGGCTTCGCGGTCCTGCAGCAACTTCTCGTAGTTCTGGCGCAACACGTCGTAGTCACGGCTGATACGGTTCGCTTCTGCGGCCACTTCGGGTTCGGCCGCTTGGCTCGCCATCAGCGAAGCGGTCTGGGATTGCAGGGCGGCACGGCGTGCCTGAAGCGCTTCGACCCCGGCCTGACGGTCTGCCTTGATGGCAAGCAACGAAGTGTAAGCCGGATTGGGTGTCCCGCCGGCGCTGTCGGGACCGGCAGCGGCAACCTGGCGAGTGAGGATCTGAACCTGCTTGGTTGTCGCCACCACGTCCGGATGCCCGTCTTTCAGTCCGCGTGCTCGCAGCTCCGCCAACTGAGATTGTGCCTGCATCAACGCCGCCCGGGGCCCAACTGCACCAGCACCACTCGCGATGATCGTACGCGGCGTGCCGGAAAGCTGACCATCAATTGCAGCCAATGCGCTTTGCGCTGCGGCGAGGTCGGCATCGATATCGCGCAATTCGGTGCGCGCCTGCTGGATCTTGGTAGAGAGCGTCTGCGAGCCGCCAATCAGCTCGGGATACTGCGCTTCAAACGCCAGACGGCGTTCCTCGGCCGCTTCCAATTCCTGTTTGCGCTCTTCGAGTTGCTCATCGAGCTCCGCAATCGCGCGAGTGATGCCGACCTTGTTGCCGGCAATGTGCTCTTCGCGGAAGATATCGAGCATCTTCTGAACGACATTGCGGGCGAGAACAGCGTTTTCGGCATCCGAAAGGTCGCCCTTGCCGACTTCGGCAGTGATCTCGAACAGATTGTCCTCTTCGCTCTTGACCGTAACCTTCTCGCTCAGCGCAGCAATCGCGCTGTTCATCTCTCCGGTGGTCGTGATGTCTTCGCCCAGCTTGGTCGATTTGATGACCCGCTCCAGGTTGACGTTGCTCGCGAGAGTTTGACGGACACGCTGGATCTCTTCCTTGCCGTCTCCGGCAATCTTGAGTTGTTCCGACAGCACGTCCTCAACGTCGACATAAATGCGCGCTTTGGACTCATAGGAATTGGGGATCATCGCGATCACCAACCAGCCAAGCAGGCAGACGCCCCATGCGACTGCAATCGCAAGCCACCGCCGATGCCAGACGGAGTAGAGCGCCGTGCGCAGTTCTTCGAATATCTCGCTCATGCCCCAGCGCGCCCGTTAGAAACGGCTCTCCGGAATGGAAATGGTGTCACCCGGCTTGAGCGCGACATTGGCGCTGGCGTCCCCTTTGTTGAGGAGATCCTTGAGCCGCAGGCGGTAGATCTTGTTCTCTTTCGATTTTCCGTCGTAGCGGGTCAGCGTCGCACGGTTGCCTGCTGCAAATTCCCCAAGTCCACCGACGGCAATCATCGCATCGAGCACTGTCATGTTTGCGCGATACGCCAGCGCGGCAGGTTCAGCGCCCGCTCCGGTGATCCGGATCTGCTGCGGGAGCGCACCGTTGAACTGGTTGACGATGACCGAGACGATCGGCTGCTCGATATACTCGCTGAGCTCTTCGCGAATGTCGTCCTGCAGTTGGGTCGGAGTCTTTCCGACCGCCACCATGTCGCGCACCAGCGGAATAGTGATCCGTCCGTCAGGTCGGACCTGGATCTTTTCGGCACTCAATTCCGGGTTGCGCCATACATGAATTGTCACTTCATCAAGCGGCCCAAGGATGTAGTCCTCGGTCGGCACTTCAGTGCTGGCCGTGTTGAATGTTGCGGGAGGCAATTGTGTGCTTGGCCCTCCCCCGCAGGCTGCGAGAAATGCAGTTGCAACGGAGGCGCCCGCGATACGGGTGAAAGACAGCGATTTCAGCATCAAAACGATTCCCTGGTCTGACCAAGCGGAGCGCGATGCCTAACTGCAGGAGCGACCTGCAACACCCGATCCGCGAATGACCCGATCTTTGTCGCCGAAAATGGTGAACATAATGTTAGGAATACGGGGCGAATTCAGGGGCTATCCCGTTTCGGGACAGCGATTTCGGACAGGTTAATCAGATGCTAAACCAAGATCTCGGCTGCTGGTCCGTGCCCTAGGAAATCTGCCGGGCTCGCAGTCGCTCCATATGCGCCTGCACAAAAGACCGCGACGAGATCACCGACGTCCGAACGAGGCATGATTGCCTGGTCAGCCAGACGGTCGAGTGGCGTGCAAAGACACCCGACGATGTTAACCACGTCATCGGCTTCGGCATCGAACTGCGACGCTATGGCGACCGGGTAATTCCGCCGAACGACCGTGCCAAAGTTGCCTGAAGCGGCGAGTTGATGGTGCAGTCCGCCGTCGGTTACCAAGTAGGTCGTGCCATGACTTTCCTTACGGTCAATCACACGGCAGAGATAAACGCCCGCTTCACCAACCAGATAGCGTCCGAGTTCAAGGCATAGCTCGGTTTGCGAAAGAGCTGCCGGCAAGTCGGTCAGATATCCGTGCAGCGCCTTGCCGATCGCCGGCAAGTCTAGCGGCTCATCGCCCGGGAAATACGGTATCCCGAATCCGCCGCCCATGTTGAGTTTGGGAAGTGCTTCGCCAATTAGGTCACTCAACTCTGCAGCCAAATTCAGAACGTTACCCTGCGTTTCTATAATGGCATCTGCACTTAGGGCCTGGCTGCCTGTGAATATGTGCAAGCCTCGCCACTCGGCCCCTTCGGCGATGACTTGTCTGGCCAGTTCGGGTACCTTTTCGGCGTCGACACCGAATTGCTTGGCGCCGCCCCCCATCTTCATGCCCGAACCCTTGAGCTCGAATGAAGGATTCACTCGAATTGCGATCCGGGGTGCAACCCCAAGCCTCTGAGCAATGGCCAATGCGCGTCCGGCCTCTCCAGAGGATTCACAGTTGAGCGTGACCCCTGTCGAAATGGCCGCTTCGAGTTCGTCGTCGCGCTTACCTGGTCCGGCGAAACTCACACGCCTGGCGTCGATCCCGGCCGCCTGTGTCATCGCCAGTTCGCCCGAGGACGCAATGTCGAAGCCATCGACAAGCGGTTCCATAATTCTCAGCACATCGGGATGTGGATTGGCCTTGATCGCAAAATTCACGCCAATGCGGTCTGGAAGAACTGCACGAAGCTGCTCAAGCCTCTGGCGCAACAGATCGCGCGAATAGACAAACACCGGCGTCCTCCCCACGTCCGCCACCAATTCGCTCGCCTTCCGCCCGCCAATCGCGAGTTCTCCATCCACGGAAACATACCCGGCGGGGATCGGTCCGACTGGTTTGATCTTCATCGGCTCAGTTCCTTGAATAGTGCCGTTCGATCGATCTTGCCGTTCGGATTGAGCGGCATCGCATCGCGCCAGTGAACCATTTGCGGCTGCATGAAGTTGGGAAGCTCGGATTTGAGAAAGCGTCCCAACAAGCTGCGTTCGGATTCGTCTGCTGTACCACGGACAACAAGATGAACCGCCTGCCCCAACCTATCATCGGGGATGCCAAGAGCGACTGCTTCCTGCACAAACTCGCTCGCAATCGCGGCCTCTTCGATTTCTTGCGGGCTTATTCGGTTTCCAGCGCTCTTGATCATCGCATCGCGCCGCCCGATGAAATAGAGCAATCCGGTCTCATCTCGTTTCACTCTGTCGCCGGACCACACCGCCGTGCCACCATATGTCGATTGCTCGGGCGCAGGCTTAAAGCGTTCGGCGGTTCGCGCGGGATCCTGCCAATAACCTTGCGCGACCAGCGGTCCACAATGAACAAGTTCGCCTTCTTCGCCAGCTTCTGCCACCGATCCGGCATCGTCGATAACCAGAATCTCTGCGAACGGTATCGCTTTACCCATTGATGTTGGATGTTTTTCGACGAGCTCCGGATCTAGGAATGTCGAGCGAAAGGCCTCGGTCAGTCCGTACATGGGATACAGATCGGAATGTGGGAAAATCCGCCGCAAATCCTCCACCAACTCGGTAGTGAGCGCCCCACCGCTGTTGGTCAGCCTGCGCAAAGGCGCGCTTGCCTGTTCCGGCCAATCCAACTCGGTGAGCTGTACCCACAGGGGGGGCACAGCCGCCAAGGTCGTGATTCCATGAGCGGCGCAAGCTTTCGAGACATCCTTGGGGAACAGAAAATCGAGTGGCACCACGCTCCCACCCGCATACCATGTCGAAAGCAGCTGATTCTGGCCATAATCAAACGACAGCGGCAACACTGCTAGCGTCACATCATCTTTCGCGAGCTTAAGGTAACTTGCGACACTGACAGCGCCGAGCCAAAGATTGGCGTGGCTAAGCATGACACCCTTGGGTTTGCCGGTAGACCCGCTCGTGTAGAGAATCGCGGTCAACGCGTCGGGATCGGCGTTCGACGGTCCAAGAGTTAGCGCGGCATCGAGAGCGGCTTCAATCGCCGCGCCTTCCTCATGGCCGACGCAGCCGGAGGGACGATCCTGCTCATCCAGCGATTTCAGCCGAGACTTCGTGGCGATCAGCATTCTCGCCCCGCTATCGGCCAGGATATGCGCGACCTGCGCCCGTTTCAGCAACGGGTTGATCGGGACATGCACCAATCCGGCTCTCGCGGCGGCGAGCGGCATTAGGCAGGTCAGTTCTCCCTTTGCAGCCCAGGTCGCGACTCTTGCGCCTAACTCGCCGATTTCACGCACGAGCCACGCGGCAAGGTGATCCACACGCTGTCTTAACTGATCGTGGTTAAGCACCTGATCGCGAAGCACCAATGCAGGCGCATCACCGTGGCCGCCCTCGCCTGCCAATTCGGCAAGGTGATCGAGCGGTCTAGGTGTTGAATCTATGGAGCTTTGCATGCGGATCCTAAGGAGCATTCAGCAGTGATCGAAGCGCGGTATCACGATAGCGTTAACGTCTTGCAAGAGCTGTTTGCAGATGGTGCGGTCGAGGCTGCCGCTTCGCCGTTCGATCGAGCCGAGTGGTTCAGCCTTTTGGTCGACACCGGACTCACGCCGTTGATCGCCATTGCGGGCGACAAGGAAGCCTCTGTCGCGCTCGCTCTTACCGAGGATGCGGGACGAATAATGCCCTTGAGGAACTGGTACAGTTTCACCTGGAGGCAGCTCGCCCCGGTCGGCCCGGCCGGAGACCAATTGCTTGTCTATATCGCCAGGCAACTCAAGACGCGCGGACACCGCGTAACGCTTGAGCCGGTACCAGGCGAGGACGGATCGGTCGATCGGCTCGCGCATGCTTTTCGCACCGCCGGTTGGCGGGTCGAAGTTTCGCATTGCGATCTCAACCACGTGCTGGATGTTCGAGGGCGAAGTTTCGAAGAGTACTGGGCTACCCGTCCCGGTCGCCTGCGTACAACTCTCAAACGAAAAGCCCGGAAAGTCGCCGTGCAGATCAGTTCGAGCTTCGATGACGAAGTCTGGGATCACTACGAACGCATCTACTCCGCCAGCTGGAAACCAGAGGAAGACCACCCAGAGATGCTGCGAGAATTCGCGCGGGAAGAAGCGGATGCAGGACGTCTGCGATTTGGCATCGCCTTCGCCGGCGAAGAACCGATCGCGGCGCAATTCTGGACCGTGGAAGGCGGCATCGCTTACATTCACAAACTCGCGCATCTTGAGAGTTTCAGGAAACTGTCTGCTGGAACCACGCTGACCGCTGCCTTGTTCGAACATGTCATCGACAATGACAACGTGACACAGGTCGACTTCGGCACTGGTGATCAACCCTACAAGGCGGATTGGATGGACAGCACTCGCCCTCGATACCGTATCGATTGCCTCGACATGAGACAGCCACGAGCGTGGCTGGATTTGGCCAAACTTGCATACCAGCGTCTGCGTAGCGACGAGGCATTGCCCGATCTTGCGTCCGGTCTATACGCTGGCTAAGTCCGCGCACCACGATGTGGAAGGTCGCAGCGATGCCGTGTGGCCTCCCCGGACGGAACATAGGAACCAAACTGTGATGAGTACCAATCCGTCGAGCAGCGAAGCCGAAGAGGAGCTGGGCTCCAAGCAGGTGGGTCTTGTCATGAGCCGCTCCGCCCTCGACCAGCAGCTGAAAGCGATTATTGCCGACGTCTTGGGCGTTGATGCCGACGAAGCGGACGCTTTCACACCGGAAACCGGTCTGTTTGGCCACTTGCCCGAGCTTGATTCGATGGCTGTCGCAGGTTTGCTGACCGAAATGGAAGATCGTCTGGATATCGTGATCGACGATGATGACGTCGATGGCGAGATGCTGGAGACCTACGGCGGGCTGCTGGGCTTTGCCGAAGCGAAGATCATCGCCGGGTAAGCACGGATCGCTGAGTCCCGATCGTGATTGGAACGTGGACAGCTCCAACTCCGAGTGGAGGAAGCAGCCAGGAACTGTTGCTATCGTTCGATCAAGGTCGCGCCGTTCGCATTCTGGTGCTGCCCGGTTGGTTCGACGAAGCCAACAAACTCAGGCGGTTCACGGTCGAAGTCATGAGACGGCTCGATGCCACAGGGTTGGACTGCCTTCTGCCCGACTTGCCGGGCTGCAACGAAAGCCTGGAGCCGCTTCGCGAACAGACCATCTCCACTTGGCGCGACGCGGCGGCCGCAGCTGCCACATCCATGAATGCAACGCACGTTCTGACACTGCGCTCAGGCGCCCTGATCGCGCCATCCCGCCTGTCAGGCTGGCGATACGCGCCGCAGACGGGGCCCAAGCAACTTCGTGGTATGCTGCGAGCACGGACAATTGCTGCGCGTGAGGACGGGCGAGAAGAAACCTCGGCGCAGCTCCTCGACATCGGGCGGACCAATGGATTGACCCTAGGCGGTTGGGAGATCGGCCCGGAAATGTTCAGCCAACTGGAGAACACCAGACCGAGCGATTCCGAGACCCAGGTCGAAATCGCTCAGTCGACTTTGGGCGGTCCGGGCCTGTGGTTGCGCGCCGAACCCGACGAGGATGGAAAACAGGCGGACGCGTTGGCCTCGATAATCGCATTGGCCTTGGGGGACAGGCTTTGACTCGTCTCCCGCTGGATTTCGGTTGTGGGAGCCTGAAGCTTGCCGGCACGCTCGAAACGGCGCCTGGTACCACAGGACTGCTCATCGTCAGCGGTGGTAACGAGCTGAGGTCCGGTGCATTTTCGGGCCAATCCTCGCTCGCGGCAAGGATCGCTCGCGCTGGCTTCTCGGTGTTTCGCTTCGATCGGCGCGGTGTTGGCGACAGCGAAGGCGAGAACCGGGGGTTCCGAAGCAGCGGTGGCGACATTCAGGCTGCTCTTGAGGCATTTCGTGCGATCGCCCCCCAAGTCGAGCGTGTCATCGGGTTCGGAAACTGCGATGCCGCTTCAGCGCTGATGCTATCGGAAGGTGCCGGATGCGACGGACTGGTACTGTCGAATCCATGGACCATCGAAGAGGATCAGGGCGGGGAGGCAGATGCGACCCCTCCCCCGGCCGCTATCCGTGCACGCTATGCAGAGAAGCTCAAAAATCCCCGCGAAATAGTCCGGCTGTTGCGGGGTGGAGTCGATCTCGGCAAGCTTGCGCGCGGACTGACCAAGTCAGTTCTTCCCTCGCCGTCGGAGCCTTCTACCCTTGCAGACGAGATGCGGCAGGGGCTGGACGCGTTTGGTGGACCAGCCAGGATTCTGCTCGCGACCGCAGATCGAACCGCGCAGGTGTTCGAGCAGAACTGGGACAAATCCGACCCGCGGATCGCTCGTTGCGAAGGAGCTGGTCACGCCTATGTCGAACCGGAGCATCGCGACTGGCTCGATGCGCAAATTCTGGCAGCGCTCAGGGCCTAACGCAAAAACAGGCTGGTCAGCTCAACATGGGTCGACCACCGGAATTGTCCAATCGGTCGCAATCTTGCCAGTTTGAAGCCTGAACCCACTAATGTCGCGGCGTCTCTGGCCCAGCTGGATGGATTGCAACTGACATAGACCACGCAGCCAACGGCGCTCGATGCGATCTGGGCAATTTGGGATTTGGCTCCTGCACGCGGGGGGTCGAGTAGCACCGCGTCGAAGCGAGCCAACTCGTTCGATTGAACCGGGTTGCGAAACAGATCGCGGTGGATCGGGAAAATCGCGCTGCCAGTTCGGGATGACGCGGACTTGAAGCCAAGATGTGCTGCCTGGTCGGCCTCCGCCGCCAAGACCTTGCGTCCCTCTCTCAACGCGAACGCGAATGTCCCAAGCCCGGAAAACAGATCTGCCACCTGCATCTTTCCGTCAATCCATTCGCGGGCATCCGCAATCATCACAGCTTCCGCATCGGCGGTCGCTTGCAAGAACGCTCCGGAGGGCAGCGCGACGGGCACTCCGGAAAGGGTCACCGTCGCCGGTTCTGGCTCCCATTGAACTTCGGGGCCAAAGCCTTGATCGACTGTGAGCCTTGCAAGTCTGTGCTCCCGAGCAAAGTCGGTGGCCGCTTCGATGGCGCTCAAGCCTTCGAGAGGGAAATTGCTGAGCCCGATATCGATGCCTTGATCGACCATCGCCAATTGCACATCCACCGCCGACTTCGGTCCATGCTCAGCGACAAGCCGGCGCAAGGGAGCGAATATGGACACGAGTTCGTGCTGCAGAACCGGGCATTGGCTCAGATCCACTATCCGGTGGGAGGCGGCTTCGCGATAGCCCAGAACCGCACCGTTCTGTGTCCGAAGCGCATGCAGGGTCGCGCGTCGACGCGCATGCGCCGGAGAAAGGTGCGTCGGCAGCAGTTCGCCAACTTCAAGACCCTGACCGGTTGCAGCATTGACGACCCGGTTACGGACAAACGCTTCGAGCGATTTCTCGTCGGCGTGCTGGAGCTGACACCCACCACAATTCCCGAAATGCGGGCATGGCGGCGCTACATGATGCGGCCCTTCCTGAACGATGCCCCGCGCCGTCACCAGGTCACCGGGCAAAGCGCCCGCAACGTGAAGACCACTGGCCGTCACACCGTCGCCTTTGGCGGCGATCCGCGAGACTATTTGCGGATCGCTCACATGCAGGCTGCAACGGCTGGTGACACGGACAACACCAACTCGTCAGCGGTGAAAGCAATTCCGGATCGGCGGGCAGCCTCGCCATGCAGCCATACCGCTTCGCACGCGGCCGAAAATGGATCCCGACCATTTGCCAGTCGGCTGACCGCAATACCCGCCAGCACATCGCCTGTGCCTGCTACGGATAGCCAGCTGGGTGCAGGCGCCGCGAGCGCGACGCGTCCGTCGGGAGCTGCGACAAAGGTGTCCGGTCCCTTGGCACAGACCACCATCCCGGTGGTCTTGGCGAGAGCGAGCGCGCGATTCCTGCGGCCCTCGGCGATTATCGAAAAACTCCTGCACAAGGCTTCGAGTTCGCCGTCATGAGGTGTCGCAATCATCGGTATATCGCGACCAATTAGCACCGGTGCCAACAGGTGCAGGGCGTCGGCATCGAGGACCAAAGCCGGTGCAAGCCTGGTCGCAGTCCCGACAGCATCCTTCGCGGTCCCGGTTCTGCCGAGTCCGGGACCGACAAGCACAGCGCCAATGCGTTGATCCTGCAATGCCTCGGAAAGCGGAGCATCGACGTGCACCAGCCCAGCAGTCAAAGCAGGATGGTTGTCCCTGGCCATCAGCTTTACATAGCCTGCACCAGCGCGCTGGGCGGCTTCGGCAGCGAGTATTGCGGCACCGGGCATCTCACCGCCGACGATGGCGGCAAGCCCTCGCCGGTATTTGTGACTATCCGAGCTTGGCGCGGAAAGTTCGGGTCTGCCCACTAATTCGGCCGCGCCTTCGGTTTGTGCGACTCCGATCGGGACGAGCCGCAACACTCCCATATGCGCGCGACCAGGGAGCAGGAAATGCGCAAATTTCCATGCACCTAGCGCGAGTGTCAGATCGAATTTCGGAAGCCTGTCATTGAGCAATTCACCACTATCGCTCGCGACGCCTGACGGCATGTCAACAGCGATTCGCATCGAATGGCGTTCGGCCAAATCTAGCAACAGGACTGTAAGCTCAGGGGAAAGGGGGCGACAAAGACCCGAACCGAACAGGCAGTCGACAAAGACCTCTCCCTCGGCTCCATTGCCCGACGACAGAGTTTCGCCTTGCCATGCTTTCCGCGCAGCCTTTGCCGCGTCGGTTTTCGGTTCGATTGGCGCCACAACCTGCACGTCATTTCCAGCCTCGCGCAAATGACGGGCGATGACATAGCCGTCACCTCCATTGTTGCCAGGCCCGCACAGGACCGTGACAGAACGTCCGGCTGCCACCCGCCTGATCCATTCGGCAGCCCCGCCCGCGGCAATCTCCATCAGTTCTTCGACGCTCGTGCCGGTGTCGAAGATCGCCTGTTCGGCGGCCTGCATCTGCGCGACGGTCAGGATCTGGGACGTGTTCATCTTACCGCGGATCGATTAGGTCCAAGTCGAAGCGATACCTGTCGCTTGCCACTTCGAACTCAACAAACGACGCCTCGTTGCTTGCCCCCAGACCGGGTAAGGACACCCGCTCGGAGATTACGGGATCGGCACCATCGAGTGAACGAACGCCTCCTTCATCGGTCCAGGTGAAACGTCTGAATGCTCCGTTCGGAGAGTGAATGAGGAATGTCCCCTCGCTCGCCAGTTCCAAGGTGCACACCTTCGAAAACTCGGCGCCTGGACCGATTGCACAATCGATCATGTCGCCTTCCGGTGCGGGGCTTTCGACCGTGCAGGCAGCCACCAACAACGGAAGGCAAAGGAAGCTAGATATCCGCAAAAACGTGGGTTTCACTTTTCGCTCCGGGATGAGTCAGCGCTCCCTCGCGGGCCGATCCGACGGTTTGCGAATAGCGCCACAAAGCTCCGGATTGGTAGTCGTTGGTGCGTGGCTGCCAGGCTTCGCGCCGAGCCGCCAGTACCGCTTCATCGACCTCGAGATCGATCGTGCCGGCTTCAGCGTCGATACTTATCGTGTCGCCGTTCTCGACTAAAGCAATCGGCCCGCAATCCGCCGCTTCGGGACCGACATGGCCGATGCAGAAGCCGCGGGTCGCGCCGGAAAAGCGCCCGTCGGTGATGAGCGCGACCTTCTCGCCCATGCCTTGTCCATAGAGGGCGGCAGTGGTGGCCAGCATCTCGCGCATGCCTGGTCCGCCTTTGGGGCCTTCGTTACGAATGATGATCACCGAACCTTCGGCAATGTCGCGATTCTCAACCGCCTCGAACGCATCTTCCTCGCACTCGAACACGCGCGCCGGCCCCGAAAACTGAAGCCGTTCCATCCCCGCGACTTTCACTATCGCTCCATCAGGCGCAAGCGAACCCTTCAGGCCGACTACGCCACCTGTTGGCGTGATCGGATTTGACACATCGTAGAACACCTTCTGATCCGGGTTCCAGGTGATTTCCTCGAGATTCTCACCCAGTGTCTTGCCGGTTACCGTGATCGGGTTGGGATCGAGGAAACCGCCGTCGAGCAGCGTCTTCATCCCCAGATAGACCCCGCCCGCCTCGTGCATGTCCTTCGCGACGTATTTTCCGCCGGGTTTAAGATCGGCGATATACGGCGTCGATTTGAAGATCTCGGCCACGTCGAACAAATCGAACTCGATCCCGCATTCGCTCGCCATGGCCGGCAAATGCAGCGCCGCATTGGTCGACCCCCCAGTAGCAGCGACCACTCTTGCAGCGTTTTCGAACGCCGCTCTGGTGCAGATGTCGCGCGGACGAAGATTGATCTCGAGCAGCTTCATCACCTGCTCCCCCGCCGCGCGCGCAATTTCCTCACGCGATCTGTAAGGTGCGGGCGACATATTGCTGTTTGGAAGCGACAATCCGATCGCTTCACCGACGCAGGCCATGGTGTTTGCAGTGAATTGCCCGCCACACGCACCATGTCCGGGACAAGCGACTTTCTCGAGCGCGATCAGTTCCTGAAGCGGACAATTGCCCGCCGCGTGCTGGCCAACCGCTTCGAAGACGTCGACGACTGTCACATCCTCGCCTTTGTAGGTGCCGGGAAGGATCGATCCGCCATAGACGAATATCGATGGCACATTGAGCCGCAGCATCGCCATCATCATGCCCGGCAAGCTCTTGTCGCATCCGGCAAAGCCAACCAAAGCGTCATAGCAATGTCCGCGCACCGAAAGCTCGACAGAGTCGGCGATCACTTCTCTGCTCACAAGCGAGCTCTTCATCCCCTGGTGGCCCATCGCGATCCCGTCGGTCACGGTTATGGTGTTGAAACGACGCGGAGTCCCTCCCCCGGCTATCACGCCTTCGCGGCAGATATCGGCTTGCGGATCGAGCGTCGTGTTGCACGGTGCCGAGTCATTGCCTGCGCTCGCAACCGCCACAAAGGGTCGCGCGATCTCCTCTTCAGTCATTCCCATCGCGTAATAATACGAGCGATGCGGTGCCCGCTCGGGGCCGACCGAAACGTGGCGGCTTGGCAGTTTAGACTTGTCGAACGACATTTTGTTTCCCGTCAGAAGGTCAATTCGACAGGAGCAGTGCCTCTAGTCGAGCGCCAGCGCAACCCTTCCCGCGACATCGGCGATCATTGCCGCCCAGCGTGATTGCTCCGCGCGGGTTGCGATAAGATCCTGCCGCACCTCTACAAACATGTAAGGGCGACCATGCGCCTCGGCATGACGGTTCATCGTCGCGTTGAGATTGGCGCCCGAATAGGGCTCGTTGTCGCCAACCGTCAGGCCAAGCTCGCTGAACAAGCGGATTGCATGGCGCGCAGCACGATCGTCCTCGTTGTAAAGCAGCGAAACTTCCCACGGACGATCCTTGTCGCAGGACGACATCGCTGGAGTGAAGCTGTGGAGCGAGATGATCAGTTCCGGCTCGGCGTCCGTCAACCACTGCGCCAAGGTCTCGTGATAGGGTCGATAATAGGTATCGAGCCTTCCCTGAATGTCGGCGCCGATATTTCCGGGAATCAGGTGCCCGTCGCTTTCGGTCGGGACGATATGGGGGTGATCTTCCTCTCGGTGCAGATCGACCACCAAGCGGCTGACTGTGGCCAGATGTGCCGGAATGTCATGTCGCCGGGCCATCCGGGCAGCGACACCGTTCACGCCGATGTCGACTGCCACATGCTGATCAAGCAATTCCCGCGGGATGCCGAGCGGGACATCGGGTGGAACGAAATTGGACGCATGATCGGCCACGCACACCAGCCCGCCACGTTTGACCGTGCCGATCTGGCGATATGGCAATCCGTCGATCATCGAAGCTTTCCTGACATTTGCCACCATTCCGGATGTGCGTCTGCGATCCGTCGCGCTGCGTCATCACGCGCGCTAGTGGTTGAATACAATGCAAAACATGTGGCCCCTGATCCTGACATTTCAACCTTCCAGGCCGAAACGCGGGACAGTTCGCCAAGCACTTCAGCGATTTGCGGGCATTTCGCGATGGCTGGTTCGCGCAAGTCGTTCCGGCCATGCTCGGCATTTTCGCGAGCCGTGCCCGTGGGCAACGGACCGCGATCGAGCCCGTCCCAGGCCTTGAAAACCGATGCAGTGGAAAGCGTGATCCGCGGATTGACCAGCAGGACGGGAGTGCCTTCGAGATCATTTTCAACCGGCTCGAGTTCCGTGCCGGTCCCCCGCCCAATCGCCGTCTCGCTGCGCACGCACGAGGGCACGTCGGCTCCCAGCTTGGCCGCTCGTTCCAACCAGTCGTCGGGCAGGCCGAACTGGCGCTCGACGATCCGGAACAACGCACCTGCATCGGCGGAACCGCCTCCCATCCCGGCAGCGACAGGCAGGTTCTTCTCGAGGGTGATGTCGAGGCCCTGTGGTCGCGGGAGCGCGCCCAGTGCCTTGGCGACCAGATTGTCGAGGGGGTTGTCGATCCCTGCTGCAAACTCACCAACGGTGGTCAGGCGGTCCTCATCCGCCGCTCGTGCACGCAGTGTGTCGCCCGCGTCCACAAAGGCAAACAGCGTCTCGAGCTCGTGATAGCCATCCTCGCGCCGCGACCGGACGTGCAGCGCAAGGTTGATCTTCGCATAGGCGGTTTCAAGCATCTCGCCGCTCTCGGATCAGCCCAAGCCAATCGCAAGTGCTGCGACTGCGCAGATCAGAGCCTGGGTTATGTCCATGACAAATATGAACAACATTGGGCCGGAGCGAACGGGCCAAAGGGCAACATCCTTGCGTTCGCCTGCTCGCAGAACCGGCAAATTGAATGCGAATTGGGAGAAGTGCGCCGCGCCGATGACTGCGAGGAGCAGCACACGCTCCTGCTTTGCTTCGAACAGGTGAGCGCCAGACAGGACTACGCCCAGAAGGATCAGGCACAGAAGGAGGAAGGCGGCGTTGAACCCGCCCAAAAAACGCACGCCTGCGGCAGTCGTCTCGAACAGGGGCGACTGCCGCGCTTCGTGAGGCACCAGAACCTTCGCTGCGGTTTCCTGCTGAAATCCGAAATACCGAAACCCCATTCCAAACCAGGCAGCTGATGCAACCAGGGCAACGCCATAGAGTGCTTGACCTAGGTCCATAGCTATCTCGTACCTCTGTCTCTGGCGGACGACGTCAAGCCCGGATCGAGCGGTGCCCTGCGGGATCGCTCGATCACATATTCGGATAGTTCGGACCGCCACCGCCTTCCGGCGTCACCCAATTGATGTTCTGGTTCGGATCCTTGATATCGCAGGTCTTGCAGTGGACGCAGTTCTGCGAATTGATCTGGAATTTGGGCTCCTGGCCTTCTTCCTCGATCCATTCGTAGACGCCCGCCGGGCAGTAACGGCTCGATGGGCCGCCGAAGACTTCGAACTCACTCGCCTTTTGCAAGGCTGCGTCACCCAGTTGCAGGTGAACCGGCTGGTCCTCGGCATGGTTGGTAAAGCTGTAAGCGACGTTCGTCAGGCGATCGAAGCTGATTTCGCCATCGGGCTTGGGATAGTCGATCTTCGGATAGAGATCGGCGCGACCCGTCATGGTGTGATCGGCGTGATGCTTCATGCTGATCGGCAAGCCGATCCTGAGCGTGCGCATCCACATGTCGACACCCGCGAGGACCGTCCCGATATCGCCGCCATACTTGGCGACCGCAGGCTGCGCGTTCTTAACCAGTTTCAACTCGTCGGCGATCCAGCTTGAGCGAACGGCGCTGTCATAATCGGACAGTTCGGTGTTCGCGTTGCCTGACGCGATGGCCGACGCGATGCTCTCGGCCACCAGCATGCCGCTCTTCATCGCGGTATGGCTGCCTTTGATACGGGGGACGTTGACGAAGCCTGCCGCGCAGCCAATCAACGCACCGCCAGGGAAGGCGAGCTTTGGCACAGCCTGCCATCCGCCCTCGTTGATCGCGCGCGCGCCATAGGCAACTCGCGTGCCCCCTTCGAGATATTCGCGGATCGCCGGATGTTGTTTCCAGCGCTGGAATTCCTGGTACGGCGAGACCCACGGGTTCTTGTAGTCGAGCGCAGTGACAAAACCGAGCGCGACCTGGCCGTTCGCCTGATGATAGAGGAAGCCACCGCCCCAGCTGTCGCTTTCGGTCAACGGCCAGCCTTGGGTGTGTATCACGCGCCCCGGCACGTGCTTCTTGGGATCGATGTCCCACAGTTCCTTGATCCCGAGGCCGTAAACCTGCGGCTGGCAGTTTGCTTCGAGATCGAACTGGGCCTTCATCTGCTTGGTCAGCGAGCCGCGCGCACCTTCGGCAAACAGGGTGTATTTGGCGAGGATCTCCATTCCCGGCTGGTAGTCAGGCTTGTGCGAGCCATCTTCGGCGACGCCCATGTCCTGCGTCACAACGCCGGTCACCACACCGTCAGCCATCAGGACTTCGCTGGCCGGGAAGCCAGGGAACACCATCACGCCTAGCTCTTCGGCCTGCTCTCCAAGCCAGCGGCACATATTGCCGAGCGAGCCGGTGTAACAGCCGTGATTGCTCATAAGAGGCGGCATGAACAGGTGCGGAAGCGACGTCTTGCCACCCTTCGAAAGCACCCAGTGCCAGTTGTCCGTCACCGGCGTTTCCGCCATAGGACAGTCCTTGTCGCGCCAATCGGGGATCAGCTCGTCCAGCGCCTTTGGATCGACCACCGCGCCGGAGAGAATGTGCGCACCGATCTCGGAGCCCTTTTCGAGCACCACGACTTCGAGCTCTTCATTGATCTGTTTCAGCCGGATCGCTGCGGCAAGGCCTGCTGGCCCGCCTCCGACGATTACGACGTCGCATTCCATTGATTCACGTTCGCTCATGCGCTTTTCCGGTCCCCGTGTATGGCGACCCGACAAGGCCGCGAATTTCGTCCC